>JAFNAB010000062.1 GCA_017859955.1 Holophagaceae bacterium
GAAGACCACGGTTTCCGTGAGGGCTCCCGCCCGCTCGAAGGCCTGGGCGCAGTCGTACTCGCAGTTGGTGCCGGGGAAGGCCGTGATGACCACCCGGGGACGGGCCACCTTGATGGCCGGGGCCTTGCGCTCGGTGGCGGCCACGGGGGCGAAGGCGGGCAGGGCCGCAGGGGTTTCCTCGGCATCGGTAGTCGGGAAGATCCCCTCCAGGGGGGCTTCCCAGGCCTCCTGAGCCTTGGCCAGGTCCAGGACCGTCTCACCGAGACGGATCGAGGGCTCAAGGGTGGTCCGCCCCAGAAGGGCCCAATCCAGGTCGATGAAGAGGAGATCGGCCCGTTGGGAGGCGGGGACTTCCACCACGAAGGAGCCCGGGAGGGGCTGGAACCAGGAAGCGGCTTCCCGCTCCTCGTCCAGCTCCAGGCCCAGGCCGTTGCCGAAGGCCATGATGGACAGAGCCGGGGCCAGACCATCCATGCCCACGACCTTGGCGGAAAGGATGCGGCCTTCCCGGATCAGCTGGCCCAGGCGGGCATAGAGGGCGCGCAGGGCGGACCAGTCCGGAAGTTCCTCGGTGGTGCGGGGCAGTTCCAGAAGGATCACGTCGTGGCCCACACCCTTGAACTCGGGGCTGATGACCTGGTCGGCCTTCACCACATCCACCGCGAAGGCCACCAGGGTGGGGGGGACGTCCAGGTCCTTGAAGGTGCCGGACATGCTGTCCTTGCCACCGATGGCGGGGGTCTCCAGCTCCAGCTCGGCCTGGAGGGCGCCCAGCAGCGCCGCCAGGGGGGAACCCCAGCGCACCGGGTCCCCGGCGGGCTTGCCGAAGTATTCCTGAAGGGTGTAGCGGAGGCGGCTGGGGTCAGCACCCACGGCCACCAGCCGAGCGGCTGCCTGGACATGGGCCCAGACCGCGCCGTGGAAGGGGCTCCACTTGGCCACCTCCGGAAGGAAACCGTGGCTCATGGCGCTGGCGCTGCGGGTTTCGCCCCCAAGCACCGGGAACTTGGCCACCATGCTTTCGGCAGGGGTGCGGCGGGTCTTGCCGCCGAAGGGCACCAACACTGAAGCGGCGCCGATGGTGCTATCGAACTTCTCCACCAGGCCCCGCTGGGAGCAGGTGTTGAGTTCGCCCAGGGAGGACAGCCACCGCTTAGCCAGATCGGAGGCTTCCACCTTCCGTGACTTGAAGGGTGAGGTGGCAGTAGGAGCCGCAATCCGGGCCTGGGTGCGCTGGGGGGCGCCGTTGGTATCCAGGAAGGCCCGGGAGAGATCGGCGATGGGCTGGCCCCGCCAACTCATGCGCAGGCGCTTCTCCTCCGTGACTTCCGCCACCACCACAGCCTCCAGGTTCTCCTGGGCCGCCAGAGCCAGCACGGCGTCCACATCCTTGGGCTCCACCACCAGGGCCATGCGCTCCTGGCTTTCGGCAATGGCCAGCTCGGTGCCATTGAGACCCTCGTATTTCTTGGGGACCACATCCAGGTTGATGGTCAGGCCGTCCGCCAGCTCACCGATGGCCACCGAGATGCCACCCGCGCCAAAGTCGTTGCACTTCTTGACCAAACGGCTGAATTCGGGCTTGCGGAAGAGGCGCTGGAGCTTGCGCTCCATGGGGGCGTCGCCCTTCTGGACCTCGGCGCCGCAGCTCTCGATGCTTTCCTCGGTGTGGGTCTTGGAGCTGCCGGTGGCGCCCCCGATGCCATCCCGACCCGTGCGTCCGCCCACCAGGACGATCCGGTCGCCGGTGACCGGTTCCTCGCGCCGCACCTGGGCCCTCGGCACCGCACCCACGACGGCGCCGATCTCCATGCGCTTGGCGACGTATCCCGCGTCGTAGTACTCCTGGACCTGACCCGTGCAGAGGCCGATCTGGTTGCCATAGGAGGCGAAGCCCGCAGCGGCCTCGGTGGTGATCTTGCGCTGGGGCAGCTTGCCAGCCAGGGTGTCCTTCACGGGGACACGGGGATCGCCGCTGCCCGTCACCCGCATGGAGTGGTAGACGTAGGCCCGGCCGGAGAGGGGATCCCGGATGGCGCCGCCCAGGCAGGTGGCGGCCCCGCCGAAGGGCTCAATCTCGGTGGGGTGGTTGTGGGTCTCGTTCTTGAACATGAGGAGCCACTCTTCGTGGCCCTCGGGGGCGGCGGTGTTATCGATGTCCACCACCACGGAACAGGCGTTGATCTCGCTGGTCTGCTCCTGGTCGTCGAGCTTGCCGGCCTGACGCATGACGCGCATGGGCAGCAGGGCGATGTCCATCAGGCACTCGGGCTTCTCGGAGATGCGCTCACCGAAGACCTGGCGACGCAGGCTCCGGTAGTCCATGAAGGCCTTGGCGATGGGCCCGGAGAAGGGACCGTCCTCGATGGTGACCTTCTCCAGCTCGGTGAGGAAGGTGGTGTGACGGCAATGGTCGGACCAGTAGGTATCCAGGAGGCGCAGCTCGGTTTCGGTGGGCTCGCGGCGCTCTTCGTCCCGGAAGTAGGCCTGGGTGTGCTTCAGATCCGCCAGGGTCATGGCCATGCCCAGCTGACCCTGGAGCTCCAGGAGCAGGGCCTCGTCGGCCCCGTTGAAGCCCACCATGACCTTCACCTCTTCAGGCGCGGGAAGGGCGGGGTTGAGGGTCGCAGGCTTGGCGGCAGCGGCCTCCCGGCTGTCCACCGGATTCACCAGGTAGCCGCGAACCCTGGCCACCGTTTCGGCATCCAGGGCACCCTTCAGCACGTAGACCCGGGCGCAGGCCACAGTGGGCCGAAGGCCATGGGAAAGGAGCTGAAGACACTGGGCCGCGCTGTCGGCCCGCTGGTCGTACTGTCCGGGAAGGTACTCCACCGCCAGGGCGCACTCGTTGGCCGCGAGGGGAAGCTGCTCGTCGAAGAGCACATCCACCGGAGGCTCGGCGAAGACCGTCCAAAGGGCGGCCTCGAACTCGGCATCCCCCAGGCCTTCCACGTCGTAGCGCACGATGAGGCGCAGGTCCTCCAGGGCCTTGATCCCCAGGTTGTCCCGCAGGTCGTGGAGGATATGGCGGGCCTCCACGGCGAACTCAGGCTTCTTCTCAACGAACAGTCGACGGATCAGGGGCATGGGGCTTCCAAGAAAACAGAACGACCGCCCGAGCGCGGCCCTCTGAACCCTCCAATATAGCAAGGCGATATAGGGCATGCCGAGCATCATGGTCCTGCCCCGGCCCTGGCCTTACACTATCCCTCCACGACATGGAGCAACGATGACGAACCTGGATCTGGCCGCTGGACTTCTGGACGCAGGCGCGGTGAGGCTTTCCCCCAAGAGCCCCTTCACCTGGGCCAGCGGGCTCAAGGCCCCCATCTACTGCGACAATCGCCAGCTCCTGGGCTTCCCCGAGCTGCGCTCCGCCATCGCCGAAGCCCTGGCCCAGCGGGCGGCGGAAAAGAATCCCACCCTCATTGCGGGCACCAGCACCGCCGGCATCCCCTGGGCCTCCCTGGTGGCGGATCGGCTCAAGCTCCCGCTGTCCTATGTCCGCCCCGAGCCCAAGAAGCACGGCATGGGCCGCCAGGTGGAAGGCCCCCACGCCGACAAGCATCGGGTCGTGCTCATCGAGGATCTCATCAGCACCGGCGGCAGCAGCGTGAAGTGTGTGGAGGCCCTGCGCCACGAGGACGCCGAGGTTCTGGAAGTCCTGGCCCTCTTCAGCTACGGCCTCCCCCAAGCCGATGCCACCTTCAAGGCCGCCCAGGTGCCCCTTCGGGTGCTCGCCACCTTTGAGGAACTGGCCAGCAAGGCCCAGGAGAAGGGTCAGATCGACCCGGCCGATGCCGCCTCTCTGGCGGAGTGGCGCACGGATACCGTGGCCTGGAGCAAGCGGAACGAGTAGGAATCCTCGACAAGCGACCATCAGGAACCCAGGCCGGGAGACCACGCCCAGCCTGGGTTCACTGCAGAATTATCCAGAATTTACAGAAAGCGGCATGAAGACGAAGGCGATCCCGCCAGGTGAGTTCCCCCTTGCGGAAAACCGCCAGAGACTCCACCGAACGCACCTTCTCAGCCCAGGATTCCATGACCTGATAGCCCGGGCGATCACGGTAGTCATGAACGAGAATGGTGGTCCCCGTCGCACAGGCCAGTAGGGCCTGGATAAAGCAGGCGACTCGGAAGCGGCCATCGATGAGAACCAGATTGAGGGTCTCCGGCTGGGGAACCTTCCTGATCGCCGTGGGATAGCGTCTCCATGCGATGGGCCGTGGCCTTCGGTTGACCGGATAGCCCCAGTCTCCGACCGGGCCGAGGTCGATGTGCTCAAGGTGAACCTGATCGTGATGATCCAGGGTGCCGGAAACCAGCTCAATCCACGCAGCACTCGTATCGACGCCATAAATTGCGGGATCTGCCTGCGCCTCCTGAAGCAGCCTGAAGGCCAAGGTCGTGCTTCCACCGGTACCGTACTCAAAGTAGCGGCGTACCCCCCGAAGGGATTCCGTGAACAACTCGACTTCTGCTGGGCTCATCTGGATGGGCAGCGAGCCCTGGGCACTTCCCGTACCGTCTGAACCCGAAGGTGTCGGCCCCTCCTGGAGGTTAACGGGCATGCTCATCTTTCCATCAGTCTTCGCTCCGCCAACCTCAGCCAGTTCTCGGCCTGCAGCACCCCTTCCCCGTGATGAATGCGGTGGAAGTGTCCGATGATGTGGCGCAGGGTGCGAGGGATGGCTGGGGCGAAATAGGCCTTCTTCTTGTGGACGACCTGGTGCCCGAAGGTGCCCAGGGCCTTGAAGTTGCGCTGCAGGGCGCTGAGATTCAGTTCTTCCCAGAGGAGCGTCTCGGACCAGCCCAGTTCCTCCCGGACCCTGCCCACCAGAATGGCCCTGGCCTCTTCGGACCAGTCCCAATAGCCATCGAATAGGATGGAAGCCAGGTCGTAGGTGGCCGCACCCTTCCGCGCATCCTGGAAGTCCAGGGTCACCAGACGCTCCCCCTGGACCATGAGGTTGCGGACATGAAAGTCCCGATGGGCCAGGAAGCGAGCCCGGGGCTCCAGGGTGTGGTGGATCTCCTCCATGAGGCGATCCAGCCAGCGGGGAGGATCCTTCTGAAGAAAGTCCTGGAAGAAATTGGTGCGGCAATAGTCCCACTCGAACTGGAGCTTGGGCTGGTCGAAGGCGCGCAGCATGAAGAAGGCCCGGGAAGGGGCGCCCTCCGTAAGCAGCCCCACCCACGAGGCCAGCTGCAGGGCCACAATGCCGACCCAATGCTTTTCCTCCTCGGGATGGACCATCAGGCGGCGCTCCAGGGTCTCGTCCCCCAGGTCCTCCATGAGCATGGTCCGGCTTTCGTCATGGTGCTGGATGATGGTGGCCACGCGGATCACAGGGTCCAGGTAGGCCTGGAGCGCCCGGAAATCGTAGTAGCCGTCAGCCGCACTCGGTTCCGGCGCTGGAGGGTAGAGCACCACCAAGGCCGTGCCCAGATGGGGGTGCCGGACCCGGAAATACTGCCGGGCCCCGGCATCCCCCGAAAGGGCCTGGGGCTCGCGACAATCCCAGCGATCAAGGGCGTCCTGCAGTCTCTGATCCATGGGATCAGTCTAGCCCCACCCGCCTCAGGTGTCCCTCCTCCATAAACCAGAGGGCATCCCCGTCCATGACTTCGGGACCCAGGTGAACGCCGGGCCCCAGGACACAGCGCCGGAGGCGGGCCTCCGAGGAGGCCGTGGGGTGGAGATAGCATCCACTTACCCTGCCCTCCCCTTCGGGAGCCAGTTGGGCGGCGGCCTCGATGAGCTGGTCCGGGGTGCCGACTTCGATCCAGGGGAAGGGCTCCACCACGATGCCCGCATGGTGCTGAAGGTGGGGCAGGATATCGGCCTTGGTGTCAGAGGGCCGGTCGGGAAGCAGGGCCAGGGCTCCGGCCCCCCACAGGCTCGCACCGGTAAAGTGGTAGGGACCTTTTCCGGTCTGCCCCTTGGGGAGGATGCGGCCATCCTCGCCCAGCCACAGGGGATTCCAAGGACCGCCGGGATGGGGTACCAGGAGCCAGCTCAGCTCAGCCCCCCGCTTGCGGTGCTCCGCCATGAAAGCAGGCCAGGGCACATCCGCGATGGCATCCCCATTCCAGACCGCAAGGGGGTCGGCACAGCGCCCCCGGGCATGAAGCAGGCCCCCGGCGCTCCCCAGGAGTTCGGGCTCTGGGAAGACCTCGACCTCCTGGGCCACCAGCCCTGTCATGAGCTCCCCGAGATGGTGGACATTGCACCCCACACCCATCAAGCCGGCCCGACGGAAGGCGTCCGCCCCCCAGAGAAGCAGGGGCCTCCCCCCCAGGGGCCAGGCGGGCTTGGGCAGGACCCGGGAGAGGGGCCCCATGCGGGTGCCGAGGCCAGCCGCAAGAATGAAGGCTTCCAGTCGCTTCAAGCCTCTTCCTCCCCCTCATATTCGGTCATGAGCGTGCTTTCCGGGGGGCGCAGCAGGAACTTCCGGGGAGCCATGCCCCGCATTTCCAGGACTCTTACCCGCCAGCCCTGGATCTTCAACTCATCCCCCACCTTGAGGATGCGACCCAGCTCCTCCTGGAAGTAGCCCCCCAGGCTGACACTCCCGGCCTCGACTTCGATCTTCAGGTCCAGGTGATCCTCCAGCTGTTCCAGGGTCACATTGCCCTGGGCCAGCCAGGCCCCACCCCGGGTCTTCTTGAGGTTGATGACTTCACGGTCGAATTCGTCCTGGATCTCCCCCACCAGTTCTTCCAGCACATCCTCAAGGGTCACGATGCCATCGATGCCCCCGTGCTCGTTCACCACCAGGGCCAGATGCTGCTTCTCCCTCTGGAAGTCCAGAAGCAGGTCCTGAATAAGGCGCATCTCAGGAACGAAGAAGGCCGGGCGCGCCAGCGAGCGGAGGTCCAGCTGGTCTCCCTGGTCGTTCAGGGCCCAGAGCAGTTCCTTGAGGTGAATGACCCCGACCACGTGATCCAGATCGCCATCCACCAGGGGAATGCGGGTATGGGGGCAGAGCCGGGCCAAGCGCAGGTTGTCAGCCTGGGGCCGATGGAGGTCGAAGAAGACCACCTGGGCACGCGGAATGGAGACTTCCTTGATATTGCGTTTGGAAAAATTGAAGACGTTCTCGATGAGTTCTTTGCGGCTCAACTCCAGGCTGCCCTGGGCCTGACTCTTGAAGAGCATGTGTTTGAACTCTTCCTCCGTGGGCGCATGTTCCTCCACCTGGGCCTCTTCTGGACTGACTCCGAGGAGCCGCTCCATGAGGTGTGTCAGGTGGACCAGCACCCAGGTGACAGGTCGGATGAGCCTGGACCAGTACAGAAGGGGGCGGGCGGTCCGGAGAGCCCAGGCCGTGGTGGCCCGCAGGGCGAAGCTCCGGGGCAGGAGTTCTGCCAGGACGACCTGGAGGAGGGTGATGACCAGAAGCCCCAGGACGGACCCGAGCACCAGACCAAGGTGGGGCCAGGGGAGGCGATGAAAGAGGGCACGGAACCCCTCGATGAAGACTCCCTCGCCCACCGCACCCAGGGTAATGGTCAACAGGGTGATCGCCACCTGGATGCTGGAGAGATGAAGGTCAAGATGATGGTGGACTTCCAGGGCCAGCTGGGCCCGGGGCTCCTCCGAAGCCAGGGCCTCCAGCTGGGTGGAGCGAACCCTCACCGCCGCGAATTCGGCCAGCACGAAGAACGCTGTGGCGAAAATCAGCAGGATGGTTGCAAACAGGGTTAAAACATCCATCAGAAGGGTCGGGTGAGATCCGAGGCCCTGCGAATCCCTGCCTCAAGATCGGCAATGACTTCCGTGAGGGAGTCGAGTCTGGCGGTGCGCTCATTGAGGAGACCATCCAGGTCCCGTTTCTCGCTCTCCAGACTCGAAACCTGGGCCTCCAGATCCGTAACCGCGGCCCTGGTCCGGGAGATGACCGACTCACGCTCGTC
Organism: Holophagaceae bacterium; assembly: GCA_017859955.1. Taxonomy (GTDB): domain Bacteria; phylum Acidobacteriota; class Holophagae; order Holophagales; family Holophagaceae; genus Holophaga. Next base: position 7,924 of record JAFNAB010000062.1, read on the forward strand.
GATGCCAGCCAGGAGCTCCATGCGCTGGGCTTCGCTCTCCTGGGCCTCCCGAGTCACGCGCTCTTCCAGCTCGACACAACGGAACAGCGCCTGATCTCTTTCGGAACTGAGGTTCTCCAGTTCCTGGAGGCGGGTCAGAAGCGTGGACTCCATGGCCTCCAGATTGCTGCGGAGCTCGACCAGTTCCTCAGCCTGGCGGTCCCGGGTGGAGCGGGCGGCTTCGAACTGTTCGCCCAGGGCAGCCAGTTCCTGTTCCTGCCGCAGAGCCAGGGTGGACTTCTCCGCCAGCTCCGTTTCAGCCTCCGCAAGCCGAGCCTGGCAGGCCTCCAGATCCGTCCGGAAGACCTCCCGTTCTGCTTCCGACTGCTCCAGCTTTTCCTTGAGTTCAGCGGCCCTGAGTTCCTGTTCATCCGCCCGGAGCTCGGCCTGAGCGGCGAGCTCTCCCTTTTCCTGGAGCAGGTTCCGGGTCGCCTCAAGCTCCCGCTGGAGGCCCTCGGCCTCTTCCCGCATGGCGTTCAGGCCATTCTCGAGTTCGACGACACGATTTTCCGCAACGGCGGTGCGCGCATTGAGTTCCAGGGACTCCTTCTCCAAGTCCTGGAGGCGCATGCCCTGTTCCGCCAACTCCCGGCGCTGCCCCCGGAGTGTCCCTTCAAGCCCGGCCACATCCTGCCTCAGGAGCCTCAGTTCCCGTTCCTGATCCTCTGAGCCCCCGGTGGACTGGACCTGACCCTCTAGAGCCAGGACCCTTTCCTGGCTAAGTGCCAGGCTTTCCCGCACCCGGGTCAGCTCCTCCTCCGCGGCGGCGTGGGCTCCCTCCAGGAATTGCAGGCGGTCAAGATCCCCGGACCGGCCATTGGAGCCCGACAATTCCTGGGTCTTAGCGTCCAGAAGGGCTTCGCGTTCCCGCAGAAGGGCTTCCAATTCCAGGACTCTCGCCTCCAGCGTGGCATCCGGCAGGATACGGGTCGTGGCGGGTTCCAAGGCCGGGCTCGGCTCAGGCAGGGAGGTGAAGTCCACTTCCAATTCAGTCTTGAGGCTCTCTAGCCACTCTTCTCCGAGGTCCGCCCCCTCTAGATCGTCCAGCAGGTCATCCGGCCCACTGACCCGGGCCGGCACGAAGGGAGCAAGGCTGGCCACCAGGGAGACAGGATCCAGCGGCTTGTGCAGATAGAGATCCGCATGGCCCTTGAGGCTCTGGTGCCGGGCATATTCTTCCTCGGTGGCCCGGGCGCTGATGAGGATGATCTTCAGATCCTGGAGCGCCGGACTGCGACGGATGGCCGAACAGAGGGCATAGCCTTTGTTCTCGGAGACTTCCACGCAAATGAGGACTGCCGCTACCCCGCCCATCTCCAGACGGGGCATGGCCGAATCGGTGGCGGACAGGTAATCCACCTCGAAAGCGGCCTCCAGCGCGGCTTTGTGTTCATCCAGGAATGCCCTGTCATTGTCGACGACGAGGAGGCGCTGACCCATGATTGATCCTTGGTAAGAGGCTTTCAGTCTATACGAAGCGACGCCCTGGAAACCTAGGTGGAGATAAAGAAAACCGCCGGGCGAGAAGCCCGGCGGCGGAAGGAGCAGGAAATTAGCGGGGGGCCACGGCCACGGTGGTCTGTCCCGCTCCTCTGGGACTGCGAAGCAGCAGCAGCAGGGGGCGCCCATTGGCCTTCTTGACCTCGGCCTGGAAGTCCTTGATGCCTTCGATGTTCTTGGTGCCCACGGCGGAGACGATGATGCCCGGAGCGAAACCCCGCAGGTCTGCGGCGGGAGAGCGGGGGCTTACGTAGGTCACCACCACCCCCTTGCGGTCCTCTTCGATCCCGAACTGGTGACGGTTGGCGGGGCTCAGGGCCTCGACCTTGAAGCCATAGGTCTTTTCCAGGTTCACACTGCGGCCATCGGACTCCTCACGCTGAGGGGCGGAATCATCAGAGTCGTCCCCTTCCGCAGTGGCACTCGCGCTGATGGTTTTTCGATCACCGAGCAGCACCGGGACTTCCTTGGACTTGCCGTCACGGATGATGCCCAGCTTCACGGTTTCTCCGGCCCGGCGACTGGCGATGGCGGCAATCAGGTCATCGGGGCTCTTGATCTTCTGGCCGTCCACCGAGGTGATGACGTCCAGACGCTGGACACCAGCCTTGTCAGCGGCCTGGCCCCGCTGCACGTCCCCGATCACCACACCATCCCTGACCCCCAGGCTGTCCTGGAAAGCCTTGTCGAGCTCCTGAGGGGTGACTCCGAGGTAGCCGCGGCTGACGGGCTTGCCCGAGCGCAGGTCCTTGATGATCCGCTTGACCATATTGATGGGGACCGCGAAACCGATGTTCTGACCTGCGGGATTGATGGCGGTGTTGATGCCGATGACCTGGCCCTTGAGGTTCAGGAGGGGGCCGCCGGAGTTGCCCCGATTGATGGCAGCGTCGGTCTGAATGAAGGACTCCAGGCCGCTACCGGCGCCGAGGAGACGCCCGCTGCGCCCCTTGGCTGAAATGATGCCCTGGGTGACGGTGTGATCGAGGCCCAGGGGATTGCCGATGGCCACCACCCATTCGCCGATGCGGGAGGATTCCGAATCCCCCAGTTCCGCGAAGGGCAGGTGGTGGGCATCGATCTTCACGAGCGCGATATCCAGTTCCTTGTCCTTGCCCAGGATGGTGGCGGGATAGGAACGGCCGTCAGCGGTCTTGACCTCGATCTTGGCCTCGCCGCCCCGGATCCCTTCGATCACATGGTAATTAGTCAGGATTTCGCCATCGGAGGAGATGATCACCCCGGAACCGCCTCCCTGGACCCGCTGCTCCTCTTCAGCACCCGGCGCACGGCGACGCTGATTGGGGCCAAAGAACCAGTCGAAGGGGGATTCCTGCCCGAAGGGGCTGCCGCCCTGGGCCTGCCCCTTGATGATGCTGGTGTTGGTGATGGCGACAACGGCCGGATTGAGCTTCTCCGCCACTTCCGCAATGGGGGGCAGCCCCTCGAAGCCCCTCGCGCTCACCGCGATGGGCTTCTCTTCCTGCGCCTGAGCGACCCAGCCATGGCTGAGCCCCATGCCCACCGCCATGCACGCCGAAGCGAAGAACGAAAGGCCGACGACCTGTTTGACCTGATGCTTCATAGGTTCCTCTGTGAAATGCCGGAGCCCCGGTCCCTGTTGACATGATGCCACCCACCAAAAGGTTTCCACTGGTCATTCGGGGGAATCCACGCTAAGCTGATGAGCTCTACGGCGGCTGTAGTTCAGTTGGTTAGAGCACTGGATTGTGATTCCAGGTGTCGAGGGTTCGAGTCCCTTCAGCCGCCCCAGATCTGCGCCCCGCATCTGCGGGGCGTTCTCATTTCATCCAGGAGGCTGATGGGACTCGAAATCGCTGAAATGCTGGGCGGTAGGGCCAGCCTCTGGCAGTCCGGGGGACTGACAGAAGCGGTCAGGCCCGGCCCTGCATTTCGCGCGGCCTGGAGCGCCCGCGGGCGCGGAGGGGAGTCCCTTCAGCCGCCCCAGATCTGCGCCCCGCATCTGCGGGGCGTTCTTGTTTCATCCAGGAGGCTGATGGGACTCGAAATCGCTGAAATGCTGGGCGGTAGGGCCAGCCTCTGGCAGTCCGGAGGACTGACAGAGGCGGTCAGGCCCGGCCCTGCATTTCGCGCGGCCCGGAGCGCCCGCGGGCGCGGAGGGGAGTCCCTTCAGCCGCCCCAGATCAGCGCCCCGCAGCCGCGGGGCGTTTCTGTTTCTGGAGAGGGACTGACGCGATACCCTAGGCGAAGGCCCCCGGGATACGGATGGCTTCAGGCCTCCCAACCTCTTTTCTTTTCGGCGCTCCCATGGCTACCCCCGGCATTCTGAACGAACTCCCCCTTCTCAGTGTTTCGCCCCTCGGCGCCATGCTCGACGGCGGCAAACTGGGCGAGATCCCCCTGCCCAGCGGAGAGGTTCCGCCGGGCACCGAGCCCGGCCAGATCCTCAAGGTCTTTGTCTACCACGACGCCACGGATCGCCTGATGGCCACCACCCGCGTCCCCAAGGCCCAGGTGGGGGAGGTCGCCTTTCTGAAGATCGTGGCGGTCAAGGGCGCAGGGGCCTTCCTGGACTGGGGCCTTCCCAAGGACCTGCTCCTGCCCTGGGCTGAGGTCCGGCGGGACCAGAAGCACATGATTGTCGAGGGCAAGAAGATCCTGGTGATGCTCATCCAGGATCCGGATGGCCGGGAGGCCGCCTCGGCGCGCCTGAACGACTTCCTGACCGACGAGGCCGACGGCTTCTGGCCCGGCGAAAAGGTCAGCATCCTGGTGGCCGACCCCACGGATCTGGGCATGCGGGTGATCGTCAACCACCGTCACTGGGGCCTGGTCCACCAGAATGAGATCTTCGGCAGCCTGCGGCGTGGAGATGTCCGCGAGGGTTACATCAAGGCACTGCGACCGGACCACAAGCTGAACATCTCGCTAACGGCACCAGGCTATGCGAAGGCTGATGCCGTCGGCCAGAGCATCCTGGACGCCTTGACCCGCAGGGGGGGCTTCCTGGCCGTCACCGACAAGAGCGAGCCCAAGCTGATCTACGATCTCTTTGGCGTGAGCAAAAAGGCCTTCAAGCAAGCCCTGGGAACCCTCTACAAGAACAAGGAAGTCTCGATCGAACCCACGGGAATCCGCTTGGTGAGAAAAGGGTGAGGGATAGGGCCCCATGGGGGTACGATGGAGCCATGTCGAACCCCAAACCCATCCTTGTCCCCGATCTCCTGAAAACCCTGAGCACCCACAAGCCCGCCGAAGCCGAAGCCCGCCAGCAGGGAAGCCGGACCGAAGCCAAGGCTCCCATGCCCAAGGTGAAGGCCAGCACCAAGCCTGTCCGGAGCACCCTGAGCCACGCCCGCACCACCAATCGGGGGAAGTAGGTTTTCAGGCAGGAATGGCGTCAGGAAGGCGGCTCAGCCTTCCTTGGATTTCCGGAAATCGTCCATGGCCTGGATGACTTCTGCGTACTCGCGCCGGATACGCTCGAGCATCCCCTGGAAGTCCGTCCCGGCTTCCCCCTTGCGCCCGGATGCCTCCACTGCGGCTGCCGCGACCCGGAGTCGCATGGCCCCCATGGTGCTGGCGGCGCCCTTGATGGCGTGGGCGACATCGGCCAGTTCCCCAAGATCCCCAGCCTCCAGCAGGGGACCCATGGAGTCGATACGCCCAGGCGTATCCTCCTTGAAAAGTTCGAACATCTCCAGAAAGAGGCCAAGCCCCCCGTCATCCAGGGCCAGAAGCTGATCCAGAGTGTTGGCGTCCAGTACGGGGGGATCAGGCTGGGTCATGGCTTACTCCAAGAGACTTAAGATCGTTTTTCCGGGCGGGAAATGATGGCCTTGAAGCGACCCAGGATGGAATTCGATCCAGGATCGGTCTCACCAAGGAAAAGGTCCAGCCCTGCGGGCACGGGAATCGAGGGATCAAGTTCCAGCGCCTTTCGGTAGCAGGCCTGGGCGTTCGCCTTGAAACCCTTGCGCTGGTATAGCTCCCCCATCTGAACCCAAGGCTCAGCGGCTGCGGGGCGGAGGCGGGCTGCGTTCTGGAAGGCCTCGATGGCCCGGGTGGACCAGGCGGGATTGGCCAGGCGCAGCTTGCCGAGAGACAACCAGGGGTCAAAGGCCAGCTCCGATTCCGGGTCCAGCTGGAGGGACTGCTCCAAGGCCTTCAGGGCTTCCCCAAATCGTTCCTGCTGCAGGAGTGTGCGGGCGAAAAGGAAAAGCTTCCGGGCCCGCAGGGCAGGTGCCTCCCCCTCTTCTGAGGGGTGGTCGAGCTCGATCCGCGTTGGCTCGGTCGGATCTTGTGCGATGTCCAGGTCGGGAAACTCAGTCGACACCGGCTCCAGCTGCAATTCGGGAAAGGGAGTTGGTGTCGGTGGAAGCGGCGGGGGCGTCGAAGGCGTAGGGCCAACCTGAGGCATGGAGGCTGGTGCCGCCAACCGCTTCACGGAAGGCATCTCGCCCTTCACCAGCGACAGCGCCCCCAGGGCCCAGAGAGAGGCCAAGAGTCGCGCAGCCTCCGCCTTCTCGAGTCCACCGAGGCTTTGGAACACCGGAAAACTGATGGGGTCCTGGCCAAGGAACGAAAGGGCATAGGCCATCTGGGGGGTCAGGGGCAGGTCACCCAGCCCGGAGAGGAGATCCGGAGGCGCCTGCCAGCACCAGGAGGTCTCGCAATCCAACACGCCTTCAATATCCCCGAGATGGTTGGCTTCCTGGAAGGTGGTCCATACGAACTGGCGGTGGTTGAGACGGAATTTCAGATCCTGACTCAGCTCTGCATCCACGGGCTTTTCAACCCACCTGGAGCGGATGATGGGGTGCTCGAGGGCATGGACCATCACTTGGCCCTGGAGGGTCAGGAGATGGAAATCGCGTTCCTGGGCGGTCATCAGGCCCCACAGGATGACCTTCTCCCCCAGCCGCCCTTGTTCATCGTTGGCCAGCAGTTCGCTCAGGGCCGGGAAGTCCAGGACACCCTGCCGCAGCAGATAGTTCCCAAACTGCTCGCCGGCGGCATCGCTGTGGAGATAGACAAGCTCGCCACCGACCCAGAAGAGGTGCCGGGTCCCGTCGTTCTGTTCGAGAACAAGCTCTCCCTCTGCGCCCAGTTGGCGCAGGGAGCCCATCAGAATGGGGAGAATCTGCGGAAGGTCCGGATCTGTCATTTTTCCCACAATATTAAGTAGTCGGCGGATCTGCACCCAGCCTTAATCCAGGTTACTCGAAAGCAGCTCAACACAATGCAGGTATGCTTGCGATTCTAGGGAGTACGGATTCATGGGCCAAGGGCGCAAAAAGGGAGACTTTGAAGGGCGACTGGGGCATACCTTCGCCGACCATTCCCTCCTGAGGATGGCTCTGAGCCCTCCCTCCGCTGGACTGGCCGAGGACAACCAGCGTCTGGAGTTCCTGGGAGACGCGATACTCCAGCTCTGTGTCTCCAGCCTCATTTTCTCTATCCACCCCGGCTGGCGCGAAGGCTCCATGTCCAAATTGAGGGGGATGCTGGTTTGCACCGAGTCCCTCAAAGCTTGGGCCACAGATTTGGGGCTGGAACTGACCCGCGGCCCGCGCTCCCCCAAGAAGGGTGCCAACCCTTCCACTTCCGGCAAGCCCATGGCGGATGCGATGGAGGCCCTCCTTGCCGCCGTTTACCTGGATGAGGAGGCCCAGGGCCGCCCAGGACTTCCCGCCGCCAGCGCCCTGGTCGCCCGACACTTCGAGGGCCAGGTCCGGGATGCCTTTGAAGGTATCTGGGCCGAACGGGATTCCAAGACCACGCTCCAGGAAATCGCAGCCACCCAGGGGCATCCCCCCCCAGCCTATGAGCTCCTCCAGAAGTCCGGGCCGGACCACGCCCCCTGCTTCCTGGTGAAGGTCCAGGTGGGCGGCGTCGAGTGCCGGGGAGAGGCCCCCACCCTGAAAGCGGCTCAGACTAAGGCCGCCAGAGAGGCCTTGAGACTCATGAAGGAAGGGACACACTAATCCCGTGACGGATTCCCGGCATAGGTTAAAATCAGACGGCTTGAGTGATCAAAAGGTGCCCCTTTGAAGGTCTTCCCCACCCTGCAAATCGAAAACGGATTGACGGTTCCCTTCTTCGGGGAGGCGCCAACCGAGACCGCCCCGATGGAAATGGTGGAGCAGCTCCTGGATCTGGGTTGCACTCATGTAACATTCATAGACAGAGACGCCGCTAGCGGGAGGGGCAATAACCGGGATCTCATCCTCAAGCTGACCCAGCGGTTCGTTCGCGGCGCCGGCAAAGCCTGTATCCAGGTGGGTGGCGGTATCCGGAGTTCTGACCAGGCCCAGATGTACCTGGATCATGGCGTCACCTGGATCCTGGTGAATGCCATCATCCAGCGATCTCCCCTCATGACCGAACAGTTGGTGGCCCGCTTCCAGACCCGACTGACGGCCACCCTTGCCGCCTACCGTGGCCAATTCCAGGAACCCGGCAGGAACACCAACCTGGAGACCACCCTCGAACAGGCCGCCCAGTACATCAAGGATTTGGGGATCCGCCGCGCCCTTTACATCGATCTTCCCGGTCCCGGGGTCATAGAACCGGATTGGCAGAGCGCCCGCCGGATCACGGAAATCACCAGAATCCCGCTCCTGATGAGCGGCACGGTCGCCACCGAGGAGCATGTCCGCCAGGCGTCAGCCATCCCAGGAGTCCACGGGGTCCTACTGGACGCCTGGACCGTGACCGGAAACCCACGCCTGCTGCCCCACAGCACCGAACCCTGCGCCTAGGAGCCTACGTGCTGGAGCAGGAAATCCCCTTTCTGAGCCAGCTCACGGAGCAGGAGAGGAACCATTTCCGGAATCTGGTCCTCATCCGCCCCCAACTCCCCTCTGAAGGTCAACTCCAACTGGTTGAGAGCCTGGCCAGGTCCATCAGTGCACCGCGCCTCCTCACGCTCATTGCCCGGACTCCCCACTGGCTGCTCCATGGGCCGGTGCTCAATGCCCTTTCCCAGAATGAGGCCACCCCGGAGCCTATCCGGCGTGACCTCGAGATGGCCGTATCCCTCTTCGATCTGATGAGGGAGGCAGACAAAGCTCCTGTGTCCTATCGCCAGGAGTATGCCGAAGGGGCCAAGTCCCTCTACCAGCAGCTTCCCGCAGACCTCAAGCCCATCGTCAAGCAGCAGCTCAAGCAGCTGGCGCGCCCAGTGAACACCACCGGCGCCACCCAGGAGCTCCCTCCCCTGCCAGTGGAAGAGCAGGATTGGGAGGCCCTCACGGCTCCTCCCACCGAAGAAGTGTCCTTCGAGAAGGGCAAGCTCAAGGTGAGCCGGGAAGAACACCTCTCCAGGGCCGAACACACCCTGGACCCCGAGGAGCTGATGGACTACCTCCTCGAGGAGGATGAGGAGCTCTGGCAGGCGGCCCTGCAGAACCCCATGGTGAGTGAAGACCTGCTCTGCGACGCCCTTCCCCAGAGCCGCTCCGCGGCGCTGATGGAAGAGGTCTACAGCGAGGCCCGGTGGTACTTCCGGGAGCGGGTACGGGAAGCCATTTACACCTCGCCAAGCTGCCCGGAGTCCCTGGCCAAGAACATTCTGCGGACCCGAGAACTGATCGCCTTCCTGGGTCGCGGTCCACGGAATGGCGCCGAGCTCCACCACATCGTCTCCCTCTTCACCCAGATCGAGGAGTCGGACTACCAGTACCTCACCTACTGGGCCAAACGGAGTGCCCCCAACCTCCTGCGAGTCGTCAAGATCTTCTACGACCGTCTCCAGCGGAAGCGGGCCCACACCGCCACGGGGCTGGGCCCTGCGCCCAACGAAGGCAAGTGGGCCTCCCTGGAGGAGCGGGTCTTCATGGCCAACCAGGCCAGTCAGCCGGAGCAGCTCATCGCCTCCCTGCGAGACCCCGATCCCCAGGTCTTCCTGGTGGTGCTGGAGAATCCGGGCCTCACCCCACGGGAGATCCTGGCCGCCATCCCGGCCATGGACGCCACCCGAGTCGAACGGCTGGCCAGCCACCGGACCTGGCAGGAGAACCCCGCCATTGCGGAAGCACTGCTCCACAATGTCCATATTGCGGCCAACACCGCCCATCTCCTCCTCCAACGCCTGAAGACCCCGAGAGCTCTGCTGGATGTCCTGAGGGATTCCCGGATTCCCCACATGGAGGTCAAGCTGGAGGCCCTGGAAATCCTCCGGATGCTCTACCAGAAGATGAATACCCAGGAACGGATCCTCGCCCTCCGCAGCTCCGGAGGGGAACTGATCCGGCAGCTCCCCCAGGAAGTGCTCAAGGACGAAGATGCCCTCCAGCTGGTGGTGGCGGACCGCCAGCTGGACCCCAGCATCCTCCTGCGGCTGGCCCGCAACAAACAGACGCCCCGGAGCGTCCTGGAGCGCATCGCCGCCCATCCCATCCTCATGGCCCACCCGCCCATCATGTCTGAACTCCTGCTGAACCCGAAGACCCCCCGGGAGGCCGCCATCCGCATCTGGGGCC
>JAFNAB010000063.1 GCA_017859955.1 Holophagaceae bacterium
GGATTCAGGGGCTTCACTGGTGCCTCGAGACGGAGTCGAACCGCCGACACATGGATTTTCAATCCATTGCTCTACCAACTGAGCTATCGAGGCGCATCACGCCAAACGACTAGTAAATATAGTCGTTAAGCGCGCGCATGTCGAGCCCTGCACTCCTGCAGGATCTCGATGTGGGGATTTTGTGGGGATAGCCCCCCCGCACCTTCTGAATTGTCTGCACTTGCGAGGGCGCAATGGCACAAGGCAGAACACCCGGACTCACCAAGCGGGGAGATACCTGGCACTACGACATCCTGATCGACGGAGAACGCTACAGGGGTTCGACCAAGACCTCGGACCTCAAGACGGCAACACTGTTCGTCAATCAGCTTCGGCTGGATGTGGCACGTGGGAAGCTTGCGTTGGCTGGCACCCAGAAGACCGTCCTGCTGGAGGACATCTTCATGGAGTTCATGACTGCCAAGAAGATTTCTGCCAGTCCGCTCTACATCACCTCCATGACGGCTCACTGGCTGGTCTGGCTCCAGGATCGTCTCGGGAAAATGTCGATCGAAAAAATTCACCCCACCCATGTGGATGAACTTCGGAATGCTCTATTGGGAGCAGGGCGATCCAAGGTCTTCACCAACAATGTCCTGACAACCCTTCGGACCTTGCTCAATTTCGCTGTGAAGCGGGGCAAGATGAGGAAGAAGGGCTTCACCGTGGAACTGCTCAGGGTTCAGAAGAAGCCTCGTCCCACCGTTCCGGCAGAGAAGGTCCAGGAGTTCCTGGGTGTCATTGACTCCATTGCAGCGAACCCTCAAGTGCGGGTCATGATCAGGACCATGCTCGGGTTGGGCTGCCGTCCTTCAGAAGTCTTGGGAATGCGCTGGGAGTGGCTGGACATCCAGGGACAGACTTACACAGTGGGCAAGGCGAAGGGTAAAGAAGCCAGGGTGTTGCCTGTTCCGACTTGGCTGATGGGTGCTCTTCTGTCCATGCCAAAGCCTCTGATCAGCGAGTGGGTATTCCCTGCCAGGAATGGCAAACCGCATTGTCCGGGATTTCTTCGTAAGCCTCTGATGGCTGCTGCGGAAAAGCTCAAGCTCGGGAATGTGACCCAGCATCGCCTTCGGGCGACATTCGCATCCCTGCATGCAGAGGCAGGCACCCCGGTGACTGAGATCCAAGGGATGCTCGGACACAAGAACATCGCCACGACGATGATCTACGTTGAAACCAGCCTCGACGCCAAGCGCCGTGCCCAGGACGCCCTCAGTCTCAAGCTGGGGCTCGTTTCCGGGGGGCTCCAGTGAGATATCCCTCGCTTCCGGTCATCCCATGGGCTTTCCGGTTCATCGATTCATACGCAAAAGCATATCTACTCGGATTCATCTTGGCGGACGGTTGCGTGCTCGACGCCCGTCCCGGTTCGTATCGATCCCGAGTGAACCTCAAAATCAAAGCCTGCGACGTTCACGTCTGCCAGATGCTCTATGACCTTGTCGGGGGCAATCTCCGTGACATCGAGGATGGCTACCGAGTGATCTGGGAGGTCAATTCGGATGAGGTTGCCGCCGACTTCATCGCCCTGGGTTTGACATCTCACAAAACCTTCACTGCCTCCCTGAACTGGGATCTGATTCCCGAACAATTCCATGGAGCTGTCGTGGCGGGACTGATCGATGGGGACGGACACATGCGTTTCGATCGCAAGAAACGGCGAGCTGAAATCTCCATTGCCAGCGGCAGCATCACCCTTAGGGATCAACTCCTGGAGCGCTTCTGGTTTTTCAAGTCGGTAGAGATCGCACCCAGTGGAAAACGGAGGAACACCCTTTACCGCATCGAGGTCCAGAATCACCGGGAGCGCTTGAAGGCGCTCATTGCCCTTGTGTACACACCACTGCCTTTCCAGATCCTTGCGCGCAAGCAGGTCGTGCTGGATCAACTGAGAGCATTTTTGGATGAACAGGACGCCTACGACGAGCGCATGGAGCAGGTGGCTTCCCTAAAGGCGGAAGGGCGCTCTATCGCTGAGATTGCATCTCAAGTTGGAACAAGTGTTCGTCCCGTGATGGCGCGCTTGAAGGCGCAGGGCATCGACAGCCGAACAAATCCTATGGGCTGATGGTGAACTGCGCAGCGGGAGAACCTTGAAATCGGTCGCAGAAGATCTCGGCGTCAGTGACACCCTGATTCGTGTTCGCAGGCAACGCTGGCTTCAGGACCATCAAGGAGAAGCCAATGCTACAGGTGTTGACCGCGATGAGAATTGCACACCTGATTCGCTGACAGATTAGCGGCAGACCTAAGAGATGAACTCGTACATGGAATCGCCCTCACAAGAGCGTTACGCACACTGTTATACACTGCGTTACACACCTTATTACTTGCAATATTACATGCTTGAGCCATCGCGCTTGGCTTTATACGCTGCATGTATGACCAATTCAGGTAAGGACGCTATCCAGAGCTTACATGCAAGGGGGATCCAATGGTGACCCATAAACCGCCCTGCGTGCCTCCAGGATCGTCGGAAGACTCTGGAGGTGTCGGTAGGGCACCGGAAGAGGATCTGAGCGACCTACGCTATTTATTCGTCAGTCCACCCAAGTTCGTGGTGGGCACCACAGTGCCAGATCCTGTCTACTTCCAGCTGCTTGACTACCCCGGGGGCATCAGTAAGTTCTACGAAGATGCTATTGGCAAGTTTGATGGGGATCTTGACGCTTTGATGAGGGCTTCTGCTGTGTTTTGCGACAATCGGAGGCGCTCGCGTCAGACAGTTCCTATTCGATCAGCAAACGGGCGTATATCTGAAGCCGCACAAAGAAAAATACAGAGCATCAACGCTGGGCTTAAACACATCAGGGGGATGTCTGTAGCTAAAGTGCTAGCAGGGCTGATTCAGAATTATATAACAAGCTAAAGCGAATCATCTTTTGCAGGTGATGGTACCTGCCATATTGCCTTGTCAGGAGGGCTGCTTTGCATTTCCGTAACGTCTTACTTGTTCCAACAATAGCAGTAGTTTTTGGCATTGGGTGCGCTCGCATCCCTTCGACCGAGATTCTAGCTTCGGTGAGAGTTTGTAATGAAGAGACCTTCGACGATTCAAAATACGAGTACCTGGGCATCGTTGAGGGAAAGTCGTTCATGACTGGGGTGATGGCAAATGCTGGGGAGGGTAATGCTATTGCCACATGCAAGGGCGAGGCGCATAAGTTGGGCGCGACTCATATTGTGGTCATCCAAAAGGGTGGATTGACTGCAACAAAAGTCGTAGCCAAGGCGTATCGCTTGAAGAGGTAGTGGCTCTAAATATTAGGAGGATATGTGTTGCTACTGGCGTCGAGCAGCAGCGGTGATGGTTGCGTAATCTGGGGAATGGGGATCTTCTTTGTGGCGATTGTGGCGTTCGGGATATTTAGCCACCGCGACGAAGAGAAGAAAAAGCAGGAGCTGGCGAAATTACCCAAGGCAGAGCGTGAAAAACTAGAGCGTATGAAGCTTGAGCGTGAAGCTGAAAGAAAACACGGAGAGATTAATCAAGCCATGATCTGCCCACACTGCCAATCAAAGGGGAGTGTGCGTGTAAAAAAAGTAATACAAAAGAAAGGTGTTAGCGGAGGCAAAGCCACTGCTGCGGTGTTGACGGGTGGGGCATCGCTCCTCGTAGCTGGGTTGTCGCGTAAAGAAGAACTTTCGCAGGCACACTGCGAAAACTGCCACAACGGGTGGGCGTTCTAGGTTGTATTTAGCCTGAGTCAGTCGTCCAGGAAGCCCTCAGTGCACCCTCGCAATTTTGAGGGGGTGCTTCTGGGGGCTTGCTATTCTGAGGAACTGGTTGGCTTTGGAGGCGGCTTGGATCAGGACAGTCTGTCAGGAGAGATGGTTGATGCGCATGCTGCTCTGATCCGGGATTGGACTGAGTGGGAGCGAAAGGCTTCCGCTTTGCGGCGAGCGGCACTGGTGCTCCATGAACAGGCAACTCGGGATTGGCAGTCTTCACGCCGAAGCCTTGCGATGGAAGACTCCTCTGGATTTGAGGACGTTAATATTGCCGCACCCAGAACCATGCTGAACGGCATGGCAATTGAGGCTTTGGCGAAAGCGCTTTGGGTTCAGCGTCGTGACCCCTTTGACGGGAGTCATTACCTGATTGGTCACCACCGGACACTGGATATTCTCCATGACTTGGAAGAATTTCTCTATGAGGAGGAGGAAGAGCTTCTGCTTCGACTTGAGAGCTATGTGGTTTGGGCAGGTAAATACCCGACGGGCATGCGCCCGAAGGATCATCTGCCCAAAGTATTGGGCTCCGGTTTAAAGGTCTATCCCGCATACTCTTCCCACAATTTAGATGAAGACACCTTTCGGATTCTTTACGACAGGCTCTACCGGAAGCTGGGTGAATTTGACGGCGGGAGATCGAAGGGATAGATGGAAAACGCTCAGAAGCGTTAGTCATTACGCAGAGCTGCCTCCGTCTAAAGGTTGACCGCCCCAGGGTATTTTGGATCTGGAGATACAGGTCCGGCTAACTCCCGCCCTGGGGTCCAGGGGGTCATTCGTTCCAGTTGGAATCGATAATGTTGCAAATTACAACATCTCTATCGATTTCAATAGAAACCCGTCCTCCTTGACTCGAATCGAAGCCTTGTGGCGTATGGAAGCCTGATGGTGTCGAAATATACAGTTAAGCGCGCGGACGCAAGGTGCGCGATTAGCGCGCGATGTGCCATCAAGGAAACCCTGCAATCGTAGACGCCGTAAGGATTTTTACCCGACACTCAAGAAGTAGATGATGAATCAGAATGTTCGCCTGTATGCAAACGTACACCGCTGCAATTGTCTCGTCGCGCAGAAACGCATTTGAGTCTGGTGGTTTAGTAGGCGATTACCTCGTCGTCGTCGATCAGCGCGTAGGGATCTTCTTCGAGACTCTCTTGGCTCTGGGCTTCCTCCTGTTGGTCGTGAAGGAGTCGTTCCCCTGCCGCACGTCAGGTTCCTAGGCGGTGCCACGAAGGGTGGGGTCATTCTCTTCTGGAGGGCGGCTTCCACCTTCTCGATGAGCCTGCATTCGAGGAACAACGCCTCGGCGGTTTGACTGAGGCTTTCCCCTCTCAGAGTTGCAAGCAGTCGAAGCCCTTCGATCGTTTCCGCCTGAAGGGTCAGATTGATGTGCCCCACGGGAGGGTGGGTGGCTTCCGGCGATGTGCGTTCATATGCATATCTACGCAGTAATAGCGGGTTGTCCGAGATTGGGTGCGCTGGTTTGGGGATGCTAGGCATCGCTCTGCTCACACCAACCCCATTTTAGGTCACCCATGGACTGGCGCTGCGGACTGTAT
The DNA here is from genome assembly GCA_017859955.1 of Holophagaceae bacterium. Lineage (GTDB taxonomy): Bacteria > Acidobacteriota > Holophagae > Holophagales > Holophagaceae > Holophaga. Next base: position 5,340 of record JAFNAB010000063.1, read on the forward strand.
CCCAGGTCCCACAGGGCGCACTCAATGGCACCGTAGGCGGCGTCGTCCTGATGGACCGAGGGGAACAGGGTGGATAAAACCTGGTGACTCGAACGGGGGCAGGATTGAAGCCAGTGCTTATTGCCATCAAGAACGGCTTCTAGAAGCTCTGCTGGTGGAATAACGTTGCCTCGGTGGGGGCTGAGGGTCCTGCGCAGCATGATCTGATGCCCGGTGGGGGTAGCATTCGTGGTGGGGTTCACTAGATAGCCTTTTAATTGCATGCTGCTGCCTTGGTGTTGTTACCACCTGCGCATGCAGCTGTGCATATGTTTTGTTATGGATGCGTGTCTAGATCGGGTGGGATGACTTTACTCGTCATCGCCTCCTCGGCTTCGCTGGGGCTACGCTCGGAGGATCATGGATAGCGGTTGGGTGTATTGCCGGACACGAGTGGATCGGCGTGCTGCATCTCTTATATAAAGACAACCCGAAAAGTTCACTGCCTCAGGATGACCCTCATGCAACCAGACCGTTCCTGAGGGCGAGCTCTTCAGGTGTGGGTAGGTGGAAGCCCTTCCAGTAGCCCTTGCCGTCCGAGTAGGTCTTGTTCAGTCCGGTGACGGCTTTTACGGCGCGGCTAAAGATGTTTCCTGTGAACTCGACCTCCAGCTCAGGGTTCCACTCACGGAATACGCGCTCCAGATCCTTGTCCAGGACGCGCCCACCCGGAGCGGTCCAAGCGATAAGGTCTACGACCTCATTCTCTAGGAACTGATTCAGCTGCTTGGCAACAGCTTTCTCGTCCACAATGCCCAGATATGGCGTGAAAGGCTCCATGCATTCCCACATCAGGCGGACTGCCTCCGGCGACCATGGATCATCCCAGCACTTCGGATTGAAGTATTTCGTGATCAAGCCTACGGTGCTCTCCTGGTCCTGGCAGTAGTAGTTGCGGAGATTGCAGACCACCTTCGCCAAGAGCATGGCGGGAGGGTCTCGCCCGAATGCTTTCTCGTGGTCAAAGTCAAGGACTAGATAGCGGACTGCCTGCCCGTGGCGGATCTCCTCGGAAGCGGAAGAGGTGACCCAAGGCTTTCTTGATGCGGCTCCGAGACGAATAGATGGAGGTTGGTGGGGTTCAAGGGGGCGGTCTGTGTTGAGAATAAGCAGACTGGTTGGTTGTTGCTCGTTGGTCATGGGCTCCTCGCATCCCGTGATCTGGGATTCGAGTAGTTGTTACCAACGTTGGAGTGAGCTTCGAGGTTTTGCCCTATGGCGAGATGCGAGGCTCCTGTCGATCTAGCTTCTGGAAGGGGGGGAAGTTTGGTAAAATACAAAAACGCGTAAATACGCGTATGCATCTGGGAGCTATGGATGGGTGGGCGGCACGAGCGAGATTGGGAACGAAAGACCTACACCGTCAGCCCTGAGGTGGCTAAGGCGGTGGCGTTAGCTGCTGCTGAGCAAGAGCTAGACCCAGGAACGATCGTGGATGCGATTCTGTGGCGAGCTTTGGTGAAGCCGGATGAGGATGCGCTGAAGGGCGGGAGTTTCTCCAGGGACGAAATAGAGAGGCTATTTGCTGAAGAGGTCTTCGATTCGGTGCCCCCTGAGGCACTGGTTGAGGACATTCAGGGTTGGTTGGAGGGCTCCCATGGTGAAAAAGGGAGCCTTCGTGAGGCTCGAAGGGTGGTGAAGCGGTGGCGAACCAAACGGCGTATTGAGCCCCGGTGGCGGGAAGCCGTTCTTAGCTTGCTATCTGATTCGGAAATCGTGCCCAGGGTTCTCAAACACAATGTCGTTAACTTGGACTGGTTCCAGGAAGATGGAGAAGATGAGGACGAGTAGGGACGGAGCATCAACCGTGAGGGCTCACTTTCGCTGAAGAGCCTCTCCGTGATGCCCAAAACTTGGATTCACGTGCAGATAACTGGAATCCTTCCGGCAGACTCGGTGAGAAGCGCGTCTTCGCCTACGCATGACACCGTGCGAATTTTAGTGACCATGGAAATGGATATTTATTCGGGTTTTTCGACGTAAGGGATCAGCTTGGCAACAGGCTTCTTATAGCGAGTGATGATAACCTCCTCACCAGCAAGGACAAGGTTGATGAGCTTGGATAGCTGTCTTTTTGCTTCGGTAACACTGACGAAAATGGTCGCCATAACCCTCCTAAGGCTATCAATAAGATCGAACCACTATATGATATCACAGGCGTGGTATTCGATTAATGGCTCTAATTTAGGCGTGGCTTGTAGTTTGATGCATGTATGGTAGGGTTCGCGCCGAATAACAACCCAGTCCTCTCCATGTGCTCAAATCGCCATTTGCACCATTGAGAGTCCTGAAATTTCAATAGAACACGGGTTGCCTGTCTTACCAGTTGGCACAAAAAAGCCCTCTCTCTAGTGCTTGGAGGGGCGGGAGAAGAACTTTGATCTTTTGTTAGGGCGGATGGTGGACGCCGCTACTGGTGCGCAACCCGCCATGGGTATGTCTTCCATGCGGAAGACGATGATGGATCATGAGCACGGGTATTTCTACGCCACCCATGCTTCCGACAGTGCCTCCGCCTGTTTCAGCACCAGTTCTACTGCTCTCTGTTCCATATCCGGCGGATACTTGTGCCGCTTGAGGATGAGCTTGATGCGCCCTCTGAGCTTCGCCCGCACTGCCTCCCTGGCAGACCAATCCACCGTGAGGTTGTTCCTGAGGAAGTCTGTCAGTTCCCGGGCAATGGCTTTCAGCTCGTTGTCGCCCAATTCCCGCACCGAAGCCTCATTGGTTTCCAGGGCGTCGTAGAACGCCATCTCGTTGGGTGACAGCCCCAGTTCCTCCCCGCGCTGGGCGGCGGCGTTGAAGGACTTCGCCATCTCGATGAGTTCCTCGATCACCTGGGCGGTCTCGATGCTCCGGTTCCGGTAGCGGATCAGAGATGCCTGGAGCAGGGTGGAGAACTTCTGGTTCTGGACGACATTGGTGGCGAAGCGTGCCTTGATGTCATCCCGGAGCAGCTTCTCAAGGAGTTCCACAGCGAGGTTCCGCTGCTTCATGTGGCGCACGTCATCCAGGAACTCGTCGCTGAGGATGGCGAGGTTCGGCTTGTCGAGACCTGCCGCCGCAAAGATGTCCACTACCTCATCCGACACTAGTGCCCCACTGATGATCTGACGTAGGGCTTGATCCTTGCCTTCATCCGAGAGCGTCTTGTCCTGGGTGCTCACCTTCGTCCAGGTCGCCTTGATCGCCTGGAAGAACGCCAACTCGTCCCGGTAGGCTTGGGCTTCATCCAGGGTGCAGCAGAGGGCGAAGGCTTTGCTGGCGGCGAGAACCATATCGGCGAAGCGTTTCTTGCCGTCCGTCTGTCCTGCGAGGTGGTTGATAGAGCCGCCCAGAAGATGGATCGCCTTGGTCTGGAAGGCGCTGTAGTCGAAGCCTTGCATCATCGCCTGGAGATGGATGATCTTGTCCTCGAACAGGGCATAGGCTTCCTGGGCGTCGATGGTGGGGGTGCCCTTGCCCTTGGACTGGGTGTAGTTGAGGAGCGCCTGCTTCAGTTCCGCCGCGATGCCGATGTAGTCCACCACCAGACCACCAGGCTTGCCTCTGAACACCCGGTTCACGCGGGCGATCGCCTGCATGAGGTTGTGCCCGCGCATGGGTTTGTCCACATACATCGTATGGACGCAGGGCGCGTCGAAGCCCGTAAGCCACATGTCCCGGACGATGACGAGCTTGAGCGGATCCTCGGGCTTCTTGAACCGGGCTTCCAGGCTCTTCTTGACCTCTTTGGTGTAGATGTGGGGCTTCATGAGCGCCTTGTCCGAGGCTGATCCCGTCATGACGATCTTGATGGTGCCCTTCGCGGGGTCCTCATCGTGCCATTCGGGGCGCAGCGCGACGATCGCGTTGTAGAGGTGAACGCAGACCTCGCGACTCATGGCGACGATCATGGCTTTGCCGTCCAGGGCGGCATTGCGGTTCTCGAAGTGGGTGACGAGATCGGAGGCAACCTGCTTGAGGCGGGGTTCTGCACCCACCAGCTTCTCCAGGGCTGCCCACTTCCGCAGGGTCTTCGCTTTGCTGGAGTCCTCTTCGTCCTCGGTGAGATCCTCCACCTCGTCATCGATAGTGGGCGTGTCCTCGGGATTCAGCTCCAGCTTGGCAAGGCGGCTCTCGTAGTAGATCTGGACGGTGGCTCCATCCGAGACCGCCTGCTCGATGTCGTAGATGTGGACGTAATCGCCAAAAACCGCCCTCGTGTCCTTGTCCTCGCTGCTGATGGGTGTGCCCGTGAAAGCGACGAAGGTGGCGTTGGGCAGGGCTTGGCGGAGCTGGTAGGCAAGCCCATTGGTGGCGACGAGATCCTCGGTGCCGTCCGCGTTCTTGCGCCTCTTGAAGACGGTCTTGAACCCGTATTGACTGCGGTGGGCTTCGTCGCAGATCACGACGATGTTCTGACGGTCCGAGAGGAGTGGGAAGCTTTCCTCGCCTTCCAAGGTGGCGAACTTCTGGATGGTGGTGAAGAGGATGCCGCCCGAAGGACGGTTGGCAAGCTTGTCCCGGAGATCCTGGCGATCCTCTGCCTGGGTGGGGTTCTCCCGCAGGAGTTCGGACGCAGAAGAGAAGGTCTCGAACAACTGCCCATCCAGATCATTGCGATCCGTCACCACAACGACGGTGGGGTTGTGCATCTCCGGGGAAACCATGAGGCTCCCGGCGAGGCAGGTCATCTCGATGCTCTTGCCCGATCCCTGGGTGTGCCACACCACACCACCGCGACGGGACCCACCAGGGCGACTAGCCTGGATGACGTTCTTCACGACGGCACGGACTGCATGGAACTGGTGATACCCGGCGATCTTCTTGGTGCTGCCATCGTCCTCGAAGAGGATGAAGTGGCGGAGATAGTCCAGGAAGAGGTCCCGCTGGAAGAGTCCCCGCACCAAGGTTTCCAGCTGCTGATGCTGCCCCAGGGGATCGAGGTCTACCCCGTTGATGGTGCGCCATGCCGTGAACCGCTCCTGGGTGGAGGACAGGGAACCTGCCCGCGCAAGGGTGAAGTCGGAGATCGCCAGCACCTCGTTGAAAACGAAGAGATCCGGGATGTCCTCCTTGTAGGTCTGGAGCTGATGGTAGGCGTTCCAGATGTTGGCGTTCTCGTCGGCGGGGTTCTTGAGTTCCAGGACCGCCAGGGGCAGCCCATTGACGAAGACGATGACATCGGGGCGACGCTTATGCTTGGGACCCTCGATGGTGTATTGGTTCACCACCAACCAGTCGTTGGCATCGGGGCGGGCGAAGTCGATGAGCTTGGCAAAGTCCCCACGGGTTTCGCCATCACGCTGGACATCCACGGGGACGCCGTCCGTAAGCCACTTGTGGAACTGGCGGTTCGCCAGCATGAGGCTGGCAGCGTTTCCGTGAATCACCTGACGGGTGACGTCATCCAGGTCGGAGGAGGGGATGCTGGGGTTCAGCTTGACGAGAGCTTGGCGGAAGCGATCCTCCAGCACGACCTGCTTGTAGGAGGCGCGTTCCTGCTGGCTGCCTTCGGGGGCGAGATTGGGACCGAAGGCAAAGGTGTAGCCCAGCTCCTCGAACCAGGAGAGGCAGGCTTGTTCCGCTTGGTTCTCGTCGATGAAGGACATTTAATCACCACCACTGCAAGCGGGAAAGCGTGTTTTGGAATGCTTTGAATGCCCGTTCCGCATCCGATGGTGAGTCACCTAGCAAGCCACTTGCGATGAAAGGCGAATTGCTGGCTTCCTTCTCGATGGAATCTCTTATTTCGCTAAGGGCTCGATCTCTGTTTCGGTGTCGATAGCCGAAGGCACCAGGAGGAACACATTCCTGCTCTCGCTCACCATGCACGGCGTATGCTAGGGCAAGAATCACCTCGAATCGGTCGAAAGCAATCTCGAAGGAGTCTTCGGTGGGGGTCAATTGCCGAAAGAAAGGCTTTAAGAATTCATACATCCAATCATTCAGTGGTGCACGTCGGTTATCCATTCCCTCTAATTGTTTCCATACATCTGGACCGCGTTCTGAAAGCCAATACGGAGGTAGCAGTCTGACAACGGTCATGATTTCGCCGTTGTAAGTTTCGATCCTCTGGGTCAGAAGGCGACAGAGGAGGCTATAGCGACCAGATACGAAAGCGGATATCCCGATGGCATATAAAAAGATTACAGCGGGATACCGCTGAAGTGTGATCCAAACAACATTCCCATTAGGGGCATGAATGGTCGTTAATCTAGTAATAGTGCGCTCCCAGACCGAGAAGTGCTTCTCGTCGGACCACTCACCTCCGATTGTAGCAAGCGAAACCAGAGTCTTGCACACGGCTTCAATTGCTTTAACGCGGGCGGTAAGGGTTTCGCCAGTGGGTCCTTGGCAGCCCCTTAGTGGGAACCGTGGTCCACGCGTTTCCGATACCACGCGCTCCACCTCATCACTGATTAGGTCCGCAAGCTGAATGCGATATCGATCCTCACTCAAGTATCGCTTTAGACTCGCAACCGCCGCATCTGTGGATAGCGGATGGGGGCGGGAATATGTGTCCAGCGATTTGACCAACTCGGCAAGCGACGAGAAGAACTGGTTTGCGCCTTGGATAGGAACAACTTGGGCTCTTCGATGTCGAATCAGATCCTTGGCATAAGCGCTCAGTTCGCCCCTCGCTGCCCAATAGGTCGAGAATCGGCGATTGGGGGCGCGGGTGATGGCGCTGCGAAGTGCTTCGTCATAGGTGGCTGACCACCCGCAGGTAATGAGACCATAGTCGTCAAAGATGCGATCCAAGTAGGCATTTAGCTCGGTTGGGTAGGTCGCTAATTCATCAGGCGTATTGAGGATGCGAGTATCTTTGTAGTCCCCGTGAACCTTCACGACGCAGCACTTCGAATGGGTCAATGGCATCGCGCCTTGAATGTGGTCCTCGGAGCTGATGACGTCTGGAATGACCCCTACGTCCTCAAGGGCACGCTCCATGAGGCGGTCAAAGTTTGTCGTGATGATGACCTTGATGAAGCCTGCCGATACTAGCTCGGCGATAGCGCGGTGGGCTTTTGTAGGTTGCTTGAGACCCTCTTCACGTTCTTGATCTGTAGCTTCGAAAAAATCGTGAAGCAACTGCTGGCGCTCGGCACGCGTTTTGGCTACTGAATCCAGCAACATAGAGTAATCAGGTTCGTGCTCAAACTTTTGGAGATACCACGCGGCTGGATCAGATCCGCACTCCTCGCTGTTCAGCTGTGCAAGTCTGCGGACAAGATCCAGAGTGATTTCCCAACCCGTTGGGATTCCAGCGTCACGGGAAATGCCCGACCCGAGCATCACGGCATAGACGCCGGGATTTGCCTGAATTGAAAACGCGAGGGAGTGGATCGGATCGATCATTCTGACTCCATCGAGAGGTCGGGGATGGCGAGCTTCCCGGACATGAGGCGGGGGAGGAGGGTATCGCGCAATTCGGTTAAATGCCGGACCTGCGCGGTATTGCTCTCAACGCGGGCAAACCCTGGAGATGTAATCTCTTGGAATCGTCTGAGGATCATCGTTGGCGGCAGAACCACCGGGACAGACTCGATATGCCCCTTGGTGACTGCTTCGCGGCTTGCTCCGGCGTTCATCCCCATCAGGTAGTCTTTCGTCGATTTTCGAAGTAGGTGCTGATGGATGTAATGGCTCGGCACTTCGGGCTTCGCTCGAAGAATTGCCACATGCTGGTTCACTCGCGCTGGAAGTACTCCTGGATCAACCACGCAGGTCCTGAGGATGGAGGCACCTGTGATGTTGAGCAGGACATCACCTGGGAAGAGTTCCACGTTGGAAAGCGCTGCTGCCTGTTGATCGGTGATCCGAGCCAGTCCGTCCCAGGTGAATTCTGAGTCATATACATTTTGGCTGCGGACTAGCGCAATGCCCTCTTCGACATAGGCTTCCTTGCCTCCTCTGGGGGTCGCGCCACTGCCGATTTTTGAGGTGATGTCTTTTAGGGATACGACTCGCCACCCCTTCGGGATCGCTCCCAGTTCCGATTCCTCAAACTCGCTGGGGAACAGGTTCGCCACTTCGGGAGGAACACCTTCCGGTTCGCGCCCTTCCGCCTTGGCAAGCACGGGGGCGAAGTCCACGAACCAGGACTTGAAGATCGCCTGGGCGATGGCTTCAAGGGTGGCGTTGGTTTCTCGGAGGAGGGCGATCTTGCCTTCAATGGCATCTGCAAACCTTGCAATGTCTTGTTGGGTATCCCCGCTTGGCAACTGAATAGGCAGTGCCATCATGGTCTCTGTTCCTAGCCGTCCAGTTCCATGCCCTGCCGCATCGACAATGGATAAGAGACGAGGCTTTAGGGCGACTAGAAGATGCGGCAAATAAGAAGGATGCAGACTTCCTTTCGGTAGGACCGCTTTTACGTCCTGGTTGAATGCGCTGATGGTCCTGACTCTTGATATTGGGATGTCGTTATGGAGGGTCATCCCGCGAACCAGCATCAAAGTGGTTCCCGGCTCTACCAGTCTCGTTGCGCTCTCTGCGCCAAGTGGCGTCAAACAGTCCTGGGCGCCGTTGAGCCAGAAGGACTTCATGTCCTTGGCAGAAACCCATGGAGTCCCTTTACCCCAGAATTCAGGCTTTGATTTTGATGGTGTGCCGCCAGAAAGCAGGGTGATGCAATCTCCAAGGCGGCAATCCTTCCACTCAGACCCCATATCCGAGCCTCCCCAACTGCTCCCGGATGATGGCGTCGAGTTCCTGCCCCTTCTCCATCTGCTCTGCCAGGAGTGAAGTCAGGCGGTCCATCTTTTCGGCGAAGGCTTCGTTATCATCCTCGACCTCCTCGGCACCAACGTAGCGCCCTGGCGTCAGAACGAAACCGTGCTCGTGGATCTCCTCCAGCTTTACGGCGCGACAGAAACCCGGGGCATCGGCGTAGGCTTCCTTCGTCTCGCCATCTAGTCGCCATGCATGGACGGTATTGGCGATCTTCTGAATGTCCTCGTCGTCGAAGACTCGGTTCACGCGGGTCTCCATGCGCCCAATCTTGCGGGCGTCAATGAAGAGCACCTCACCGCGACGATCTCGCCCGTTCTTGGTCTTGTCCTTAGTGAGGAACCAAAGGCAGGCTGGGATCTGGGTATTGATGAAAAGTTGGGGCGGCAGTGCCACCATCACTTCCACCACATCCGCTTCAACCATGGTGCGACGGATGGTGCCCTCGTTGTTCTGGTTGGAGGACATGGACCCATTGGCAAGCACTACGCCTGCGGTGCCCGAGGGCTTCAGGTGGTAGAGCATGTGTTGCAACCATCCGTAGTTGGCGTTGCCTGCCGGAGGGATGCCGTAGACCCAGCGGGGATCATTCGTCAGCTTGTCCGCGCCCCAGTCCGAGACATTGAAGGGCGGATTGGCGAGGATGTAGTCGAAGCGCTCGGTGGGGTGCTGATCCCGGGAGAAGGTATCTCCGGGTTCCTTGCCCAGGTTCGCGCCCATGCCCCTGATGGCGAGGTTCATGGCAACCAGACGCCAGGTGGTGGGGTTGGACTCCTGTCCAAAGATGGAGATGTCGTCTCGCTTGCCGCCGTGGGACTCCACGAACTTCTCGCTCTGTACGAACATGCCGCCCGATCCGCAGCAGGGATCGTAGACGCGCCCCTTGTGAGGACTGAGGACTTCCACCAGGACCCGCACCACCGAGGCAGGCGTGTAGAACTGTCCGCCTTTCTTACCCTCGGCAGAGGCGAACTGCCCGAGGAAGTATTCGTAGACCTCGCCCAGCACATCCTTGGCACCTGCACCCTCGCCGAAGCCGATGGTGGAGATGAGATCGATGAGTTCGCCTAGGCGTCCCGGTTCGAGCTGGGTGCGGGCAAAGCGTTTGTCGAGGACGCCCTTGAGGCTGGGATTCTCGGACTCGATGGCGATGAGGGCGTCGTCGATCCGCTTGCCAATGTCCGGCTGCTTGGCGGCGCTGCGGATGGCTTCCCAGCGGGCAGTGGGCGGCACCCAGAAGACATGCTCCTCGGTGTAGTAGTCACGGTCCTCCAGGAGGAGATCGGCTCCCGATCCTTCACCGATGTAGAGATCGCTCTTGGGGTTCTGGAACTCCTTGGCAAGGGTGATGCGACGCTCGTCGAAGGCGTCGGAGATGTATTTCAGGAAGATCAGCCCCAGACATACATGCTTGTACTCCGCCGCGTCCATGTTGCTCCGGAGCTTGTCGGCGGCTGCCCATAGGGTCTTCTTGATCTCGGCGTCCATGTGGTTCCAATCCTGTTGATGCTAGATCGATTATTCAACAGGAGTCGTCCAGGGTCTCGGAGAAATCCGGCAATAAAGCTGTGGATGGTCAGTAGTTGACGTATCCCATCATTAGGAATGTCCCTCCCATTGGGGTGAGACTACGATTCAGTTGAGGGGAGTGCTGATGAATCGAGATGCTGCCTATCAAGAGCTTGTCCGGCGTCGTAAAGTGCACCAGTTCCCTGAGGGGCTGCTGAATCCCTCCCAGATTTGCGGCGGACGCTATGACACAGACCATCTGAGTCCGTGGTCGCGTTGGCAGGGAGATTTGAACGCCGAAGTTGTCGTAGTGGGACAGGATTGGGGTGACGAGAGCTACTTCCTGCAAAACCACGGTCGCGACAATGATTGGGAGCCTACCTGCAGCAATTTGAGGGACATGGCTGGAAGAGCTGGGTGGGATCTTGGCACTCCTCATTTTCCAAAGCCACAGAAGCTCTTTTTGACCAATGCGGTTTTGGGCATTCGCGCGACAACGGGCAAGTCTGGCACTCCGCCAGTTTCTTGGGTCAACGATAGCTTGCCCTTCTTGGTTGAGTTGCTTCAAATCATCCAGCCCCGAGTCGTTGTTTCACTTGGGGTGGCGGCTAGCAAAGCCTGTCGGATGGCGCTGCTAGGTGTTCGACGCGTTCCTGGGGTGCCATTGGGAGCGACGATGGCGCATCTGCACGGCTTAGGACCTATCTATAGTCATGGGAAGCCTGTCTGGTTCCCTTTCTACCACTGTGGTCCGCTCGGATTGGCTAACCGGGGGCTGGAACTACAGCGTCGGGACTGGAAGGGGCTTGCTGACTGGATGCAGGCTTTTCGCTGAGGAGAACTCCCACCCTGCAAGCGTAATGCTGGGAGCTTGATGAGTCTGTGACTTGCCATAGAGCCGCCATCTGTGAGTGTCTATCCTTACCCTTCTTTCACCTACTGCATTTGGGGGATGCCAGGGTCGCAGTTGCCTTCTATTGGGCTGTGGAGTTTGAAATGCTGCAGGAGTATGATCCATACAATCAAGCTGTCGAACTTTTTAAATGGAAGCTAGAACATGAAGACGATTCTCGAAGCACCGGAGGCGGAGCGACAGCAGCGACTTGAGATGTTCAATAGTCTTCGTAACGAAATCTGGTCGCGTCAGATGTCAAATTCGGAAAGTTACGATAGAAATCTCCTCTCGCTTGCAACTCTATTCCTTGGTCTTTCTCTAACCTTTTTAAAGGATATAAGTTGCTACCCTTCTACTACCTACAGATTCATGCTTTCCTCCTCCTGGGGACTGTTTGCTTTGGCGGTAGTGTGCACGATCGGGTCGATTTTGACGAGTCAGGCAGGCTTGAATAGACGGTTGGAAGATGCTGAGCAATATTATATTGAAGGATCGGAGGACCACTTCAATAAACGGAACTCCTACGCTGTTGGAACTCGATACTTGAACAAAATGTCGGCAATTTCTTTTATCTCGGCAATTGTCTTAACCGTATGGTTTGTTATTATTAATCTTCCGGGAGGGAAAATGAACAGCAATGATCGCCTTGAGAGGGGAGCACCCGTCCCCTCTATCCAGAAGGTGCCAGGTCAATCGCCTGCTGCAGGGGTCGAGATTCCGACAATGCAAAAGGTCCCCCAGCCCAGCGGTGGTCAGCCTAGTTCTGGAGAACAATCGAATAAAAAATAGGTCGACCATTAAGGCTTGCGAATGGGCTCCCCTGGGGGCTCCTTTGACTTGGAGGGCTATGGGGCTAGATGCGCTTCATCTCTGCTAGCATTCGGTAGTGCGCTCCGATTGCGGTCAGGCGACATCCAGTTGCGTTGATTGCAGCGTAATACATGTGTGATGCACCAACTGGTTCCACTAAGCCATGGCGGTTACATTGCTGCAGCTCGCCGAAGATGCGGGTATTGTTCAGGTCGACTGGGAATCCTCTAAGAGCTTCTGGGATATTCTCGCGGTCTGGCTCAAAAGAAGGATCCAAAGGGAAGACTGTGGTCGGGTCTGGAAAATATGTCGGCAACCTCCGAAGAATGTCTAGAGAAATCTTGGGAGGTATGGTTCTCAATGTGATAAATGATTGCACATTGGCTTTGTATATGGGGCGTTGTTCCCATGGTCCAAGCGTTTGATCTACATGTGAATAAATCGAAGCAGGCGTAATTCTTCCACAGATGTCAGCCGCGCTTCCGTCGAGTCCATCAAGAAGCAGTGTCGTAAATAGACCATGTCCATTCGACTCAGCAGCAGTTTGGTGTCGGTGGCAAGCTGTGAGAATGGTGACCCCTGAGCCAATTATTGAGACGTTTCCATTGGACACGATTGACGCCTCTCCGGCGAATCCAGAATGACAGCTGTCAAGAATTATTACTGTTGACTTGATCTTTGGATAAGCATGATTTGCGAGTGTGATCAGATCCTGGATGGATACCCCCCAAGATCCTCGGACGCCATTCTGGCTGACTATGTAGCCGTTTTGGGTAGATTCGTTGATAATCCCATGCCCAGCAAAGTAAAACAGGACACAATCCGCATCGCTCCCGAATAATTTCTGGATGCCATCGAGTAGGACAGCTGTGGTTATGGCGGCATCATTGCTCGTCAGTAGGTTGATGGAAAAATTGGGAGAGCCATCACCATTTTTGTCGATCGTATTTGCCAAGGCAATCGCGTCGTTCACACATCCACGCAAGGGGTTTTCGACATAGTCATCGATGCCCACAATCAGCGCTCGTTTCATGGCTGCCTCAGTGCCCTACAGGGCGAAATCACGGATAGCTTTGACGATGGATGCACTATTCCATCCAACAATAGCGTCGGCAGCGTCTTTCACGGTCGCCGATGTCCTCTCTGATGCCCATGGCTCGATGGCGATGAGAGGTTTAGAGAATACCTGCTTGCTTATCTCGATTTCTTTGTTGATCCATCTGGAGTGGGTGCTGTAAACGCCAGCGAGCATGAGAACGCAATGAACCTGAGAGACTTGCTTCTTAATGGCTTCGTATAGTTCCGCATCATTCTTTGCGTCGTGAATCGGATCATCTTTGGGCACCGAATAGTCGATCCATTCAAAGTTGGGATGCTTCTCAAGGAGGTTGACCAATTTGTCATACGCATCACTGTAGGTCCAAGAATGGCTTATGAAAATTCTATAAGTTCGTAGTGCTGGCATTGGTAAATCTCTCTTAAGGGTTGTGGTTAGGGAGGAGTTCGCTATCAGGAATCACCTTAAATCTATCACCCAGCACTTCTGCTCGATAAGTCAATTTTAGAATCTTGTAGCGCTTTCTGTTTGAAATTTACAAGTAGGCATTGTTGCAAAGTCAGCTGCGCCCCATGTAGGCGTCTACGCCAATAGCAACCTCGGTATCCAGGTAGACCACCCCTGTGGTTCTGGGATTGAGCCCAGGGAGTCTGGGAAACCCCTGCCCCCGGGCAGGGGAGGAACGATGGGCAGCTGCCTTGTGGGGACTCCCAAAGTCGGAAGCGAACAGATGCTAGTCCTGGAAGTGCTTTATGGGGCATCCCAATGTGGGGATTTTGTGGGGACTCGCCCTCTGAAATGGTAGAATAGACCCTTCACCAAGGCTCTTTGAGAAGGTGCAATCCCAAAACCGAAAGCCCCCGAATCCTTGCAGATTCAGGGGCTTCACTGGTGCCTCGAGACGGAGTCGAACCGCCGACACATGGATTTTCAATCCATTGCTCTACCAACTGAGCTATCGAGGCGCATCAACCAGCTTACCAAGCAAGGAAATTCAGGTCCAGAAGCCTGCCCAAAGTCTTCAGGCCTTCCAGCGGAACCTGGCCTCGGGGCAGGAAGTCCACGAGGGGTTGCTGAAGCCGGTGCTCATCGGCGTCGGGGCCGTTCTGGTGGTGGTGGTCGCCTTCTTCGGGATCCGGGCATGGCGACTGAGCAATGTTGAGCGCCACGAGGCTCAGGTGGGCGAGGTTGTGATGGCGGTCCAGGGTAACGGGTTGAACCCGGTCCCTGCCCAGGAGCTGGAGAAGCGGATGCGGGAGAACCTGCCGCGACTTGAGGCTCTGGCCAAGTCTGCGCCTTCCTCCCGGCGCGCCGGTACCGAGGCTCTGATGGCTGCCTGGAAGCTTACTTTGGAGGGGAAGGGGGCCGTGCTCGTGGCGGGTTCCGAACCCTGGGACCGTCTGCGGGTTGCCCAGAAGGCCCTGGCCCTGGGCCAGGAGAAAGAGGCCGCCCAGGCCCTGGCGCCCCTGCGCAAGGATGCCGATGTCGATGCCCCCTGGGCCTCCCTGTTCTGGAACACCCAGTTGGAACTGGATCGTCTCCAGGGGAACCGGGAACAGGCCTGGAAGGATCTTGCGGACTACAAGGCCCGCTTCAAGGGGAAGGGCGAATCCGCCCAGTTGGAGCGCATCGTCCAGGGCATCTGATCTGCGGGGCCTATCATGCGGATGTACGACCTGATCCACGCCAAGAAGATGGGCGGAGCCCTGAATTCGGATCAGGTCCGCTTCTGGATTCGGGGTGTCGTCGATGGCAGCATTCCCCCCGAACAGAGCGCTGCCCTGCTCATGGCCGTCTGCTGGCGAGGTATGGATACGGAGGAAACCCTGGCCCTGACGCTGGCCATGCGTGACTCTGGTGACCGTCTGGACCTCTCCGCCATTCCCGGGGTCAAGGTCGACAAGCACAGCACTGGCGGCGTCGGTGACAAGACCACCCTCATCATCGGTCCGGTGGTGGCGGCCTGCGGGGTGCCCTGCGCCATGTTCAGCGGGCGGGGCCTGGGGCATACGGGCGGCACGGTGGATAAATACACCGCCATTCCGGGCCTCCGGGTGGAGTTGGATCCTGATGCCTTCCGCGAGAGCCTCCGGGCCACGGGTTTCGCCAATAGTGCCCAGACCGGCGATATCTGTCCGGCGGATCGGCGTTTGTATGCGCTGCGGGATGTCACCGCCACCGTGGAGTCCATCCCCCTTATTACGGCCAGCATCATGTCCAAGAAGCTGGCTGGTGGGGCCGACGCGCTGGTACTGGATGTCAAGTGTGGCCAGGGTGCCTTCATGCGGACCCTGGAGGAAGCCCAGGCCTTGGCCCGGAGCATGGTGGACGTGGGACGCGCCCATGGCATGAAGATCAAGGCCCTCCTCACCCGCATGGAGGAACCCCTGGGGTGGGCCATCGGCAACGCCCTAGAGGTTATGGAGTCCGTGGAGATCCTGAAGGGGATGCATGGGGATGGCCTCCTTGCCCAGATGAGCTTTCGGCTGGCGGCGGAGATGCTGGTACTGGGCGGAGTGGCTCAGGATCTTGAGAGTGCCATGGGACAGGTGGCCCGGGCTGTCCAGAGCGGAGAGGCCATGGAGCGTTTTCGGGCATGGACGCGCCACAACGGGGGCGAGGTCCGGAGTCTGGACGATTTCTCCGGCCTGCCCCAGGCTGGGCAGTGTGTGGAGATCCGCGCTCCCCGGCGGGGCTGGATGGCAGCCCTGGACAGCCGCGCCCTTGGGATCCTGGCCATGGAACTCGGTGCCGGCAGGCGCAATCAGGGAGACCTGCTGGATCTCGGGGTGGGTTTGCGGGTGCATCGCAAGGTCGGCGATCCCGTGGAGGCCGGTGAACCCTTGTTCACGGTGTTCGCCAAGGCTGGAACGCAGGTGGCGCCCGAACCCTTCCTGGCCACGGTGGGATGGTCTGAGAGCCCCGTGGCCCCGGAACCCTGGCTCCTGGGTGTCGTGGAATAGGCGAAGGGCCGCCTGTGGCCCGTTGAATGCCACGGAAATGGAACTTCCTCTGGAGTCTGGGCATCTAAGTCCGATTAGGGAGGTGCTTTCCAGTAACCTGATTTTTTTCCTCCTGGAGGCCTTTGTGCGATCTTCCCTCCTCATTCCCGCGGCTCTGGTTTCGGTTGGGCTATGCGCTCAGGCTCCTGAAAACCTCGTGGACCAATACAACAAAGAAGTCCCCGCCGTGGCTCAGGCCCTCAAGGACCTGAAGTACCGGGAGGCCTGTGCCAAGGCCGATGCTCTAGTACCCGCCAAGGTACCGGTCTTCAACCCAAAGGAG
This sequence comes from Holophagaceae bacterium, assembly GCA_017859955.1. Lineage (GTDB taxonomy): Bacteria > Acidobacteriota > Holophagae > Holophagales > Holophagaceae > Holophaga. Next base: position 21,653 of record JAFNAB010000063.1, read on the forward strand.
ATTGAGAAGAGTCTCGATGCCGGGAAGGGGATGCTGGCCATTCTCAAACTCCAGGCCAACACCCAGGCTGTTTCCGGGCGATGGGAAAAGGCCCGGGACATCAACCTTCAGCGTTTGGACTACGCCCAGTCCCTGAAGACGAATCTGAACGTCGCCTTGGCTCCCCTTGAGGCTGCCTGGAAGCAGTCCCTGGATGAAGGAAAGGCCTACCTGGCCGAGAACGAAGTCAAATCGGGAGAACTGGAGAAGAAACTCCTGACGCTCCAGGCGGATGTCCAGGCCTTTAATGAGAAGAAGCTGAAGCTGGACAGCAAGCAGATGGCAGACCTCAAGGCCCGTGCCTCCCAGGCTCCCAAGGAGGAGGTGCAGTTGGACGAGATGAAGGCCAAGATCGCTTCCTACAAGGCCAACGCGGCGCGTCACGGTCAATTCCTCCGGAAGTGCCAGGACTATCGGAGCGGCGCGGAGGCCCAGATCCAGGAGGCCCAGGCAGCTTTAGGGAAAATGGAAAGTTCGTTGAAGGGACAGGCAGCTGAGATTGAGGCGTTCAATACGGCTCAGAATGCCAAGAAGCCCCGCCCCAAGGTTCCGGTGCAGGGGGCCAAGGCCTGGGTGGCTGCGGTCATGAAGGATCACAAGAATCTGACCCAGCTGGCTACACCCCAGGACCAGGCCAATTCTTTGCACCGCTTGCTGGTGCTGGATCCCGAGAACAAGCCCGCCGCCGATGCCCTTGCCAATCTCGAGCAGGGCCGGGATCCTTTCTATGAGGCCAAGGCCCCGCAGAAAGTTCGAGCCAAGAAAAAATAATCCATAAAGGAATCATGATGGCATTGCGACACCTCTTTCTCGCCCTGATCCCTGCGGCCCTGGTAGCCCAGGCTCCAGAAGCCCAGACCTTCTCCCAGCGGCTGCGAGCCGAAGCCCCTGCTGTTGAGAAGCTCCTGGGGGAGTTCAGGGCCCAGGAGGCCCGTCCCAAGGCCGAGGCTCTGCTGCCGAGTCAGGTGGCTCCCTGGGATGAGAGCGACCCCCAGGCTCAGCTGGCGAGCTTCGGTCTCTACCGAGAATATCTCTATGCCTACTTCCTCGCGGCCAGGGCCACGGATGCCAGCGGAGACTGGGAGAAGGCCCTGGAGTACTACCAGCGGACCCGGGATATCGCCAAGATCAATGCCGAGAAGACGGGGGCCAAGTTCCCGGCGTTGGTGAGCTACTACAAGGATCTGGCGGAGCGCAGCCGCAAGACCCTGGCGGAGAACGCTGACTACATCCAGACCCTGCGGACCAAGGCCAATCCTGATCCTGGGGATCTCCAGCAACTGGAACTGATCCAGAAGGAAGAAGAGAGCATCGGAAAGAGCACCAAGAGTGCCCAGGTATTTGAGGGGTACGTGGAAACCACCAAGAAGGAGGCGGACTACTACTCCCGTTCTGCCGAGCAGGAAGCGTCCCAGATCCGATCCCTGGAGACGGCCCTGGCTGAGTATTCCTTCAAGAATGACAAGGTGAAGTTTGTGGAAGGCATCCTGGCTTCCAAGGGCTACCTGGAAAGCCAGTACCCGGACAAGGCCGCCAGGGTTCGTTTCCTGTATCGCTTGCGGAGCCTGGACCCCGGGAGCCGACGGGTGGTGAAGGAAATCGAGGCCCAGACGGGGGTTCAGCTGCCCCTCCCTCCCGAGGAAAAAAGTGCCCCCAGGAAGCGCAAAAAGTAGAATTTAATCATCGTTTTTTCTAATGGGCTCCCTCTGTCTCGCTAATCAGACTAGAATCGAGGCAGAGGAGCCGCTGTGAACGCCGATCTTACTTCTTCCCTCTTCGATATCCAGCTTGTGAGTTCCAGGCTCTCCGACGAGGAGCGCCGGAAGCGCATGGTAGCTCCCGGTTTCGGCAAGACCTTCTCCGAGCACATGATCGTGATCCCCTACCGCGAGGGGGAAGGTTGGCTGCGCGGCCAGTTGAAGCCCTACGGCCCAATCTCCATGAGCCCTGCGGCCAATGTGCTGCACTACGGCCAGTCCGTTTTCGAAGGCTTCAAGGGCTACCGGCAGCCTGACGGGGGCGTGAAGTCCTTCCGCCCCATCTGCAATGCCAAACGATTCAATGCCAGCGCCCACCGCCTGGCCATGCCCGAGATCCCCGAGGAGCTTTTCTGCGCGGCGGCGGATCTTCTGGTGAAGGCCGATCTGGCCTGGGTGCCCGAGCCCCTGGACCCCGAGAAGCTGCACGACAAGAGCTACTACTTCCGTCCCTTCATGATCGGCCAGGGAGAATACCTGGGGGTGGGCTCGGCTTCGGAATGCCTCTTCATGATCATCGGCGGCCCTGCCGGATCCTACTTCAGCGGTGGCATCCACCCCGTGTCCATCTGGGTCGAGGAAGAATACGTCCGGGCCTGTCCGGGCGGCACAGGAACGGCCAAGTGCGGTGGCAACTACGCCGCGAGTCTGCTGCCCGGCAATCTGGCCAAGGCCCAGGGCTGTGAGCAGGTGCTCTATCTTGACGCCATCCACAAGCAATACCTGGAGGAGCTGGGGGGGATGAACGTCTTTCTGGTGCTCGAGGAGGGGGGCCGCACAGTCATTGCCACGCCCGAGAAGACCGGCACCATCCTGGAAGGTGTCACCCGGGAGAGCCTCATCACCCTGGCCCGGGAAACGGGTTTCGAAGTCATTGAGCGCCGAATCGCCCTCGACGAGGTCGAAGTGGCCCACCGCGAAGGTCGGCTGAAGGAAGCCTTCGCCTGTGGCACCGCCGCCGTCATCAGCCCCATCGGCACCTTCAAGTCCCGGCGTGGGGAATGGGTGGTGAATGGCAACGAACTCGGCCCCATCTCGATGCAGCTCCGGGAGGCCCTGCTGGACATCCAGTACGGCCTGAAGCCCGACACCCACGGGTGGATGCACAAGATCGTCTAGGCCCTATTCCAGCCCCAGCCGCTTCTTGATCTGAGGGGCGGCGCCGCGACTGAGCTCCACCTCGGCGCCCCCCGCGAGGCGCGCGAGAAGGCGTCCTGAGTCCAGATGCTTGAGGCCTACGATGGCTTCCGGGCGGATCAGCAGGTGCCGATGCCCCTTTATGACGCCGTACCCCTCAAGGGCTGCTTCCGCCTCCGCCAGGGACTTCCAGAGGGTGCGGAGGCGGCCGTTCGCGTGGGCCCAGACGCTGCCATCCTCGTATTCGAAATGGGTGGTCTTGGAGAGGTCCACCAGCACGATACCTTCCCCGGCCTTGACAGGGTAGCGGAAGGGGCCCGGTGGCCTGGGGAGGGCTTCTTGGGGCTGGACTCGGCCTGCGTGCAGGCGCTCCAGCGTCAGGGACAAGCGCTCGGCTGAAACCGGTTTGAGGAGGTAGTCCACCGCGGCCTGTTCGAAGGCCTTCACGGCGTGTTCGGCGAAGGCGGTGACAAAGACCACCGGGAAACGGCCCTCCAGCTCTGCGACCACCTCCAGGCCTGAAAGGCCGGGCATCTGGATGTCCAGGAAGAGGACATCGGCGTTCCCGCCGCCTTCGAGCCACTCCATGACCGCGAGGCCGTCCTCCAGTTCCGCAACGATTTCACATCCCTGTTCCCTGAGGAGCCGCGCCAGGCGCTTGAGGTTATAGGGCTCATCCTCGGCGAGGGCGGCCCGCAGCGGCTTGCTCATGATCGCCTCCCAAGGCTGAGGAGCGCCCGGGTCCACCCACCCTCCCGGCTGAGGGTCAGGGTGGCCCCAGGCTGGAAGTAGGACAGGCGCTCCCGGAGGTTCCGCAGGCCCACCCCCTCTTGGATGGGATCCGCCAGACCTGCGCCGGTATTGGCCACCTCCAGTTCCACCGCTTCAGGAGTGCGAACGAGGCGGATCCGGACCTCACCACCCTCCCGGTGGGGCGCGATACCGTGCTTCAAGGCGTTCTCCACCAGGGGCTGGAGCATCAGGGGCGGGAGCTCCCGGTGCTCCAAGGTGGGGTCCCAGTCCCAGGTGACCCGCAGGCGCTTCCCCAGACGGATCTGTTCCAGGGTGAGGTAGCGTTCCACCATGGCCCGTTCCTGGGAGAGAGGGGCGCTGTTTCGGGCGCTGTAGTCCAGCAGGTCCCGCAGGAGTCCTGACAGATTAAGCAGAGCCTGTTCCGCGGCTTCTGGTTCTTCACGGACCATTTCCGAGAGTCCGCTGATGGCATTGAAGAGCACGTGGGGGTTCATCTGGGACTGGAGCACATGCATTCTCGCCTCGGTGGCGGCCTGCATGGCTTCATGTTCTCCGGCTTCCGCCCGCTCCTTGTTCGCCAGGAGCCACCCGATCAGCAGCCCCAGGCCCATGAAGGAAACCCCGCCCAGGATGGGCTTGGGAT
>JAFNAB010000064.1 GCA_017859955.1 Holophagaceae bacterium
ATGGACGAGCCCTGCTCGGCCCTGGACCCCCTGGCCACCTCTCGCATCGAGGAACTGATCTTCGAACTGAAACGGGACTTCACCATCGTCATCGTTACCCACAACATGCAGCAGGCGGCCCGAGTCAGCGACTTCACGGCCTTCTTCTGGATGGGCAAACTGATTGAAGTTGGTCTTACTGAAAAACTCTTCACCAATCCTCGTGAACGGATGACCGAGGACTACATCAGCGGGAGGTTTGGCTAATGGGGCGGCATTTCGACAACGAGTTGAGGGATCTCAAGTTCAGTCTTCTGGCCATGGCCGGGCTGGTGGAGGAGATGGTTGAGCTTGTTCGCCAGGCCTTCAGCGAGCGTTCTGACGCCAAGGCGGACCGGGTCATCGCTCTGGACCAGAACGTGGACGAGCTGGAACTGAGCCTGGACCAGGCCTGCATCGACCTCTTGGCTCTGAGGGCTCCCTTTGCCTCGGACCTCAGGCTCCTGGCCAGCACCCTCAAGATCGTGCCGGAACTGGAACGGATCGGGGATCACTGCACGAATATCGCCCGCCGGGTGAAGTTCATCAGCTCCTATCCCCACATCCTCACCGCCAGCCAGATCGAGGAACTGGGGGAGGCCACCCATTCCATGGTCAAGCGGGCCGTGGACGCCTTCGTGAATGGGGATGCGGAGCTGGCCAAAGCCGTCATCGCCGAGGACGATCGGGTGGACGAACTCTACGTGCAGGTCTCCAAGGACATGCTCCAGATCATGCTCCAGGACCCCACTGCCATCGAAAGGGCCAGCCACCTGATCATCCTGGTGAAAAACTGGGAGCGCATCGCCGATCAGGCCACTAATATCGCGGAAGAGGTGCTTTTCATCCTGGAAGGCGTCAATGTAAAACATCCTTACCTCCAGAAGCGAGATTCGTAGTTCCCCAGCGGAGAAGACATGCCCCACCTGCTACTGCTTGAAGATGATGCGGATATCCGGCTCGGCCTTGAGCAGCATCTGAAGCGCGAAGGCTTCACCGTCAGTTCCTTCGGCACGGGCCGGGAGGCCATACGCTACATCACTCAGCCCGGCAGTGGCAGCCCGAAACCCGATGTGGCCCTGCTGGACCTCACGCTCCCGGACATCGATGGCCTCGATGTCCTGAGGGCCATCCGCACCGACAGCCGCCTGCGGGTACTCCCGGTCATGCTGGTGACGGCCCGCAACGAGGAGATCGACCGGGTGCTGGGGCTGGAGCTGGGAGCTGACGACTATATCTCCAAGCCCTTTTCCAGCCGTGAACTGGTGGCCCGGGTCCGGGCCATCCTGCGCCGGGCGGCCTTCATGGACGCCACGGAACGGCAGCGGGATCTGGCTTTCGGTCCCATTACCGTGGATTTGGACGCCCATGTGGCCAGGGTGGAGGGCGAACCCATGGACCTCACCCGGCGGGAGTTCGAACTCCTGGCCTATTTCCTTCAGAACCCCCGCCGAGTCCTCAGCCGCGAAAAGATCCTCCAGCAGGTCTGGGGCCTGGAGTATCTGGGTGAGAGTCGCACCATCGATGCCCACGTGCGGCGGGTCCGGGCCAAACTGGGCGAAGCCGCCAACCTCATCGAGACCGTCGTTGGCGTGGGCTATCGCCTGGGCAGCGTCGACGCGTGAAGTGCCCCGGAGCACTCCACGCTGTCCTTCCCCCATCCGGGCGTTAAGATGGAAGGGTTGGACCGCTTGAGGGAGCCACCATGTCTTTGAATACCCTTATCCGCCGGGTTAAACCCCGGGAGACGGTGTTTTTTGATCTCCTGGAGGCATCGGCCGCCAATCTGCTCGATGCGACTTGCTACTTCGACGTCAGCTTCCGCAAAGGCCAACCGGGGGAATGGGGTCCCATGAGGGACCGGATGAAGGTCCTGGAACACAAGGGCGACGACTTTACCGTCGAGATCATGGATCGCCTCAATCGCACCTTTGCCCTTCCCCTCGAGCGGGAGGACATCATCACCCTGGCTCACGTACTCGATGATGTGGTGGATGGACTCTATGCCCTCTGCGAGGTCCTGGTGCTCTATAAGGTGGACTCGGTGCCTGAGGTGACCCATGAGATCAGTCCTCTCATGGTACAGGCCGCTCGGGAGATCCCCCCCCTAATCGAGGGGCTGAGGACTTTCTCCCAGACCGCAGAAATGCGGGATCGGGTGATGCTGATGACCGAGATCGAGAACCAAGCTGATGCGATCTACAACCGCGCGCTGGCCGAACTTTTCAGTATTCCCCGCGACCCCGTGACGGTGATCAAGTGGAAGGAAATTCTGGATCACATGGAGGAAACCTGCGACCGCCTGGAACTGGTGGCCAAGGTCGTCAGTTCTACAATTATGAGAAATGCATAATTGGCGAGAGTTTCATCAGATCCGCGCAGGAAATGCCCCCGATCCGGGGGCGCGTTTTTGGGGGAAACCTGTTTTCCTCAAAACCTGCCGTTCCGAAGTTACGTGATTATCGAAAAATAACCATTACAACCCCATAAATTCAGCCCATTCCGGCCTCCATCCGATAACCCTCCATGTCGAGGTGTCTATGGACGGTTTCAACGGCTCCCTTTCACTCACGCCGGTGGTGGAGCTCGTTCCGGATCGCTGCGTCAACTGCCACGCTTGTATAGCGGCCTGCCCGGTGAAGCACTGTAACGACGGTTCCGGGGACCATGTGATCGTCAACCACGATATGTGCCTGGGGTGTGGGCAATGCATCAAGGCCTGCAGGCACGAAGCACGCCGTCCCATGGATGATGCGGCGCGCTTCTTCGCCGATTGCCGTGCGGGTCTTCCCATGGTGGCGATCGTGGCTCCTGCTGTGGCGGCGGTTTTCCCCGATCGCTGGCTCAATCTCAACGGATGGCTGAAGTCCCTGGGGGTCGAGGCCGTGTTCGATGTGAGCTTCGGGGCTGAATTGACTGTCAAGAGCTATCTGGACCACCTGGAAAAGCATCAGCCCAAGGCCATCATTGCCCAGCCCTGCCCCGCCCTGGTGACCTTTATTGAGATCTACCATCCTGAGCTGATTCCGCACCTCGCACCCTGTGACAGCCCCATGCTCCACACGGCCAGGATGGTGCGTCGCTTCCATCCGAACTACCGGAACCACCGTATCGTGGTGGCCAGTCCGTGTGCCGCGAAGCGTCGGGAGTTCGACGAAACCGGCATCGGGGACTACAACCTCACCTTCAACGCGATAATCAAGCGCCTTGAGGAGGATCACCGCAGGCTGGACCAGTACCCCGAAGTCGACTACGACAATCCACCCGCCGAGCGCGCGGTGCTCTTCTCGACCCCGGGGGGCCTTCTGGAGACCGCCAAGCGATGGAATCCGGATGTGGATGCCGTGACCCGGAAGATCGAAGGTCCCCAGGTCATCTATCACTACCTGGCCCACCTGGAGGAAGCCATCCAGAGAGGTGAGAATCCCCTGCTGGTGGACTGCCTCAATTGCGAACTGGGATGCAATGGGGGACCGGGAACCCCCAATCAGGGAGCGCACCCTGACCGGGTCGAACACGCCGTGGCCCGCCGGGCCAAGGGTCTCCGCCAGCGCTACGCCCAGGGGGAGGAACCATCAAGGGAGCGGATCCAGGCAGAAATACTGACCCATATCGAACGTTTCTGGGAACCGGACCTCTACCGACGGACCTATGTGGATCGCCGAAGGAACAACAAGGTCCTTATCCCTCTGCCCCTGGAAATCCGCAGCATTTATGACCGGATGGAAAAAGTCAGCGCGAAGGATGAGCTCAACTGCGGTGGGTGCGGGTACGGCACCTGTGAAGAGATGGCAGTGGCCATCCACAACGGCCTCAACCGCCCGGAGAACTGTCACCACTTCAAACAGCGGCGCATGGAGGCCGCCGCCGCCGAGGCGGAACGGATGCTGGGTCTCGTGGACCTGGACGCTGAACTGGCCCGGATCAACGCAGCCATGGCGGGGATCGAAAAGGATACCCGCCGGGCCCTGGCGATGGCCGAGGAGGCCGTCACGACCATGGGAACGGCTTCCACCACCGTGGCGGAATTGGCCCGCACCAGCCGGTCCATCACCCACTTCACGGGCACCATCCGGGAGATCGCCCAGCAGACGCGCCTCCTGGCGCTGAATGCCTCCATTGAGTCGGCCCATGCGGGACAGGCCGGAGCCCGCTTTGCGGTTGTCGCCAGCGAGATAAAGGCCCTGGCCCAATCCTCCGGAAAGGCCGCCGACGAGATCGTGGAGCAGGTGGAAGCCGTTCACCGCAATGCGGGTCGGATCGAGACGGTCGTGAATGAACTGCGTCACCTCACCGAAACCATCCACCAAGCCCAGGACGCCATCACCCTGGCAGTCGCCCACCAGCAGCGGGACTCACGCAGCACCTCCGAGCGAATCCTGGGGATGGCCAGAAGCGTAGCCGACCAAGTCCGGAGTTTGGCCGAAAGGAAGGGGGGAGTAGAGCCCTGAGTTCAGGGCCATCGCCCCTCAGCGCCTGCGGCGGATGCGAACAGGCACCAGGCTCGGCCTTGGAATCCGAATGGTCGCCAGGATAAGAGAACCCAGGGCCATTATCAGGAGGGTGATCATCATGCTGTTGGCCATGGGAACCTCCACGTGTCTTTCACATCGTCTGATGCCGCTCGAAGCTTGAGGGTTTGGCTCGCCGAAAAAGCCTTTCCTCGTTCTTGTTTTTCCTGCCGGGTCAGCGACCAGGTCCCTCGATCTTCATCCCCAGCAATTCCAGAAGTTGATGATCATGGGAGTCCCCGGGGTTGGGGGTCGTCAGCAGCTTTTCCCCGGTGAAGAGGCTGTTGGCTCCAGCAAAGAAGGCCAAGGCCTGCATCTCGGTGCTCATCGCAGAACGACCGGCACTAAGGCGGATCCGGCTCCCGGGGAAGAGGATGCGCGCCGTGGCGATCATGCGGATGAATTCCAAGGGCGGCGGGGGCTCAACGCCTTCGAGGGGGGTGCCCTCCACGCTCACAAGCTGATTGATGGGAATGCTCTCGGGGGGGGGATCCATCAAGGTCAGTTCGTGGAGGAAGTGGACACGATCATCCACCTTCTCTCCCATGCCCACGATGCCTCCGGAGCAGACCTCCAGCCCGGCAGCCCTGACAGCCTTGATGGTCTGGAGACGATCATCAAACTTCCTGGTGGAGATGATGGTCTCGTAGAATTCGCGGCTGCTATCGATGTTGTGATTGTAGACCGTGCAGCCAGCCTCCTTGAGCCGCCGGGCCTGGGCCTCGGTGAGCATGCCCAGGGTGACGCAGACCTCCATATCCATGGCCGCCACTTCCCGCACGATCTCCAGAACCTGTTCGAAGGGCTCGCCATCCCGGACTTCGCGCCAGCTAGCCCCCATGCAGTAGCGGGTCGACCCAGCTTCTTTGGCCTTCCGGGCCCCTTCGAGCACGCGCTCCTTCTCCTTGAGAGGCTCGGGCTTCAGGGTGGTGCCGTGATGGCTCGACTGGGGGCAGTAGGCACAATCTTCGGGACAGGCACCGGTCTGGATCGCATCCAGGGTGCAGAACTGGATCTCATTGGGGTTCCAGTGGGCCCGATGGGCACTGGCAGCACGAAAGAGAAGTTCGGGAATGGGCAGATCGTGAATGGTGCGAATGTCTTGAATGGTCGGCATCTAGGTCCCTGAAATCCCAAAAGGTCATTTTAGCATGGCCCTCGGAGCCTCGAATTTGGGATCCAAACTCAGGTCGAACGACAAGTAAACCGAATCAGTTCATGCCTGCTCATAAGAAGGAGAGGTTTCATGCGCATCCTCTGGTTTGCCAATCTGCCCATCAAACGCAAGATGTACCTGGTGATCGGGGTGCTGAGCTTCGCACTCCTGGCAGCGGGTTTAGGGGCATACCTCGAAGGCACCAGGGGGGGGGCGAACATGCAGTCCATGTACAGCACCAATTTGCGCCCCATCGCGGACCTTGGAGAGGCACGGCGCCTGGCAGAAAAAGCCCGATTCAATTGCTCGGCCTTCATGTCGGCCCCTCCTCAGTTTCAGAGCCTGATCAGGATGGACATCAATTCCACAGACGCGGCCTTTGACCAGTATTGGGCGGCCTATTACAAGATGCTCTCCAGCGATGTAGAGCGGGCCAAGGCTCCGGAAATGCAGAAGGCCGTCATGGAATTCCGACGCTTACGCGACCAGAATTTCCTGCCTCCGGCCAGTGCCGGAGAAATGAACAAGGCTGGGCTCTTCATGAAGGACACGCTCAACCCCTTGATGGAAAAGATCGTTTCCCTTGGTAACGATCTGATGGAGGACAACCGCAAGCAGGCCGAGGAGACTCTCAATACCAGCCAGGCGAGAGTCAGGCAGGAGGCCATCGGTGGCTCCATCATGATTGCGATTGCCCTGCTGGTGGCCTTCTCCCTCAGTTACCTGATGGTGCAGACCATCCACGGCTCCCTGGTCCAGTTCAGGAGAGCCCTGGAGGCCGTGGCCGCTGGTGATATGACCGCCGAGGCGTCTACGAACTCGAAGGATGAGTTCGGCGAGATGAGTGTGACCTTGAACCACATGATCGAGCGACTCAGGTCCGTGCTCACCGGTGTGAGGCGCGGGGTCGAGGGCCTGGCGAGCGGCGCCACTCAGCTCTCCGCATCGGCAGAGGAGATGTCCGCCACCAGCGCAGACATCGCCAGGAGCGCCGAGACCCAGCGTTCCGGCTCCGAACGCATGGTGGCTGCTGTCGCCGAGCTATCGGCCTCCATCGATGAGGTCAATCGTGGCGCCCAGTCATCCCTGGAACGTCTAGGAGAGGCCCAGGAGGCCACGATCAAGGGCGACCGGGCCGGGGCCGCCACCCATGAAGCCATGGAAGGCATCACCCTGACCGCCGGACAGATCGCCAAGGCAGTCACTGTCATCCAGGAAATCGCCCAACAGACGAACCTGCTTTCTCTCAATGCCGCCATCGAAGCGGCCAAGGCCGGGGAGCATGGCAAGGGCTTCGCCGTGGTGGCCGAGGAAGTGCGCAAACTGGCGGAGCGCAGCAGCGTCTCCGCCAAGGAGATCGCCCGCTACATCGAAGAGGCCAACGAGGCCATCCACAATGGAGGAGCCACGGTGGCCACCAGCGTAGCCACCCTCAAACAGATCCGGACCATCCTGGAGGAGTTCGCTTCACTCATGAAACAGACCACAACTGCCACTGCCGAGCAGGCTTCTGCCGGCGCGGACGTGGCCCGCCAGGTCGACATGAGCTCCCAGGAGGCCGTGGCCATTGCTTCAGCCATCACGGAAATGTCCGCCACCACGAACGAGGTGGCCCGGACTTCTGCGGATCTGCATCAGCTCGCTGAGGACATCCAGAACCAGGTTCGGGTTTTCAAGATCTGACCCGATCCTGTCAGGACAAGCGCAGTGCCAGAAAGGCCTTCCCGGCATTCCATCAGAAGCTCGCTTCCATCTGAGGGCGGAATATCAGACCATGAAGGGGAACCCCACCCCTCACGAATCCAGTCTTCACCAGGAGCCGCCTGTGACCATCCAATGGTTCGCCAATATGTCAGTCAAACGGAAGATGTACCTAGTGCTCGGCGTACTGGCGGCGGCTTTGCTTCTGATCGGATTCGGTGCCTCCAATTCCAGCCGGATGAGCATCGTCAAGCTCCAGGAAATGTACGACCAGAACCTGAATCCTATCGCTGATCTGGGGGATGTGCGGCGGCTCTTGGAGAAGACCACGGCCCATTGCGCGGGATACGGGTCCGTGCCCCCCCAGATCCAAGCGACGATCGATCTCGACATGAACTCCACGGACGCTGCCCTGGACCAGGCCTGGGCCTCCTATTCAAAAATGCTCTCCAGTGAAGTCGAACGAAGCAACGCCCCCAAGTTCCAAGCCCTCCTCAGGGAATTCCGGACCAGCCGGGACACCGAGTTCAAGCCCGTTGCCCGGGCTGGGGAAAACGCCAAGGCCGCCGTGATCATGAAGGAGCGGTTGCGCCCCCAGATCGAAGAGCTCAACCGCATCGGCGCCCTCCTCATGGACGACAACCGCTTTCAGGCCCAACATTCGCTGAAGGTCACCAGAGCCGAAGTCACCATGTGGAACGCCATCGCCTGGGGGGTGCTGGCAGTCTGTTTGTTCGTGGGGCTTTCCCTTGGCTATCTGATGGTCAAGAGCATCAGCGGTTCCCTGAGCATCTTCAAGGGCGCCCTCGAGGCCGTTGCGGCCGGGGACATGAGGGTGGCGGCGACAGTCAGTTCCAAGGACGAATTCGGCGAGATGAGCCGGACCCTCAACCACATGATCGAGCAGCTCCGATCGGTGCTCGGAGGTGTGCGGCGGGGTGTCGAAGGCCTGGCCAGCGGTGCCACCCAGCTCTCGGCTTCCGCCGAGGAGATGTCCGCCACCAGCGCCGACATCGCCCGGAGCGCCGAAACCCAGCGTTCAGGTTCTGAACGGATGGTGGCCGCCGTTGCCGAACTCTCAGCCTCCATTGACGAAGTGAATCGCGGGGCCCAGTCCTCCCTGGAACGCCTGGGCGAGGCCCAGGAAGCCACCCTCAGGGGTGACCGGGCCGGTGCCGCCACCCATGAGGCCATGGAGGGCATCACTGAAACCGCTGGCCAGATTGCGAAGGCCGTCAGTGTGATCCAGGAGATCGCCCAGCAGACCAACCTCCTCTCCCTCAATGCTGCCATCGAGGCCGCCAAGGCCGGGGAACACGGCAAGGGCTTCGCCGTGGTGGCCGAAGAAGTGCGCAAGTTGGCGGAACGCAGCAGCGTCTCCGCCAAGGAGATTGCCCGCTATATCGAAGAGGCCAACGAGGCCATTCACAAGGGGGGCAGCACGGTGGCTACCAGCGTGGGGACCCTCAAGCAGATCCGCACCATCCTGGAGGAGTTCGCGTCCCTCATGAAACAGACCACAACAGCCACCGCCGAGCAGGCTTCTGCCGGCGCAGACGTGGCCCGTCAGGTCGACATGAGCTCACAGGAAGCCGAGGCCGTGGCCTCCGCCATCACCCAGATGTCCGCCACCACGAACGAGGTGGCCAGAACCTCCGCAGATCTGCATCAGCTCGCAGAGGACATCCAGAACCAGGTGAGGATCTTCAAGATCTGAAACCCATTCGGTGTCTCAAGCATCGGAACGGGCCGTACCTTCTGAATCACCACTCTATTCCCGCAGCAGCTCCTGAATCTGTCGCATTTGTTGGCTCACGTGATTGGCTTCGTTCAACACGTTGGAGCCCGACAGATTCAGGACCTGCCATTTGATGAGGTTGACGACCTCGTCCACCACCACGGTGTCCTGAATCCGGGCAGTGATTGCGGAGAAGGTCGCAACTAGGATCCCAAGTGCGTTGGACTTGTCGGTCAGATGTGCAGCGGAGGTCTCGAGCGAGGTCTTGGTGAGGCCCAGTGCATCACTTGCGGCTGCAAGGGAAGCTGCGGCTGCCTCAGCTTCCGGCACGCTCGTGAGGCTGGCATGGGCGGCCAGGATGTCCGCTCCGGGACTGATGGCGTCGATCTGGATGCTCAAGGTACCGAAAACATCCGCAGCCACGCTAAGTGTGGATCCGAAGAGGCAGGTCCCATGGAGCTTGGTGCTGCGGATGATCTCATCGACGCTACGGAGGAGTGCATGGAATTCACCATTCAGTTCGCCACGATCGGAATCGCCAAGCCCGGGTTTCTGGGCTTGTTCGATCAGGCGGGCCGCGCTGGCGATCAATCGGATCACCTCTCCCAGTGCTCCCAGGGCAACACGAAGGTAATGTACGCCGTCGTCGGCATTGCGCTTGCCTTGAGCTGCCCTGCGGATGCGCACCTCCAGGGATACACCATCCGCAGCGCCGGGGGGTGGAGTTGTCCTGGCCCCAAGGGCATTGATGATTCCCGGCAGGTCCGCTCCGGCGATGCCCAGCTGGCGGCAAGCAGCGCTGGCCAGGACATTGCGGAGCACTGAGGCCATGAATCCTCCTGCATGGGTTGAACGGAGACTAACCTCTTACCAAGCGTGATAAAAGTCTTTGCGCACAGTCACTTCAAGATCGACCTGAAAGAGATCCCGGAGGTGGGAAGTCGTCAATAGATCCGCTTTCGCACCATCCTGGAGTATGCGGCCATCCTTCACGAAGATGACCCGATCGATCTCGGGAATGATGTCGGACAGATGGTGGGTAATCAGCAGGATGGCGATTCCCACCCCTGCCAGGTGACGCATGATCTGCCGAAGTTCCTCCTGGGCGAAAAGGTCCAGACTGTTGCTGGGCTCGTCAAAGACCAACGTGCAGGGATTGTGGACCAAAGCACGACCCACAAGGAGACGCCGGGCCTCACCCGAAGACATATCGGAGATGCAGCGGTCGGCCAGGTGACCGGCCTCCATGAGCTTCAGCACTTCCTCGGCCCTGGCCTGCATGGCGGGGGTCACCTCGAGATGGGGCCAGAGCCCAACACTGCTAAAGAAGCCGGACAGGACAGCCTCGCGCCCGGTGATGGGCCGCGACCCGAAGAGACCTGGGTCATTGGAAACCACCCCCAGCCGGGTGCGGAGTTCGGCCAGGTTCCAGCGCTGCCGTCCAAATACGGAAAAGTGGGAGTCCTCTGTGGCCAGGGGATAACACTCCTGGAAGATGGTCTTGATCAGGGTCGACTTGCCGCTTCCGTTGGGGCCGAGAATGGCAAGGTGCTCACCTTCGGCGATCCGGAGGTTGATGTGGTCCAGGGCGAGGGTGTCCCCCCGGTAGACTGAAATATTGCGGAATACCGCCAGGGAGCCTTCATCCCCTTCCAGCATCAGTTCCTCCGGAATTGGGGACCACAACCCCAGCGGAAACCGCCCAGGTAAGAACCTGGTCGGGACTCAAATCGACCTTCCGCACCCTGGAGCGATCCACCATGATCACGTAACCCGAGGTGGGGTTGGGAGCCGTGGGGATGTAGACCGCCACCATGGTCTCCCCTTCCGGTAGGGCCCATCGGCAGTCCGTGCGGGCCACCATGCCCAGGGTGTAGGAGCCGGCCATGGGCCACTCCACCACCACCACCTCCCGGAAGCTTCCCCCCTTGCCCTGCTGGATGGCGGACATGAGCTGCTTTGTCGCACCATACACCCCCTTCACCACGGGGACGCGCAACATCAGGTCATCCATCCACTGGAGAAGCTGGCGCCCCAGCAGGTTTCCCACCAGCACACCCACCAGGAATAGGATCACCAGGATGCCCAGGATCGACAGGGCGGCCACGGTCCAGTAAGGCAGGACCGGAAGCCCCATCCGGAGGGCAACCCAGCTGAAGGGCCCCTGAAAAATGCCTACCAGGGCATTGAAGATCATTTGTAGGACCCAGAGGGTCACGGCGAGGGGCAAGAGTGTGATGAGACCCGCAACCAAGTAGCGACGGATCATGGCTTGGGGCCCTTATCCTCGTGCTTTTCCTCACGGGTGATCCGCCCCTGTCCCGTCAGCATGCGTTCGCCCGCCAGTCGCCAGAAGTTACGGATGTAGGATGCGCCGCTCCAGATGGCCAGGATCATGGCTACCCACAGAAGCAGGACGCCCATGCCCAGGAAGAAGCTGTAGGGCCTATTGAGCTGGATGAAGAAGTGGAAGAGGCCCCACCCGGTCCACTGAAAGAGCCAGGAATCCAGCTGGGGGCCTAGGATCAGGCAGGAGATGGAGGCGATCTGGGCACCCAGCTTCCACTTGCCCAGGCGCTCGGCGGCGATGGTGATCCCCTCCTCGGAGGCGATGGCCCGGAGCCCCGTGATGGCCATTTCCCGGGCCAGGATGATGAAGACCATCCATGCTGGCGCCAGATCCAGTTCAACCAGAGAGATCAAGGCACCGCTTATTAATAGCTTATCCGCAAGAGGATCAAGAAGCTTCCCTAAGGTGGTTACCTGCCGCCACTTGCGTGCGAGGTAACCATCGAGCAGATCGGTGATGGAGGCTGCCCAGAAGACAAGGATGCCGATGATCTCGTAGCGGGTGACCCGGGTCATCAGCACTACCACGAGGATGGGCACCATGAGGATGCGGGCGAAGGTCAGATAGTTCGGCAGGTTCATGAATTCCAGGGTTCCAGGCGGCGCAATGTGCCTGTTCCAAGCATAGCAGGGGGACTCAGGCCGAGGTCTTCCGGAAACGCCCGGCAGCCATGGAAAGCAGGGCTGTCCCAAGCAGGGCCAGGGCGAGCATCTGGGGCCAGAGCAACTGGACTCCCTGCCCCTTCAGGAATATGCCCCGGATGATAATCAGGAAGTGGCGCAAAGGATTGAGGTAGGTTACCCATTGGATCCCCAGGGGCATGTTGGCAATGGGGTAGATAAAGCCCGACAGGAGAATCGCAGGCATGATGAAGAAAAAGGTGCTCATCATGGCCTGCTGCTGGGTGCGGCAGGTGGTGGAGATGAGGAGTCCCACCCCCAGGGTGCTCAACAGGTAGAGCCCCGTGGCCAGGAAAAGGGCTGGGAGGCTCCCCAGGAGCGGGATGTCAAACCAGAAGACCGCCACGACGCTGATCAGCACGACGTCGAGGTAGCCGATGAGCGCAAAGGGGAGGGTCTTGCCCAGGATGAATTCCATGCGCCCCATGGGAGTCACCATGATCTGTTCCATGGTGCCGATCTCCCGCTCCCGGACGATGGCCATGCTGGAGAGGACGATGGAGATGATCATCACCAGCTGGGCGATGACACCGGGGACGAAGAAGTTGCGGCTCTCCAGGTTGGGGTTGAACCAGGCCCTGGAGGCGAGGGCCACGGGCTCCGTATCTAGGCGGGTTCCGGAACTGCGGGCAAAGCGGTCCACCAGGATCCGCGAATTGAAGGCCATGGCGATGCGGCTGGAATACCCCAGGATGATGCTGGCGGTGTTGGAATCGCTGCCATCGAGGATGATCTGGGCCCGGGCCGTGCGTCCTCCCAGAAGGTCATCCCCGAAGCCACGGTTGAGCCTGAGCACAGCCTTGGCCTCCCCCGACTGGATCACCTCCCGCACCTCGGTATCCGAATGCAGCCTGCGGATGAGATCAAAGTGCCCTGAGCCCTCAAAGCGGGCCACTAGGTCCCGGCTGGAGGGGCTGTTGTCCAGGTCGAAGATGGCGGTGCGGATGTGGCGGACATCTGTAGTGACGGCATAGCCGAAAATCAGCACCTGCACGATGGGCACCATGAGGATGACGGCCCGCATCCTCGGGTCCCGGAAGATCTGTAGGAATTCCTTGATGAGCATGTATTTCAGGCGTTCCAGCACAGGAGCTCCTAGGCGAGACGCTTCTTGAAGGTGAGCACGGCAAGGGCCAGCATGGCCGCTGCAAAAAGGGTCAGCAGCAGACACTCGGGCCAGAAAATGGCGAGGCCGGCCCCCTTCAGATAGAGTCCGCGAAGGAAGGCCACGAAATACCGGGCGGGCACCAGGTAGGTGACCAACTGGAGGACCTTGGGCATATTGGAGATCTCGAACATGAAGCCCGAGAGCAGGAAGGCCGGAAGGAAGGTCGTGGTGAAGGCCAACTGGCTGGCCAGGAGCTGAGACTTGGCCAGGGAACTGATGAGCACCCCCAGCGCCAGGGCCCCCACCAGATAGATCGCCGACACACTGAAGAGCAGCCAGAGACTGCCCACAATGGGCACATCAAAGAGGAATCGCCCCGCCAGGACGGACAGCACCATGTCCAGCATCCCCACGGCAAAATAGGGCACGAGCTTGCCCAGGATGAGTTCGGGCCCCCGTATCGGGGTGGAGATGAGCTGCTCCATGGTGCCCGTTTCCCACTCCCGGGCCACGGTCAGGGAGGTCAGCAAGGCCGAGATGAGCATCAGGATGATGGCGATGAGCCCTGGGACGATGTAGCGCTTGGACTCCATCTCGGTGTTGAACCAGGCTCTGGGGCGCAACTCCAGGGCGGGTACCGGATCCCGGCCCATCTGGCGACGGACCCTGGCCACCAGGATCTCCTGGGAATAGGTGCGGACGATGGATTCGGCATAGCCCATGGCCAGGGTGGCCGAGTTGGCGTCACTCCCGTCCGCCAGCACCTGGACCTGGGTGCTCCGATCCCCCGCCACACGCCGCCCGAAATCCTGGGGAATCACCAGGGCCAGCATGGCCTCCCGGCGATCCAGGGCCTCCTCCACTTCTCCATATCCCCTGGCCTGACGCACCAGGGAGAAATACCGGGAATGCTGGAAGCGGGCCTCCAGTTCGCGGCTCTGGGGCGTCACGCTCTGGTCCCAGACCACCAGCGGCACCCGGTCCACATCCAGAGTCAGGGCATAGCCGAAGATCAGCAGCAGGACCAGGGGGAGCGCGATGCTGACCCCCAGAGCCCGGGGGTCCCGGAGCACATGGATGAACTCCTTGCGGGCGATGGCCGCGATCCGCTCCGCATCCGCCGTCATCAGATGGATGTCCCGACCGAAGAGCGCGGCATCGCGTACCCCCGGAAGTGCCGCCACGAGCGTCAGGGCATCATGGGCCCGGTCACAACTCAGCGACAGCACCTGCTCGGTCATCCTGTGCTCTTTCATCTCCGTAGGCGTCCCCAGGGCCACCAGCTCGCCCCGGTAGATGAGCCCCAGGCGGTCGCAGTACTCGGCCTCTTCCATGTAGTGGGTGGTCACGAAGACCGTCACCCCACCTCCGGCCAGCTGGTGGATGAGATCCCAGAAGTCCCGGCGGCTCATGGGGTCCACCCCCGATGTGGGTTCGTCCAGGAAGAGCACCGGGGGTTCATGCAGGAGGGCACAGCCCAGGGAAAGGCGCTGCTTCCAACCTCCCGGGAGCTGTCCCGTGCGGGTGCGGCGCTGTGCCTGCAGGCGGGCCATCTCCAGGACCCAGGCCTTGCGCTCAGCCTTTTTAGCACCGGGGATGCGATAGATCCCCGAGTAGAAATCGATGTTCTCCTCCACGGTGAGGTCCTCGTAGAGGCTGAACTTCTGGCTCATGTAGCCGATGTTCTGCTTGATCTCCTCCCGCTGGGTGCGGATATCGAAGCCCGCCACGGTGCCTGAGCCTCCGCTGGGCTCCAGGAGCCCACAGAGCATGCGGATGGTGGTGGATTTGCCAGCCCCATTGGGTCCCAGGAAGCCGAAGATCTCGCCCTTGGCCACCTCCAGGCTGACGCCCTTCACCGCCACGAAATCCCCGAAGCGCCGTTCCAGGTCCTTTAGGGTGACGACGTTCATGCGTCCTCCCGGGGAATGGCCGAGGTGAAGACATCCTCCAGATCCGGTTCGATCACCTTCAGACCCAGGACCTCCAGCCCAGCCCCCTGGAGGACATCCTCTATGGATGCCTGGCCCGATTTGCCTTCCGCCACCAGGATGTGCACCCGATCCCCGAAGAGGGCCACCGAACCCACCTGGGCCTCCCGCAGGATGCGGGCCGCCTCCCTGGGGCTGGGGCAGCGCAGTTCCAGCAAAGTGCCCTTCAACAGTCCCTTAACGCCCTCCACCGTATCCAGGGCCAGGAGCTTCCCCTTGTGGAGCAGGGCCACGCGATTGCAGCGCTCGGCTTCATCCAGGTAGGCCGTGGACACAAAGATGGTCACCCCCTCCTTCTGGAGATGGTAGAGGATGCGCCAGAAATCCCGACGGCTCACGGGATCCACGCCGTTGGTGGGCTCATCCAGGAAGAGGACCTTCGGGGTGTGGATCAGGGCACAGGCCAGGCCCAGCTTCTGCTTCATGCCCCCGGACAGGTTGCCCGCCCTCCGGCGCCGGAAAGGGGTGAGGTTGCTGAAGGCGAGAAGGCGCTCCATTTCGGGTTCCCGCCCCTTGCGGGGCACACCGTAGAGATCACCGTAGAAGTCCATGTTTTCCTGGACCGTCAGATCCGGGTAGAGTCCGAAGCGCTGGGCCATGTAGCCGATCCGGTCCTTGAGGGCATCGGCTTCCCGGACGATGTGCAGTCCGTCCACCCAGGCCTCCCCTGCCGTCGGCGTGAGAATGCCCGTCAGCAGGCGCATGGTGGTGGTCTTACCCGCACCGTCGGGCCCTACCAGGCCGAAGATCTCCCCGGGGGCCACCCTCAGAGACAGGTCATCCAGGGCGACCACCTCCCCGAAGCGGCGCCCCAGGCCGTCCACCCGGATGGCGTCCATCAGCGGTTCTCCAAGAGGATCTCCGCGTCGGCCGGCATGCCGGGCTTCAGCTCCATGGCCGGGTTGGGCACGTCGATCTTGATGCGGTAGACGAGCTTCACCCGCTCCTTCTGGGTCTGGACACTCTTGGGGGTAAATTCAGCCTCGGAGGCGATGAAGGACACCCGGCCCTGATACACCTTTTCCGGATAGCTGTCGGTCCTGAGGCGGGCGCCCTGCCCCACTTTGACCCGGCCCAGGTCCGTCTCTTCGATATAGGCCCGAAGCCAGACCTGCTGGAGGTTCCCGATGGTGACGACGGCGGTGCCCGGCGAGACGTATTCCCGGGCTTCCACGTTCTTGGAAAGGATCACCCCACTGGTGGGCGCCGTCAGGAGGGCGTAGCCCGCCTGGGTCCGGGCCAGCTCGAAGGCCTTCTGGGCGCTCTCGGCCCTGGCCTTGACCTGATCGATGTCCTCGGAGCGGGGCCCCTTCCTCACAAGTTCATACTGCTGCTCGGCCTGGCGCGCCTTGGCCTGGGAGGCCAGGAAGGCTTCCCGGGCGGCCTGGTAGTCCCGATCCGAGACGATGCCCTTGTCATGGAGGCCCTGATAGCGCTTCTCATCATCCTGGGTGCGGCGGAGATCGGCCCGGGCCTGCTCAAGGGCCTGACGGGAGCCTTCCACCTCCTCCCGGCGGGAACCCGCCAGGGCCGCCCGCAGGGCAGCCTGGGCCGTGGCGGCATCGGCCTGGCGGATCGCCAGCTGCTGCTGGAGGTCCTGATCCTCCAGTCGGGCCAGAACCTGCCCCTCCTGGACCGCCTGCCCCTCATCCACCAGCCGCTCGGCCACCCGGCCCGCCACCCGGAAGCTGGCCTCGGTCTGGACGACTTCGATATTCCCGGAGACCTTGATGGCGTGACCCGGGCGGCTACGGCCGCAGCCCAGGATAGCCGCCCCCAGGAGGATGAGACAGGGGAGAAGGGTTGGGCGGTTCAACACAGGGGACTCCCATGGGCAGACTGGATGCATTCCTGGACCTCCCGCAGGGAGGCCCGGAGCTGGGACAGGAAGGACAGGTCTTCGTCAGGCCGGGCGGTGATCCCCCGCCAGAAGAGATCGAACCAGGCCAGTCGAGCCAGGGGCAGGATTAGGTCGGAAGGGATCCCGGCGATTCGGACAGACATGAGGGGGACGAGATCGAGGATCTCCATGTAGAGGCGGAGGAAGAAGAAGCCTCCCAACTGGAGGACCAGGCTCTCCCGGATTTCGCCCCGGGCCACCCCCTCCTGGAAAATGGCGAGGAGGAGTTGGAAGAGAGGACGGATATGACGGGCGATGGCCTCTTGAATACCCTCCGCCCCCCGGGTGAACTCCCCGCGCACCAGGGAACGGAAGCCCGGATCCAGGGCCATGTGCTCGTGGACCAGACCCAGGGTCTCCCAGAGCCGTTCCGCCGCATGCTTCCCCACATTGGCCCGGGAGAGCCTCCCCAGCTCCTGCAGGATCGCCGGGAACTTCCGGTCCAGGAGGGCTGAAAACATGGCCTCCTTGTGCTGAAAGTGATAGTAGATCAGCGCCGGGTCGCACCCCGCCTCCCGGGCGATGGCCCGCATGCTGGCCCCCTGAAGTCCGTCACGGGCGAAGACCGCCTGGGCCGCATCCAGCAGCTTCTCGGGTTCGATCCGTGTGGCCTTGGGGCCTCGAGGTTTGGCTCCAGTCATTTTTTACCTTTTCAACAACTGTTGAATTATGGGACGGAAGCTGGAGAGGCGCAAGGGAATTCCGGGTTACGTTAAAAACGAAAAAGAGCCCCGAAGGGCTCTTTCATCTTTGATCGTAATTTAGGACTACTCGACGGAGATGGGGACTTCCGTGGTGTAGTCGAAGATGGCGACTTCGGGTGTCTCGAAGGCGATGCGGCTTTCTTCCACTTCCTTGATGGCCACCTGGGCCCAGAAGGAGGCGAGCTTGGGGGCGTCCTGGGCCTGTCCCTGCTTGTTAACGGGAACGACCACCTCGACCTTGGGGTAGGCGCCGCGCTGAAGCTGCTCGCAACGCTTGCCGGAAACCACGACAAAGCGGTACTTGTTGGCGATTTCTTCAGGAATTTGAACAACGGTGCGTTGGATCATGGAGGGCCCTCGAAGGAAGGAAGTATAGCAATCTTTTCGCTTCAATTCCAGACGTGATGGTCGGGTTTTGCCCGGCCATCACGTTGGGGTCAAAGGGGAGACATCGCGAGCACAGCGAGCAGGCGGTCCCCCCTTCACGGCGGAGGTTAGACTGGTAGAGGCGTCCCTTGGACGACCTTGAGGTCTGCATGAACATCCTGCTTGGTGTCACCGGAGGCATCGCCGCCTACAAAGCGGCCGAACTTGCCCGTCTGCTCGTGAAGGCTGGCCACTCGGTCCGCTGCTGTCTGACGGATGCCGGAAGCCGTTTCATCACGCCCCTGACCCTGGCCACCCTCACCGGAGAGCCCTGTTTCGGAGCCAATCCCGATTACCACGAATGGCGTCCCAATCCCAAGGTCGAGCACGTGGACCTGGCCAAGTGGGCGGATCTCGTAGCCGTGGTCCCCGCCACCGCCGATATCATGGGCAAGACCGCCAACGGCCTGGCGGACGACCTCCTCTCCACCATCCTCCTGGCAGCCAGGGGAAAGATCCTCTGGGCCCCCGCCATGAATCAGGCCATGTGGGCCCACCCCGCGGTCCAGGCCAATGTGACCCGTCTTCAGGGCTTCGGCCATGCCTTCGTCAACCCCGTGGAGGGCCTCCTGGCCTGTGGCGACGAGGGAGCTGGCAAGCTGGCGGAGGTCGCGGAGATCTTTGAGGCCATCCAGTTCACCCTGACCCCGAAGCTTCCGACCCTGGCGGACCAGCACATTCTCATCACCGCGGGACCTACCCGGGAGGATCTGGACCCCGTCCGCACCCTCACCAACCGAAGCACCGGCTCCATGGGCGTGGAGCTGGCCCGGGCCTTCCGGAACGCCGGAGCCCAGGTCCACCTGGTGCTGGGAGGAGATATGGAAGGCCCCAGTGGTGTCGAAGTGGTCCGGGTCCGCAGCGCCCAGGACATGTTGGAGGCCTGCCAAGCCCTCTGGCCCGCCATGGATGGCCTGGTTGCCGCCGCCGCCGTGGCGGACCAGCGCCCCGAGGCTTACGCCACCGAGAAAGTGAAGAAGCAGGAGGGCTGCGAGAACCTGGTGCTGGTGCGCACCCCGGATATCCTGGCCACCCTTTCGGCGGAAAAGAAGCCTGGACAATGGGTGATCGGCTTCGCCGCCGAAAGCGAGCAGCACCTCGCCCATGCCCAGTCCAAGCTGGAGCGGAAGGGCCTGGACGCCATCCTGGTCAACGACATCTCCGGCGATCGGGGCTTCGGCTTCCAGGCCAACACCCTGACACCCATCACCAAGGAAGGCCCTCAACCCAGCCTGGGTCCGGCTCCCAAGAAGGAACTGGCCGAGGCCGTGGTGCGGTGGCTTTCGACCCAGACCCTGTAGGGCCCGCAGCGAAATTCTTTCGACCCGGACAAAAGATCCCAGGTCCTGCCGGAGCAGGAACCTGGGATCTTTGTTTGCTATGGACTCGATTACAGCCAGAAGCGGTGCTTGAAGGTGTAGGACACCTCGGCCCGGAAGAAGTAGCCGGGGTCATTGGCGGCCTTGTAATTGCCGGGAATCATGCGTTCGTAGACCACATGGCCCTTGAATGCAGGGGAGAAGCGCATATCGGCGCGAAGCTCGTAGAGGTCGCCGCGATCCTTGTCGGTACCGGTAGAAGCCTCGAAGGCCTTCATGCAGTAGTAGGTGGCCCGCAGGTCCACGGCCTTGCAGGGGCTGCACTTGACTTCCAGTTCCCACATGCCGAGGTTCTGCCAGTAAGCCACGCCCTTCTCGGGAGCGATGGCGTACACGTAATACTCGCTCCACTTGGGGAAGCGGCTGAACACAGGGTTCCAGGCGGTGATTTTATTGGAACCGTCTTGGCCCGAAAGGGCAACATAGCCAGCAGAAATGCTGGGCTTCCAGGCTGCCTCGAAGGACTTCTTCACTCGGGCATAGCCGCCCCAGGCAGAGATGTCGCGCTCATCGAGATTCCTCACATCCACCGCAAGGGGGTTGGCGTCCTGGCTGCCCCACTGGTAGGCGAACTCACCCGTGATGCTCCACCCCTGTCCGAGTTCCTGGGCCGCACGTGCGCCAAGGGTGCTGAACTGACGGTCCGGCTGGAAGGAAGCACTGGTGGTTGCACGGTAGTCATGGGTTTCGGATTTCAGGATGTAGTAGGCATCCAGGGTGGTGCCGCTCCACTCCTTGCCGGTGTAGTAGAGGCCAACAGCCTGTTCATTCCACTCGTTCAGACGGTTGATGGGCGTGTCCTTCTCGTTGAGCACGGGAAGGCGGTCATCCGAGAAGTTGGTGATGCCGATGAATTCCAGCTTGGATTTGCTCCAGGCGTAGGCCACATCAACCGCATTGAAGTAAGTGGTGCGGGAACCATCCCCAGCGGTGCCATCCATCAGGATGAAACCTTCTCCACGGACGATGTTCTGGCGTCCCACCCGGGCCGTGAGTTGGGGGGTGAACTTGTAGTCCACGTAGAGGGTGTCGAAGAGAACCTCACGCCCATTGTAGGAGTAGTCATCCACTCGCTTTACCTTACGCGCTTCGTGGCAAAGCCCCGCCGCGATCTCCAGGTCGGGAGTGAGATCCGCTACCGCCCAAAGACGGCTGCGGAAGCGGTACTGGGTGCGCGGATCCGAGCTCGTGGAGCTGATCGTATTACCGCTGTTGAAGTCAGTGTTGTTCCAACGTTCTGTGCGCACCCGCTCCTCGAAGCCGAGTTCGACGAAGGGGGTGAAGGGCTTGGCTGTGGCGTCCTGGGCGACCAGGCTCCTGCCGGGAATCAGACCGCAAACGAGGGTGGCGCACAGCAGCGCCGTCCTGGGGGTGAGTTCCATCGATTTCTCCTGTGATGGTTGGGTTGGGTGAATCAATCCGAACAAATACCGGTCCATTTATCAAACAGGCATACATAAATGCACAAATCAAAGCATACCACGCTTTAGCCGATGTCCAAACGGCCCCAAGAGGGGCCGTCCGGCGTCATAAGCATTCCAAATCAGTGGGCGTGGGTCGCGGAAAGCACCGAAAGGATCGCGATCCCGATCAGCGCCAGGCCCAAATGAAGTCACTGGGGCTCATGGAAAAACCTTTGAAAATCCATGCAGATAGAGCGAGAGCCGCCGGTTGGCTGCCCATCCGGCGGCTCTCGATTCAGAAATGCTCAGCGCTTGACCAGGCAGCAGGCCATGGCGATGGAATTGGTCTTGGCCTCGGCCGTATCCGAACGGGAGGTCATGACGATGGGGTGGGTGGCACCCAGGATCACGCCTGCAATCTTGGCCTTGCCGTAGAACACGAGGCTCTTGCCGAGGACATTGCCGGATTCGATGTTGGGGACCAGGAAGATGTCCACCTTGCCGGAAATCTCGCTCTTGATGCCCTTGTGCTTGGCGGCTTCGGTGCTCAGGGCCACATCCAGGGCGATGGGGCCTTCGATGACACACTCGGGGATCTCGCCGGCCTTGACGGCCTGGACCAGTCCATCGGCGTCAACGGTGGCGGGGATCTTGGGGTTGACCTGCTCGTTGGCGGTGAGGGCCGCCACGTTGGGCTTGTCAACGCCCATGGCCTTCAGGGCCTCCAGGGCATTGGTCAGGATCTGCTTCTTCTCGGCCAGGCCGGGGGCCACATTCATGCCGCCGTCGGTGTGGAAGATCAGCTTCTCCTCGCCGGGAACCTCGAAGCCCACGAAGTGACTGAGCTGGCGGCCCGAGCGCAGGCCGCACTCGGCATTGAGGGCGCCGCGGAGGAAGTTGCTGCTGTTGATGAGACCCTTCATCAGGATCTGGGCCTCACCGTTGCGCACCAGGCTAGCGGCGGTGAGGGCGGCCTTGTCCAGATCGGTCTCGTTGACAATGCGGACATCGGCAGGGAGGCCGATCTCAGCGGCCAGGGGGCGGATCGCAGCTTCGTCGCCCACCAGGATGGCCTTCACCAGGCCCAGGTCGTAGGCAGCCTTCAGGGCCTCCAGAACCTCGCGATCCTGGGCGGCGGCCACCGAAACCGTCACCGTGCCCCGCGTCTTGGCCTGCTCAACCAGATACTGGAAATTCTTCAACAAGGCTCACCCCTCTGAAATGATTGGAAATACCAATGTCAGTCTAGATTCTCGGCGGTGTGGCTTCGATCACTTCAGCCCCAGCACCTTCAGGAAACGCTCCACACCTTCCACCCGACCCCTTCCCCGGGGCAGATGAATCACGGCAACCATCTTGCCGTTGCCCCCGGCGACCCAGGCGGAGGTGACCCCAGGTTCGCCCACAACCGGAGCCGTGCCCGACTTCAGCCACCAGACCTCGTCCTTCCGGACGGTCACCCCCAGATAGCGCTGGCATCGGACCAACAGGAGCTCCTGGGCCGGGTCCAGCAGCCACTTCAGCATGGCCTCAGGAGAACTGCGGAGGAGTTCACCATCTCCCACCCAGTCGGGCGTGATGGGCGGCACGGTGTCGCCCGGGGGGAGGCGGTTGCCCAGGAAGGGGTTGAAGCCCTCCTCAATGCGAAGGCGGCCCACCCCTTCCCCCAGGTATTTCTTCCACTCCTCGGCGGAAAGGCGAGCCCATTCGAGGAAGGCCAGGTTGCAGCTCTGCTGGAGAGCCTTTTCCAGATCCACCCTTCCGTGGCCCTTCTTGAGCCAGCAGGTGTTGGCGCCGCTGGTGCCGGTGCACTTGTATTCCACCCCGGCACTGGCCCACTCGGCCCCTTCCAGACGGAGCCATACCAGCTTGGCGAGACTGCCCATGGGGTACTCTCGGGAGGCCTCCCCATAGACCTTAATGGCGCCATCCGGCACACCCACGGCCAAGCCCTCTCCTGGCAGAAGTGCCGGGGCGCTTGGGATGTTTGGGGAAGCTGGGGGGGCCTGGGCCCCCAGGACCCCACCGACCAGGAGCCCCACCACCATAAACCAGGATCGAACTTCAGGGCTCCACATCAAAGGTCCCCAGGGTGACCGGACCCGCGCCCGGGAGTTGCAGTTTCTCGAAGCGCCATCGTCGCTCCTGATCGGTACCATCGTCCAGCACGGCCTCCACCACAATGCGCTGGGGGTCACCGCCGCGCCACCCTGAAGTCCAGCGCAGGGTATAGGTGCCGGGGGGTGGGCTGTCGTGCCGGTAGTCCCCGGAGTAGCTGAGGAGCCCTCCCGACGTGCTGCGACGGCCAGCTGTTACCAGATCCCCACCGGGTTCAAGCACTTCCAGACGACCATTCCACCACTCTTCGGAACTCCGGACCGGATTGATGCGCAGGCGGATGCGGGATGAAGAGACCCACCAGGTGCGGATCTCCCGCAGACCCGAATCGGGCTCATAGAACTCGACCCGGTTTTCCCCGTTCTGGGAGCGCAGTTCCATGCGGCTGGTCTCGCCGACCCGGACCTGCCAGGTGGTGGCCTGACCGTTGACCCAAACCAGCACCCGCCGGTTCCGCCAGGCATTGGCCTTTGCCTCAGCTTCGCGCTTGAGACGTTCAGCCTTGAGCTCTTCAGGTGTCTTTTCAGGGGCATCTTCGACCTCTTCCTCCGCGTAGGGGTTGAAGGTCTGGGCCTCATCTTTCGGAGGATTGGGGTCCCGGGGGTCCACCAGCTTGAAGGCCACCTCCTGGTTGGGCTCGCTGATCCATCCCCCCAGGGGAGTCTTGATCTCCAGGCGCCACCGTTTGAGGTCCGGGGCATAGGATTGGGCGGCGAGCCCCAGGCTCGCGGTGGCGAGCAGAACGGTCAGGAGTCTCATTTCCGGCCTCCTTCCAGCACTTTCAGGTCCAGGCCATCGCAGGTGGTCCACTGGGTTTCGTTGGACATGAGGCTGAGCTTGGCGGGTCGCAGCTTGTAGTTCCCGGCCATTCCGGCCCGGAGCCAGATGCGGGCCACGGGACTGATCCAGGTGTTGAGGCGGGGGAAGAGGAAGGTGACCCTGTCGGGGTGCACCTCGATGCGGGGCTTGGACCAGCGGTAATTTTCGTCCGTGGCATCCGCCTCCGCGAAGGGTTTGCCCTCCATCACGAAGCCCTCCAGCTTGACGGTGGGTTCGAGCCCGGCGGGGATGGGCACCTCAAGCATGACGTATTCCGCCGCCTGGTTGACCCGTATCTGGAGTTCCATCCAGGCCTCTTCGCCCTGCTGGAGGGACCCGGTCCAGGGCTGGCGCACCCAGCCGTTCCGGGGGTTCCCGGTGTCCTGGGGCGTCTTCAGCTTCCAGAGCTTGCGCCCAAGATCCAGTCGCAGGGCCCCGGAGCTCTCGGCCTTCTGGGGCGGCGCGGCGCTCCCCGGCACCTGGTAGCCGTAGGTCCAGACCAGGACACCCTGTCCCTGGGCCGTGAAGGTGACGGCCCTGGGCTCGCTCATCGCCAGGTAGCCGGGCCTGGGATCCTTGCTGCCCCAGCGGCGGTAGGCCAGGCGATCCGCACTGGCGAAGTC
Source organism: Holophagaceae bacterium (assembly GCA_017859955.1). Lineage (GTDB taxonomy): Bacteria > Acidobacteriota > Holophagae > Holophagales > Holophagaceae > Holophaga. The sequence continues at coordinate 24,626 of JAFNAB010000064.1, forward strand.
CCAGGTCGGACCACCCTGCACCTGGGCCTGGAGACTGGCCTTGCCCCAGTTGAGGGGACGGGTCTTAGCCAGACTCGGCACCAATCCCACGACCTGGGCAGTGGACCAGGTGGAGTACCAGCCATAACCGCGATACTCCGTGCTCAGGTAGGCCTCACCGGCCGGGAGCAGGGGAGAAGCGGGCTTCAGGAGGCAGAGGGCCTTGAGGGCCATGGCCGTGGGCACGATATCCCCCCCGGCGTAGCTGTACCAGCAGTCCCGGCGCCCCTCCCAGTGGGCCAGTCCGCCCTTCTGCACCGCGGACTGCTCCAGTTTGGCCAGGAGGCCCTGGGCCTTGGGATGCCGGGATTGCGCCGCAGCGAGCGTAGTCATGGCCAGGACGTGGGCCCCGGGCCATTGGCCCTTGAGGACCTTGTCCGCCGTGCTGTCCAGCATCCCCTTGACCGGCTCCCCGGTCTGGGCCAGGGAAAGGAGCAGGAAGGCTGCATCGGCGGCGGGGTCCGCCAGGGCCGAGCTTTTTGGATCATAGGGCTTGGCGCCCCGCTCATCGGCCTGACGGGCCGCGCTCTGGAAGGCCTGGAGGGCCGCCTGACGACCCCGGCGGTAGGCATTGTCATCCACGCCATAGCCCATCTGCTTCATGGCCGCAAAGCTCTGGATGGCGTAGCCCGTGGTGTGGGGATTGGAATCCACCCCGAAGTCCTTGGGGGACCACCAGCCCCAGCCGCCATTGGGCAACTGGTAGCCGTAGACCCGGAAGACCCCGTCCCGGATGTTGCGGTCCAGGTCCTTGAGCTGGGGCCAGTCCAGGGGGGGCATGAGGCGCTGCTTCACCAGATCCGCCACCATGAGGTTGGGGACGAAGCTGGAGAGGGTCTGCTCCACGCAGCCATAGGGATAGTTGATCAGGTAGGGCAGCGAGGGGGCCAGAAGGTGTTCCAGGCTGCCGATGGGGGTCAGCACCAGGCTGGCCTCCCCGGCGGCCTTGGGTGGCGCGGGGATGGTGATGGTCTGGGGACCGCCGTTCAGCACCACCGAGCCGCTGAGACTGACGGGGATGAGGGGATCCAGCACCTGGATGCTCCGGCGCTCGGCATCCTTGAGGGAGCCGCCCTCCACCCGGGCCGTCACGGTGAGACTGCCGGTCTTGTCCGTGCTGAGGGGAAGCGCAAAGCGGTACTCGCCCTGGTTATCCAGAGAGAATTGGGCCTCGGGACTCCCTCCGAGCTTGCCGTTGGCCACCTCGATCCGGACCTTGCCGGAGAGGGACTGCCCCGAGAGGTTGCGCACCTGGGCGATGACCCGGGCCTCCTCCCCCACCGCCAGGGTGCGCGGCAGGGTCAGGCTCACCTGGAGCGGTTTGCTGGATGGCCGGGAGGCCCGCCCGACCCCGATCTTCGTGTCTGAGGTCAGGGCCGTGGCCGTGGCCCGCCAGGCCGTCAGGTTGTCCGGAAGACTCAGGTCCACCGAGGCCCTGCCATCACTACCCACGGCGATCATGGGCGCCCAGTGGGCCGTGTCCTTGAAGTTCTGGCGCACCTTGTCGGCATCGTCGCTCTTGAATTCGCCACGCTTGGTCTGCTTGAGACTCCAGACGGGGCGTTGGCGGCGCAGCAGGTCATAGAAGCTCCAGTCCGTGCTCCCGGCCCGCAGCACCGCGTGGCGCCGGGTGGGATTGAAGAATCGCACGGGATCGGGATGGAGCTCCGGCGACAGGGCGTAGATGGCTTCATCCACCACCCCCACGGCCAGATCCGCCGATACCGGCCTGCCCTGGAAATCCCTGATCTCCACATTCACCCGCATCTTCTGGCCGGGCTGGTAGCGTTCCTGGTCGGGCTGGACCTTCACCTCCAGGCGACGATCCTGCCGGGGCACCCGGATGGGCACTTCGACCATCTGGCGCCGACCTTCGGCGATGATCTCAAAGACCGCCCAGACATTGGGCTGCATGCTCGCGGTGACGGGGATCTCCACCAGTGCCGTGGTGCCCTGCACCACCCGGGATTGGCGCTGGCCCAGGTGTTCGTGCTCCAGGGACCAGTGGAGGGTCAGCTTGGGCTTGGGTAGCTGCACCAGGATGCGGGCGGTGTCCCCCACCCGATACTCCCGCTTGTCCGCGCTGGCCCGGAGATCCGGGGTGGCCGGAAGGGGCGTGCCCTCCGCCGCCACAGTGATGAGGCGCTGGGCCTGGACGGGGCGCCCTGCCCGGTCCTTCGCTTCGGCCACCAGGAGGTAGACCCCGCCCTCAGGAATGGCAATGGGGGCGCTGGGTCCCTGGGCCGAAACCACGGTCTGGCCCGGCTTAAGGTTATGGGGGGTGGCCCACCAGTTGAGCCGGGTGGCCTCGATCCTGGCGGCCCGGAGCTGGACGGCGACGCCCTTGAGCTCCTGACCCTCCAGATCCACAGCCCTTGCTGTTACCTGGAAGGGCTTGCCCGGCAGGGCCACCTGGCGGTCGGACGCGATCATCAGCACCATGTCCCCGGCGCTGGCGCGGACCTGGGCCTGGCCGGAGTTCCGCTGGCCCGAGGCATCGGCCACTTTGACCACCAGGCGCCACACGCCTTCATCGCTGGCCTTGAGCTGACTCAGTTCGCCCTGGCCATCCTCATCCAGGTCCAACTGACCGCTCTCCATGAGCTCGGGCGCCGGACTGTCGTCCTCGTCATAGTAGTTCAGCCAGGGGCTCCGCTTGGGCGCCACCTTGTAAAGGAACCAGTCGGCCTTGGCGTTCCGGACCGCCGCCCCGTAGAAGTATTTCGCTTCGATGCTGAAGGGCAGTCCATCCCCCAGGCCGACCTTGCCACTGGGTGTGGTGACCTTCACGGAGAAGGTGGGTTTCACGAACTGCTCCACCTTGAACTCCGCTTGGCCGGGACCCTGGGGTCCCTGGAAGACCACCCGGAAGAGCCCCAGGCGACCGCCGCCCGGGAGCTGGATGGTGGCGCCGTAAGTGCCGGTCTCCGCGTTCAGGAGCCTGGCCTCGCCCTTGGCCACTTCGGTGTCCTCGGGGTCCAGCACCCGGTAGGGAAGGCTGGCAACCCCTTTCGCCACCTGGTTCTCCTGGTTCTCCACCTTGCGGAGGATGGCCTTGACGAGGACCTCCTGGCCGGGGCGGTAAAGGGGCCGCTCCGTGAAGGCATAGATGCGCTGCTGGACCGTCGAAAAGCTCTGGCCCTCGATGGCCAGGAGGGCGAAACTGCCGCCGCTCTGGGCCAGCACGATCCGCCGGAGGCCGGGGGTGGCCTGGGTCTGGGCAAGACCATCGCCCCCGAAGCCCAGGGCTCGGCCCTGGCGGTTCTCGAAGACCTGCCCGCTGGTGCCCGCCCGGGGCGAGCCATCAAAGGCCGAAAGGGCCTGGATGCGCAGGTTGGAGCCGTCCTGCTCCGCCAGCAGGGCCAGGTCGGTCACCAGCCAGGGGATGTAGGCGGCTTCCGAACCCCGCAGGACTTCAAGCAGGTAGAGCCCGGCCACCTGACCCGGCAGCTCGATGCGGCTGAGGTGGCCTCCCTGGCCGGTTTCATCTTCGCCGGATTCCTCTTCAGAACCCTTGCCAGTCAGTTCTTCCGTCACCTTGGGCACGAGTTCCGTGACCAGGCTCATGTCATCCCGCCCCTCGAGGGGCCTGGCCTCACCGGACCGGGGACTCATGGACTCGGTTTTGGCCGCCGTCAGGCGGTCCGACTGCTTGGCGGCATCCCGCAGGCTGCGGGTAGCGGTGCGGTGGACCGTCACGAAGGCCCGGCGACCGCCCCACAGGAATGCTTCCCGCAGGATGTCCAGGGGATCGCTTCCAGCCCGGGTGCCCTCCACCAGGGCGGTTCCGCCCTCGGACTGGAGCACCTTCTGGAGGAAGGAGGCCGGGTCCTTGATGCGGTGGATGCGCACCCGGATATCCGTGGTGATGGGGCCCGCCGCCTCCAGGTGGGCCGTGTGCCCGGGCAGGGTGGGCCGGGGCACCGAGAAGGCCCCGATCCAGCCACCCTCCCGCCAGGGGGCTTCAGCCCCCTTGGGTTTGGCGGTGCCGGTCGTGGGCAGCAGCAGGGCCACCGGGATCAGGAGCGTCAGTAGGGCCTTGAACCAGCGCATATCAGGATCCAGAGACAGGGGAGTCGACGAGGATCTTCCAGCGGTAGACACCGAGGAAGCATGGATTTTCAGGCAAGGGGCGGAACTCGGGATCGGGGTGGTGGGTCAGCTCGTCCAGGCGCACCCGGCGGACCTCTCCGGTTCCCGCGGCCCCTTCAGGTCCGGTGTGGTAGAGCAGGATCGGCTGCCCATCCACATCAGGACGCACAAAGGCCATGGCGTGGTCCGGGCTCTGGTGAGCGCCACCCCGGGCGAAGAAGATCAGGTCCCCGGGGCGGGCCTCGGTCAGGTCCCGGCCCAGAGGCTCGCAGGCCAGCCGTCGCAGGAAGGCCCCCTTGGCGAAGGGCTTCCATCCTTCCGGCGTGGGGAAGGCCCTCCGCCAGGGCCCGCCCATGGCCAGGGAAGGCTCGGAGGCAGCGGGGGAACCCGGAAAACCCACCCGGTCACGCCAGGCATCCGTGTGGGGTCCCCAGGCCTCCCGGAAGGCGAAGCGCAGGAGGCCCGCGCAGTCCCGCTGGGCCGGTTCCCAGGCTGGGCTGGGAGCTTCCAGCTGCTGTTCGAGGATACCGACGAACCAGGCCCGGAAGGCGTCCCGGTCCCCCTGCTCCCGCAAGGTCAGGGCGGCACCACCAGAAATGGGGTTTAATATTATTTGTTCATTAAATCCAGGCCAAGCCTGCACCCGCACCTTGACAGACGTCGTGGGCGCCAGGAAGAAGCCTTCCCGTCCGTTGCCCCAGACCTCGGCCCCCTCCACCCGGGCTCCCCAGGGATGGCGCCGAAGACCGAGCGCGGACCGACTCTCAAGGATAATGCGTTGCACGGGGTTCCCGGGCGAGCTTTCCACCCGGACGCTGGTACGCCGAGGCACCAGGGCCCCATAGGCCAGCATCGCCACGACCCCGGCCAGCACCATGACCCGATGATGAGGGTTCATCGTGGGCGCCCCTCCAGGCCACCAGGGCCCCAGTCCAGTTCAAGCCCGCGTTTGCCGAGGCCACGGATGGCCCCCAGGAAGGGACCGAAGGTGGAGGCCACTTCGGCCCCTGCCTCGTCAGAGGTGGAAGGACCCTCCAGCCACCACCAGGAAGGCCCGCCCCCGTTGGCCCGCAGATAGGCCAGGAGCAGGCTTTCCAGGGCGGAGGCCACCTTGGGCCCATCCAGTTCTGCCCGGGCGAAGGCCGGGCTTTGCCAATCCGCCAGGGTGGGCGCCTGACCCATCAGCCCGGCCGCCACCGCCTGCACCGAGGCGTCGTCCGTGCCTACCACCAGGGTCTCGTTCACGAAGGCGAAACTGGGGGCGAAGGCCTGTTCCGTGCGAATGCGATGGATTTCAGCCCCGGCATAGGGGCGCTTTTGGTGCTGGCCCCGGAAGAGCTTGGGCAACAGGCGGGTCATGGCGGCTTGCAGCGCCGCTTTCTGGCCTGGCTTGACCGCCACCGCCAGGGCCAGGCTCGGGGTCATGCCGGGTTCGCCAAAGCCTCCAAAGAAGCCCGCCTTCCCTTCCCGCTGCTGCTGCATGGCCCGGTAACGGTCCTCGGCGCGCATGCGCTGGAAACTCGCCAGCGCCGTTTTCTGTGCCGCTGTCAGCGCAGGCGCCTCTACCCACCCGTTCCAGTGGATGGCGGCCCCCCGAAGGTCCAGGGAATTGAGCAAAGTGTTCAGTTCCTCCCGGAGTCCCTTGCGGCCTTCCCGCCGGGCCTTCGCCTCCTGCAGTTCCGCCTGGTAGGCCTTCTGTTGCTCGGGGCTCAGGGCCTGTCCGCCCTGGGCAAAGGCGGGCATGTCGGGGTCCAGAATGGGCTCCTGCCGGTCCAGCCTCAGCACACTGGAAACCAGGACTTCCGTGGGGCCAGCTCCCAGGGAGAGGGCCAGGGCGCCGGTGCGCGGAGCCGCCTTGGCGATGAAGGGATTGGGCCAGACGCCCTGGGAAGCCCCCTGGAGGCGGCGGCGGATGGCCGTCCGTTCGAAAGCGGCGTCCGCGCCGATGCGGGGCATGACCCAAAGGGAGACCTCGGTCTCGGGGCGCAGAGCCGCCAGGGCCACCTTGCACCATTCCAGACGGTCCCCCAGGTTGGTCTGGGCCTTGGGAAAGAGGAGAGCCCGCAGGGGTGCTTCCCGATCCGAGATCCAGGTGCCCTCCGGGGTGCTGGCGAGGCTAAGCACGCCTCCGGCTCCCCGGACCTGGGTGATCTGGATCCCCTTCCAGTCCACGGTACGGCTGCGGGCCCCCTTGGAGAGGGGATTGAGCTTGAGGAGTTCCAGGGCCAGCTTGGTGCGGGTGGGCAGGTCCCCGGGAATGAAGACCAGGGTCCCGGCCTCGGGACCGAAGGCATCCCGGCTCACCCCGTAATGGAGGATCCAGGCCTCCCGGTTCGCCAGGGGCTCCAGGGCCGCCGAGGCCTGCTTGAGCCAGGGATCCAGGTGGCGCAGCAGGAAGCCCGCCCGGGTGCCCTGGGCCAGGGCGGCGGAAACGCCCCCTTCCCCGCCCCCCAGGCCTTTCAAACGCTCCAGGCCGGGGCGCAGATGGCCCAGCCTCAGGAGAACCCCGGGCTGGGGCGCCCGCTCCAGGGCCTTGGGAAGCCGGGATGGTCCATCGATCTTCGAAAGCAGGACGGGGCTGGGGATCCACTGGAAGCGCCAGGCGTCCGTACCGTCCAGGTGGAGTCCCAGGCCGTGGGTCCAGGGCCGGTCCAGACGGTTGCCGGGTTCAAGGTAAAGGTAGGGATCCTTGTCGGGGAACCGGAATCCCCTCAGATAGAGGTAGTGGGCGACTTCATCGCGATCCGAAGCCTTGCGCAGCGCAGTCTTGCCCCAGGCCTCCAGGGGACGCTCCCCCAGAAGGACGAGAGCCGCCCGCCGGGAACTGCCCCGATCCTTCAGGTGCTCCAGGAGCTGGGCCGTCTGGTCGTTGTAGGAGAGGGAGGCGTACTTGACATTGGTCCAGAGGTCCCGGCCCTTGGGATCCTTCACCCGGACGTACCAGTTCTGGGCCTC
>JAFNAB010000065.1 GCA_017859955.1 Holophagaceae bacterium
CGGTCCTGGGCCCGCTCCCAGCCATAGCTTCCGGGCCGGGGCACCTTGCCCCGCGCTTCGGCGCAGGCCTCCCATAAAGCCGCCTGGAAGCCATGCATATCGCTGCCCGCCTGGGCCAGGAGTGCAGCACGGGATGGCGTTTCATCCGGAAGCCCCGCGGCCCAGGCCAGGATCGCCTCGGGGCTGAGGAATCCCAGGTCATGGCCTACGATCACATCCTCCCATCCAGAGCCCTTCGCCTCAGGGCTATGGCGTTGAAGGAGTTCCAACCAGTGATCACCGTTCATGGTTCACCTCGGGGTCAGGAAAGGAGGTGGAGGGCGAGCTGGGCGCCGACCCGGGCGCTGGTTTCCCCCCCCTCAAGGGTGGGTGCCAGCTCCATGAGGTCCGCCCCCACCCAGGGAGATGCCCACTGATGGGCCATGTAAAGCAGAGGAATGAGCTCCGAGACGGAGAGGCCTCCGACCACCGGTTCGGCCACCGCTGGGCAGCAGGAGGGGTCCAGGACATCCAGATCCAGGCTCAAATAGGCAGCCCCCTGCCCCACCCGGGCGATGTCCCCTTTCAACTGGGCAGCGAGGTGGGGGTCCCGGATGTCCCAGGGAGTCCAGAGCCTGAATCCGGCGTCCAGCAGGAAAGCGAGTTCGTCACTATCGAAGCGCGGCGCCCGCAGGCCGATCTGGACACAACGCTTCCCATCCAGCACCCCTTCCTCGAGGGCACGCCTCACCCAGGTGCCGTGATGGAAGGCCGTTCCCCAAGGATCGCCTTCAGCGGCGTCGGGATGGGCGTCGAAGTGGAGCAGCCCCAGGGGCCCATGGACCCGGGCCAGGGCCCGGAGCGCCCCCAGGGTCACGAGGTGGTCCCCCCCCAGCAACAGGGTGCGGGCCCCTAGGGCGGCCCAGGCACTCACCCATTGCGCCACGGCACCCAGGGCCTCCTCCGCCGAGAAGGGGCGCGTGGGGATATTGCCACCATCAACCCAGTCCACGGCGGACCATCCACGGGCACCTTCCTCCCGGCCCTGAAGACGCATGGGCATTGGCAGACGCCCCATTCCCAGGCTCGCGTTCCGCAACGCCCAGGGACCCATGCGAGCGCCGGGCCGGTGGATCACTCCGCCATCGAAGGGAGCCCCCAGCACCACGCCCGCGGCGGGGCTGGGCTCCGGGGCCAGGGGTAGCCCAAGAAAGGAGGTCACTCCAGAAAGGAAGGGCTGGAGGGGATTCTCAAGGCTCAATTCATATCTCCCAAGGAATGCCGGATGGCATCGAGCCAGGCGCCCTCGTCCGGGAAGTCGCCGGGGTTCAGCACGGGGCCAGGCCGCAGGAACACCCGCGTGGACCCAACCTGGGCCAGAGTCTTCAGGTGCGGCAGCAAGGCGGCATCGCCGACCCAGGGGTACCAGGGGTCAGGGCTCGCGAGGCGGACCGGAAGCAAGGGCACCCCCTTCCGAAATGCGGCACAGATGCCACCCCGATACAGGGGTGCCAGGCGAGAACCCCGGGTCGTGGTGCCCTCTGGGAAGAGCAACAGGGACTCCCGGACATCCATGGCCGACATGAGTCCCCGAAGGGCCACTGAACGGCTGGCAAGGCTCTCCCGACGAACGAAGCGCAGGCCATGGCGCCTCGCCAGGGATCCGATCAGGGGGTAGTCCCCCACTTCGGCCTTGGCCAGCACCTGGGCCGGACGCAGGCTCAACAATACGAGAGGGTCCAGCCAGCTGAGGTGGTTGGCGACCCAGATCGGGGCCTCCGTCGGGAGAGCGCCCTCGTGAATGACTTTGACATCCAGGATGTACAGCACTTCCCTGGCCCATCGGCTCAGATCATCCGGCGAAGGCTCCCGAAGAAGACTGCCCAGACCGCGACCCAAGGTGAGTCCCCACACGCGAGCCAGGCGCCACAGGGCTTCACTTTCGGGCACGGCCCCTTCGATGACTGGCAGAAGGGCACTCATGAGACCAGCCGAAGGCGGCTGTAGCGGGCCCGGATGCGCTCCATGTCCTCACGGTTGATCACGGACCAGAGCCGCTTGTCCCCCTTGCGATAGTAGTCGTCCACCTCGGCCACGACCCGGGCGCCCAGGGACTGATGGACGCTGCGGGCATCCGCGTTGTCCGGCTCCACCAGAAAGCGGCACTCCTCCATGCCTTCGGCCACCAACTTGGAGACCATGGCCCGGATCAGGAGGTAGTTGGCCCGCCCCTTCTGATAGTCGGGGTGCACCGCCAGGGTGGCGCAATAAGCCGTCTTTCCGCTGGGGAAGTTGAGGACGTAGCCGACCGGCCGCTCGCCATCGAGGGCAAGGAAGCACCACTCGGGATAGAGCTCGGTGCAGAGCCGGAGGTAGTGAGGGCAGAGTTCTCCCGTGGCATCCCCGCCCCAGACCTCGTGCTCCAGACGCCGCAGATGCCAGAAGTCGGAGGACTGAAGGGAACGGACCTGCAAACCGGGGCTTTGGATCTGGATCGGGCTCATGGGCCACCTCCTGGAAACCAGGGTGGCCTCGGCCTGTTACCAGGAAGTTAAAGCTCCGTCGTGATGCTGGATCATCAACGTAAAATGGGAGTTACACCAGACCATGAGCCGCGTAAAGCGCCGGGTAGCTCCGGGTCTCCACCGGGGCATCCTCAAGGCCAAGCTCCACCAGGGCCACTTGAATGGCATCGGCGCTACCCTCCAGCTCCAGGTAGGTCCCGAAGGGGGCCTCGTCGAGGCATGCAGCGAGTCCAGGCCTTTCCAGCAGCTCCCGTCGCTTTTCCATGGAAAGCACCGGGGCAAAACCCAGTTCCCGCAGGATGCCCTCCAAGGCCTGCCCGTCCCCGACCCCAGTCTCCAGTTCAGGCCGGATCTTCAGCTTGGCATCGGCCACCTTGGGGCCTTTCCAGGTCAGGCGGGTGGCTGAACCATAGCGCCGCAGCCGGAGGGCGCAACCCTTACCCAGCAGCTCCCCCTGGCGATCCCAGAGCACGCTCGTCTCGTCCTGAAAGGGCACCACGGATCGGAAGCCCAGGGCCAGGAGGCGGGTCCGGAGGGCCGAAAGGTCGGCGACAGGGACTTTCACTTCAGTTTCAAGCGGATGGGGCATGGCGGATCCTGGGGTTCTGATCGCATGATGAAAGGTATGGAGCACCCTTGATCCCTAAACGGTACCTCATTGCGACCCTTTTCATCGCAGCCATGCTCCTGATCATGGCGGTGGTGAGGGGGCCTGAGGCTGCGCGCACCGGGGGAAAGACTCCGGAGGTGGTGAACACCCCCCTCGGGCTGGACTCCTTTGAAAAGATCACGGAAATGAAGCTTCAGGAGGGTTGGGTCCCCCGCTTCCAGGGGGCCGTGGATCCCGACCAGTGGGAGGCCTGGCCCTTCGGCGGTGCCTTCGGGACCCCCTGGGAACCGGCTTCCGCCTACCTTGGCGACCAGGGCGTGGCCCTCAACGGCCCCAAGGGGCAGAGCGAGGTAGCCCTCTGGAAGGGCCTGGAATGGCGTCGCTACCGATTCGACGCGCCCATCGCCAGTGCCCGCCTGGATCCGGACAAGGGCACCCGGCTGCTGGTGACCCTGGTGCTGGGGGCAGATCGCTATCGGACCCAACTCCTGGAAGTGCCCGAAGGAAGGGTGATCTGGTCCGTTGAAAGCGGCCCCTGGAGCCGTTTCAGCTGGGATGGGGAGGCCGTGCTCCTGGGCAGGCTCCACCCCGATGGTGGACTGCTTCTGAGCTCCCTGCCCCTCGATGAAGAGCCGACGGAGCCCACCCTGGCCCCCTGGGACGAGAAAGGTCTCCCCCCGGCACCCAAGGGCATTGCCACCCGAGAAGATCAGCTCTGGGACGCAGGCCGGGACCTGGGCGGATTCCGCCTCATGACCCCCTGGGGCAAGGACGCTCACCTGTGGTTCCCACGCAAGGACCGACTCTGGATCTGCGCGGGAGAGCGTTGGTCCTCCTGGCGACTGGAAGATCATGTCTGGCGCCGCATGGATAGCGGAGAGGGGCGCCTGGGCGCTCTTCCGCCCCTGGCCATCACGCGGATCAGCAAGCCCAAGACCGGACCGGCCCTCCGATTCACGACCCCCCCGGCTGGCGGCGAATGGACGGAAGTGCTGGGGGATACCCAGGCCTGGCCGCCCTACGACCCGGCCTGGACATGGATGACCCTCGGGGGAGGTCTCACCGCCTGGGACACCCGCTGGGGCAAAGGCATGGAGGGATTGCCTCCGGAACGTCAGAGGGCTGCCCTGGAGCGGGCCTTCCGCTCGGACTGGCGCACCGCCTCCAATCTGCGAGCTTCGGTCCGCGGATGGCTCAAGGAAGGACCAGAAGTCGCCCTGAGGGAGCCCCAGGGGGTGGCTTGGGTCTGGACCGGTGACCGCTTGCTCCTGGTGCGCCTCCCCCCCCTGGAAAGGAGCCGCTGGATGCGGAAAAATCTGAAGTGGAAATGAAGGGAACCTGAGGGCATCGTTTTCAAGCGCGAGTTCTTGGTGGATTTCTGATAGCTTAAGCGCAGCATTCTCATCGCCACACGGCATCCCGAGGTTCCTATGCCACGTCTTCTCCTCGTGGACGACAATCCCAGCATCCACAAGATTGCCGAATCCCTCTTGGCCCAATCCCAGATCGAACTGGCCTGCGCCGAGAGCGGTCCTTTGGCCCTGGGGCTCGTCGAATCTTCAGCACCATTCGATGTGGCCTTGATTGATATCTCCATGGTCGGCATGGATGGATGGGAATTGTTGGACAAACTGCGTTCCACGCCAGCCACCGCCCGGCTGCCCATCGCCCTGATGGCTGGGGTCCTGGACACGGTGGATCCTGACCGTCTGGCGAAAGCCCCCATCCAGGGTTTCCTCAAGAAGCCCGTGGAGCTCCGGGATCTGGCTGACCGTATCCAGGTGCTCCTGGACACCCCCGTTCCAGAGCCCGCCCCTGAACCGATTCCGGAGCCGATTCCCGAACCGGCGCCGGAGAGCCCTGAGGTATCGCCCTTCGAGACCCTCCCCGCCGCCAGCCTCACGGAGCTCCAGGCGCGCCTGAACATGGAGGATGTCCTCGAGCTCACCGAAGAGGATCTCTACCCCGAGGAAGAGGCTCCGGAAGCCAGCCTCCCCGTCGAGGAGCCCCTGGAAGAAGAGCTTGACCTCGAAGAGCTGGACCTGGACAGCCTCAAGGACCTCAGTTCCCCCGAGGCCATTGAGGAGCCTGTTTCCTTCGATCCCCTGACCCTTCCGGAGCTTCCCCAAGGCAACGATGTCATCACCGTCGATGACCTGCCAGACCTTGAGGAGGAAGACGCAAGGATCACCCAGGAGACTCCGGTTTTCAGTCTCGCCCCAGAGGAGGAACTGATCCCCGAACCAGAGGAGGAACCGGAAGCGGCCCTTCAGGCGGAAGAGCCCGTGGCCATCCCTCTGACGGAGGAACCCGAGGCTGCTCCCCCGGTGGAGGCCCCCGCAGCTATCAGTGAAGCAACCCCCGTCGAGCCTGCACCGGTGTCTGTCCAGGAAAACCCCACGGCCCAGGCCATCCTCGCGGCCCTTCTGGCCGACCCCGCCCTGATGAGCACCCTGACCCAGGCGGTGGCGGCCCAGCTTTCGGAAAAGGTCCTGCGCGAAGTCGCATGGGAGATCATGCCGGAGATCGCTGAACGCCAGAAACTCCTCTAGGACGGAATGGACATGATCACTGGATACAATACCGATGTCCGTCATGGAAGCCGGGTCTACCATGTCCAGACCGAGGACAAGGGACTGGCCAACCCCCGCATCGAGACCCTGATCTACGTCGGGGGCGAGATCCTGGACAGCTACCGCAGCTCCTATGAGGATCTGGCATCCACACCGCCGATTTCCGAGGCCGCCATCCAGGTCCGCATGGATGAGCAGCACAAGACCATTATCAAAGACATCAAGAACGGCAAGTACGACACCACCCCATCGGACCTCGAGTCAGAGGAAAGGCGTGTATTCAACGACCGCCCTCTGGACCAGGCCATCCTGGAATACCTCCAGCACGAAGGGGATGTCGACACCCTGGAACTGGTCCTGGATACTCCTATGCGTCCCACCTTTGGAACGCTCTTCCAGGTCAAGCTCCGGGCCCGCCTGTGCGTCAGCCAGAACCCGGTTCCGGACGCGGAAGTGTCCGTGCGACTCGTCTCCAGCCTCAAAAAGGCCACCAATCTCCTGGTGGGACGGACAGATGCAGAAGGCGTCTTCATCGGCCAGGTGGAGTTGCCCATGAGTCAGCCCGGCCATTGCGCGGTGGCCATCACCTGCGTAAGCCCCGTGGGTACGGACGAACTGCGGTCCCTCATCTCTGCGGCCTGAGCGATGGCCTCCGTTCGATTGAACCGGGCGCTGCTGGGCTTTCTTTCTGGTGCGGCCCTGTGTGCGCAGAGCACCGGCCCCACGACCGCCGACCTGCGCGGCAGTCTACGGGGGATCCAGCCCTCATCTTTGACCGAGATCCGACTCCGATCCAAGACCCATAGCACCCGGTGGATGCTGCGGCCAGATCCCCGGGGAGTCTTCACCTTCCACCTCCTTCCCCCAGGCGCTTACGAACTGGAGGTTTGGAGCGAGGGAGGCGTACACCTGCGTTTGCCGGATCTCCAACTCCACGCTGGCACCACCCATGAAATTACCCTGGTGGCCCCGCCGCCCGCCCAGGCCCAGGTGGGAGTAGAGGATTCCCTGGAATCCTCTGGAGAAACCCGCACCCAGGCGGCCTGGGTGGTCGATTCCCAACTCATGGCAGCTTTGCCCATCAATCGCCGGAACTATGCCGACCTCAGCCTGGTGACCCCCTTGGCGGCCACGGGGCGGGGCCCCATCAATGCCGGCGCCCCGGACTCCGGACTGAGCTTCGCTGGGGCCGGCCCCCGGCAGAACAATTTCATGGTGGATGGGCTGGACAACAACGACCTGGGAAACGGCAACAGTCGACTCCTGATGAGCCAGGAGGCCATCCAGGAGTTCCAGGTCATCACCAACGGCTATGCCGCCGAATTCGGCCGGGCCACGGGCGGGGTGGTCAACGCGGTGACCAAAAGCGGGAGCAACCGGACCGAAGGCAACCTGTTCTACTACCTCCGTCCGGGTACCCTCGATGCCAAATCCCCCTTGGCGGAAGGCCGTTCCCACTTCCAGATGCAGCAGTACGGAGGCTCAGTCTCCGGCCCCATCGTGAAGGACCGCCTTTTTTATTACGCCTGTGCTGAACGCCTGGTTCGCTCAGACGAGAACCAGATCGTCATCGATCCCTCGGCGGCGGCCATCATCGGGAACAGCGGGTTCAATCTGGCCACGGGAGCCCAGGCTGTCTCGGAAACAGCATTCTCCATCCTCACCAAGCTGGACTATCTGGAAAGCCCTGAGAGCCGATGGGGTCTGCGCCTTTTGCACAGCAGTCAGCACAGCGATGATCTCATCCCCTGGGGAGGACTGAAGGCCCGCAGTGTCGGGGGACATCAGGATCTCCGGGATACGGCGCTGACCCTCACCCGGCAGTGGATCCCCAGCGCCAGTCTTATCCGGGAAAGCAAGCTCATGTACACCACCCGGAGCAACCGTCTCCGGGCCCTGGATGATGACCGGACGGTCCAAGTGGATATCCAGGGGGTCGCCAGCTTCGGCACCCAGCGACTGACCCCCCAATCCACGCATACCACCTACCTTCAGCTCGCGGATTCCACCACATGGATCATGGGGGAACACACCTTCAAGGCCGGAGTCGACTGGCTCAACACCCATAACCGCGGTTCCGTGGAAAACAACTACGCCGGGTACTACCTCTTCCAGGCGTTACCCAGCGCAGGCCTCACCAGCCTCGCCGCGTATTACTACGGTTTCCCGGTGGCCTTCGTCCAGTCCTTCGGCGACCCCTCCACCAGTTTCAGCACGGACTATCAGAGTGCCTTCCTACAGGACGAGTGGCGCCCCCGCCAGGAACTCCTGCTCCGCTTCGGCCTCCGCTATGACCGGGAGCGCATCCCCACCTTCGAGGACACTTCCGATTACCGGGCCCTTGGGGGTGCCAGTCAAACCCGTCTGCCGGACGGGGATATCGCCTATTCCGATCTGTTCAAGGCTCAACGGGACTGGACCTCGGCCCGCTGGTCTCCCCGTTTCTCCTTCAGCTGGCAGGCAAGCCCGGCCTGGCGCGCCTTCGGCGGCTTTGGCACCTTCATGGGCCAGACCAACCTGAGCCCCATATTCGGCATGAGGGCAACCAATGGTGCCCATGGCTATGGCATCATCCTGACGGCCCTCGACGCCAGCCCCCTGGACCCCACGAGCATCGGAATGAACCCCGCCATGGCCTGGGCCTTGGCCAACCACCGATTTGCCAGTGACCCTGGGATCTTCCCCATCACCCTGGTCATCCCCGGCTCTCACGAGGCCCCGGTGAGCCACCAGCAGAACCTGGGGCTGGAATGGAAGGCCAGCCCGGGTCTGACCTTGACCCTGGATCTCCTGCGATCCAGGGGCAGCCATCTGCTGAACATGCGGGACGTGAATGCCTATGTCCCCTACGAGGGATGGTTCCGCCGTGTCGACACCCGGTATTCCAGCATCTACCGGGTGGACGATTCCGGTGCCAGCCGATACTCGGCCCAGAGCATTACCCTTGACTGGCGTCCCTCCGGGAAACTCCGCTTCCAGGGCTCTTACTGCCACAGCAAGGCTGAAGACAACTACTCGGATTGGACTGGTTCGCTCCCTCCCCAGAATTCCTTCGATCCCTCCACCGAATGGGGCCCGAGCTCCCAGGACCAACGGCACAGGGTGCTCCTGAGCGCCCTGATGACCAGCGGAGATTCCGGCCCTTCCTGGCGGAACAGCTGGACACTGGGCCTGCAAGCCACCATGGGCAGCGGGCGGCCCTATACGAAGCTCGCCGGTGTGGACCTCAACTACAACGGGGATGGCTCTTCGGATCGCCCGGAGGGGGTGGGCCGCAATTCGGAGAATCTCCCATGGACCCGACGCATTGACCTGAGATTGTCCAAGGCCTTCGCCTGGGCCACCCTACGGGGGGAAGCCTCGCTGGATGTCTTCAACCTCTTCAATCACGCCAATGTGACGGAAGTGCAGAATGTCCTGGACGCCCAGACCCCTGCCTACGGCACCCCCATCGGCTATGAAGCCATGCGGCAACTGCAGGTGGGCCTACGCCTGAAATACTAATAATTTATACCAAACTACCCTCTCGGCTTTTGCCGCTCATAGGGGCAGGTGCATCGCTGCAAAGCGCTCCGGGTTCAGGATACCCCGTTGCCGCATGTCCGATTCGGCGCCTGCCAGGAGCTCTCTGCCAGGCTCTCCCTGGAGACGAGCCCGACAATAGCGTGCGATGACTGCATGCAGGAGCATGTCACAGGCTTCAAAGGCCACTTCGGCCTGGAGGAGGAAGCCCTGGGCCTCCCCGTTCCGTTGCTGAACCAGGGCGCCGAGGGCCCTCAAACGCAGGGCCAGGGCATGTCCGTAGGGCGTGCCTTCCTGTTCGATGGCCCGGATGTCAGCCTTGGCCCGTTTCCATTGTCCGTGGGACAGATTTTTCTTCGAGGCCAGTGCCAACCCGAAAATACTGCGGGCGCGCAACTCCCAGCAAGTGATGGCAATGGCCTGGACTCGCAGCAGCATGGACCGTTTCAGATCGTTCCAGGAGGCATCCAGGTAGTCCAGGGCCTCCTGATGGGCACCGGCGTAGAGTTCAATACTCACCCTGGAGACGAATTCATTATAGTGCTGGGCATGGAAGGCCAGGTTGGACCAGAAGGCCATGGAGTCCTGAAGGTCGGCCCGGGCACGGTCGGGATCGTCCTGGGCCAGGTGCAACAGATAGGCATATCCCGTCTTCAGATTGGTGAGGGCCAGCAGATCGCCCTGCCCCTTGGCCACCTGTAGGAGTTCCGGGAGTCGCCGGGCCACCTCCGGCAGATCCCCCATGACGCTGTAACCCACCAAAGCCTGGAACTGGGCGATGTGAATCTCGTAATCCAGGCCCGAACAGTGATCCTTGAGGAGGTGTTCTGCCTTGTCCAGGAGTTCGGCTCCGGCCCTCCAGCGGCCCTGCATGATGGCGGCGATGCCCGCGCCGATCAGGGCCCTTCCCATGGGGTTCGGATGCCCCATCCGTTCCGCAAGGGAGAGGGCCTGGGCCAGCGCGCGCCCGGTCTCCTCCTCGGATCGCAGGCCACCATGGGCCAGAAAGACCGCCTCATGAGCCAAAGCCCGAACTAAGCGAAAGGGTTCCCCTGCCTGCAAGGTCAGGAGGAGCTGGCGTGCCTGGAAGCCAGCTCCCCGGATGGGATCCACAGGGCCGAAACCCATGGCAGCGGCCCAGAGGACGTCGATGCGGTCGAGGCGTTCATCCGGGATCTCCTCCTTGGCCGTCACCCGGAAGGAAAGGCCCCGGAACCTCAGCCGAATCCGCCAATACAGCACCGAAAGCAGTGCCCGCAGGGGTGTGCGGGGAAGATTGGCCCCTGCGTGGGGTAGCAGGCTGGCCAGGATGGCCACCCCTCGGTCCATGTGGCCGCTCTTCATGAATTCTTCGGAAGCGCGCCGCTTGAGGAACAGGGACTCAGGGCCTTTGGCATCCGGGAGGAGGCGAAGATAGGCCTCGGCGGCCTCCGCACTCCGTCCGGCATTGCAGAGAACCCCCGCATAGCGCAGGGCCAGATCGCGATGGTCCCGATAGGGCTCCGGGAGCAGTTCCAGGGCCTGACCAAGCAGGGTCGCGGCCTGATCGAAGGCAAGGGAAGCTTCGGCCTGTTCCCCGGCAATCCGGAAATAGCGGGCTGCCTTTCCGCGGGCACCACCAGCCTTGAAGTGCGAAGCCAGCAGAACAGTGTCCGTCTCCCCCCGCCCTTCCATGGCCTCGGCCAGATGGAGATTCACCTGGACAGCACGTTCCGCGTCCATCCCCCCGACCACCGTTTTCCGGACGCGCTCATGGTAGGGCTCGAGGACCTTCTCTTCATGGGCCCCCCTCACCCGGATGAGCCTGAAAGCCCTCAACTGGGAGAAGCCATGGTAGCCACCGCCATGGCGCCCCATGGCTTCCCGGGCCAGGGCCCAGGAGACGGGGCACCCTGCCATCGAAACCGTTTCCAGGAGTTCCCGGGCATCCTCCGGCAGGGCACGGATACGATCCTGGATATAGCAATCCAACCCAGTCTCAGGACCAGAGAGGAGGCCCCGCCCACCTCCGAAAAAGTAGGCCAGCTCCCGGATGAAGAAGGGGTTCCCGCCGGACTCCCGGGCGATCCGTTCCGCCATCAGCTCCCGTCCCTCCCCGGGGCCACCCAGGAATTCGAGGGCGAAAGCGCGGGAATCGGACAGGCTCAGACGGTGGAGTTCAACCTCGGTAACAGCCCCGAAGACCTCCGTCTGGGAGGAACAGAGCTGACGAAGAATGGGCGAAGTCTGGAGTTCATCACTCCTGAAGGTGAGGACCAGCATCAGCCCCGGGGCCTCTGGGAGACGAAAAAGTTCCGCCAGTAGGGCTGCGCTATCCAGATCCCCCCAATGGAGATCTTCAATGATCATGACCAGAGGGTAGAGCTTGGCGAGGCGCGCCAGCAGTTCCCGGAAGGCCGAGAAGGCCCTTCTCCTCAGCTCAACGGCATCCGGGAGAGCCGTCAAGGCCGGCAGTTCCGCCAGACCTGGAATCTGACCCAGCACCGGAAAAAGTCGGACCAGAGCCTGCATGTGCCGGGGGAGGAGGGCCTTGCAGGTCAGGGGAGGAAGGACCTTGAGTCGCGCACTGAGAGCGTCCACCAGGCTGTCCAGAGCCTTGAACGGCACCGTTTCCTGCTCGTAACAGCGGCCGGAGAGGGTCTGTACCCGAGGCTCCCGCCGCCCCACCTCCTTCAGGAATCTCCGGATGAGCGCACTTTTCCCGGATCCGGATTCTCCGTGCAGCCAGACCGTACGGAAAGTGCCTTCCTGAAGGCGCTGGAATTCGCGAAGCAAGAGCCCCAGCTCCTTCTCGCGCCCAGGGACCTCCCGGACCGGAAGGTGCCGAGCCATCGGGTTGGCCCCAGGAGCCATGGAATCATCGAGCCTGGCGAGGATGTCCTGGGCGGAGGGCCGAAGCATGGGATCCCGCTCCAGCAACGCCATGCAGAGCCCCTCCAGATCCTCCGGAAGGCCCTCCACAAGCAGGGATGGAGGACAGGGATCCATCTCGGCCTTCGCCCTGACAATGTCCAGGTAGTTGCCAATATAGGGAGGTTGCCCCGTCAGGACCTGATAGAGCATGATCCCCAGGCTGTACCAGTCGCTGGCCGGGGAGCATTCGGCTCCTGCGAGCAGTTCCGGAGCAATGAAGGCCGGAGTACCGGCGGGACCGCCGGTCTCCTGGTTTTCGGCCACCAGTTGAGTCGCCAGGCCGAAGTCCAGGATCACCACCCGCCCGAGGGGGCTGATAAGCACATTGCTCGGTTTCAAATCCCGGTGAACGATGCCGGCCTCATGGAGGGCAGCAAGACCGTGGACCAGATCCACCAGAGCCTTGCGGATGATGCCGAAGTCCCTGGGGGGAGAACAGGGGTAGGTCGTGAGCACAAGGGGGGCGCCTCCGGCGAAGGAAGCCCTCTCGGGTACATCATCCGAAGGCAGGGGATGGAGGGTCGCTTGCGAGCGGATAGAGGTCTCGGTACATCCTTCCGGATGCCGGGTGGGACCGGAGTCCACAACCTCGGCACAGTCCCCCCGCAGGGCCAAAAAAAAGTCTTTGCCCTCCACCAGCTCCATCGTAAAAAACCAGCGATCTTCTTCGGTCCACAGTTCATGCAAGGTCGCGAGATTGGGGTGGCTGACGTCAGCCAGGGACCGGAATTCCTGCTTGAGCCGAAGGAGGTCCGCCGCCTTGAATGCATGGGGAACCTTCAAGGCAATGGAGACTTTACGCTCGCCATCGAAGGCCTCGTAGACCTTGCCAAACGAGCCCGACCCGAGACACCTTCGCAGGGTGAAACGCTCCGTTCCCCAAAAATTTTCCGTGGCGACCATTTGCCTAGTATCCCGGGCTTCCACCAGGATTCAACCCTGGAGATGGGGGAGAATTGAGGCCAATTCGAGAACAGCCCCGAAGGTTCCGTGGAGTTCAGCCAGAACTACCCGATGGATCTCGTCAGGAGACATCACTTTCCCCTCGGCATCCTCCAACTCGAAGGACACAACGGCATCCCGCACCAGGAGCACCTTGAAGCCCAGGTCCGCAGCCATACGCACCGTTGAAGAGACATGGTGAGCCGCGGAAAAGCCCACGATCACAAGGCGATCCAGGCCTCGGTGCCTCAGGAACTGCTCCAGTTCGGTACCGGAAAAGGCGCAGTAGACCGAAGCCCCCAGCACAGCCTCCCCCGTGAGTGGTTCAAATCCAGACTTGAAGGCATGTCCAGGCTCGGCGGGATGGAGGGGGGAATGGGGGTCTGGGGAATCCTGCCGGACATGGATCACCGGCCGCCCGGAGCGGCGGAAGGCCGCGAGGAGCTCCTGGATCCGCGATTCAGCCTCCGGGTGGTTGCGGGAACCCCAGTGAGGCTCATCCCAGGCCTTCTGGAGGTTCAGGAGCAGCAGGGCAGTAGAGAGAGGTAGCATGGGGATGTTTTACCCCATCAGCGACAAGGAGGCCAAGGATGTTTCCCGGACACAGAACCCTCGCGGCCCTCTTCCTCCTGGCTGCGGTGGCCTGCACGACCGACTCCCCAGAGGAGCAGGTGAAGCAGGCTTTTGCCGCCTGCGTTCAGGATCTGGAAAAGGGCGATGGGACATCAGCCCTGGAAAAACTGAGCCCCGGCTTCGAAGGCCCTGACGGTATGGACCGGGGCGCAGCCAGCCTGTTCCTTCGAGCCATCCTGAAACAGGGCCGCCTCGGCATCACCGTGCTCCACAGCCGGGTCAAGGCCCACCCCCAGGAGGCAACACAAGAGATCTCGGTGGTAGTAACCCAGCGCGGCGGGCAGTCCCTGCTTCCCGACGAAAGCTCCCGGCAGGACTTTCTGATCACCTGGGAGCGCCGCAAGGGGGTCTGGCGGGTCAAGGCCCTTCGGCCAGTGCGATAGTCAGACCCTGGGCGGCTTCATGCCGAAATGCGCCCAACCCTCCCTGGTAGGCCCGTAAAGATCAGGAAGCGGAAGACCGGCCTGACGCATGAGCACGGTCATCTGCCCGCGGTGGTGGGTCTGATGGGTGATGAGCACCAGCAGGGAGAGGCCCCTCGCCCAGGCCTCACCGTACATATCGTCCTTCTTGTCCAGATCAGCGTCAGACCACCCTCCGAGGCATTCCACCAGGGAAAGGCTCGCCCGGGAATAAGCCTGACGGATTTCCTCCATGGTGGCGGGAGGATCACAGATGAAGCCCCCCTGGATAAGGTCAGCGCCATCCACGTGCAGCCCCATCCGCCCCGGCATCTCGACGAGGCACTCGACGAGATGCCAGGCCAGGCGGCGCAGATCCCGGTAATCCAGGGCCACAGCCTGGGACATCGCCCCGTCGGGTATGCCCTGGAATAGGGTCAGGCACCCCCGGGACTCCTGGTCCCAGCAGGATAGAAAGTCCTCGATACGGCGAAACATGGGACCTCCTGCGAATGGAGTCCCATCATACGCTAAGCTACGGAAACAGGGGGGCCCGGTGACACAGGGAGAGATGGAAAACGGAACGAGCCGCACGGGCCTCTGGACCCGGTCCTCCGGACGCTTGACGGTGGAACTCCGGGCACAACGGATAGGCCGGGACCTCCTGGTGCAGATCACGGGCGGTGAGGCTCACATCGGGGCGGTGGGGGCGGGATGCCCCCTGGGAGTCCGGGCCAGCGCCTCGGTCATCGCCCTGCCGGAGCACCGGGACGATCGCATGGCCCACAAGGCGGCTGAGCGCATCTCCGCCACCTTCGGCTGCAATTGTGCGGTGGTGGCCGGAGTCCATTTCGACGACATCACACCGGAGGAGATCGGGGAGACCATGAGGCTTTTCGAAGAGGTGCTGAAAGCCTTCCTGGAGGCCGGGGCATAGACCTCGGCTCAAGCTCGGGCAGCAACCGCGACCATACCTTTTCCGTGTGCTTCGTGTGTTCCGTGGTTCTTTCTTTGTTCAACCACGGATCACACGAAACACACGGACCAAGCACAGCCCGAATAGGTTTCTACAGGCAGGCCTTGGCAGTCTTCACCAGGTTCTCGGCGGTGAGGCCGAACTGCTCGTAGAGGATCTCCGCAGGGGCGCTGGCGCCGAAGTGGTCCAGGCCGATGTTGGCACCCTCCAGGCCGGTGTATCGCTGCCAGCCGGTGGTGACACCCGCCTCGATGGAGACCCTGGCCGTCACAGCCTTGGGCAGCACCTGCTCGCGGTAGGCCTTGTCCTGGGCCTCGAAGAGCTCCCAGCAGGGCATGGACACCACGCGGGTGGGAATGCCCTCGGCCTCCAGGGCCTTGCGGGCCTCAAGGGCGATGTGGACCTCGGAACCGGAGCCCATGAGGATGACCTTGGGGGCGGCACTGGCCTCCTCCAGGATGTAGGCACCCTTGGTGGCGCCCTTGGCCTTCTCGGGGTCCAGCACCGGCAGCTTCTGGCGGGTGAGGGCCAGGGCGGTGGGGGTCTTGGTACTGGCGGCGGCGATCTTCCAGGCCTCGGCGGTCTCATTGGCATCCGCGGGGCGGAAGACCTGGAGGCCAGGGATCAGGCGCAGGGCCATGACGTGCTCAATGGGCTGGTGGGTGGGGCCGTCCTCGCCCACGCCGATGGAGTCGTGCGTCCAGACGTAGGTGACGGGCAGGCCCATCAGAGCCGCCAGGCGCACGCTGGGGCGCATGTAGTCCGCGAACACGAGGAAGGTGGCACCGAAGACCTTGAGGCCGCCGTGGAGGGCCATGCCGTTCATGACGGCGCCCATGGCGTGTTCACGGATGCCGAAATGGAAATTCCGGCCGCTGGTCTTGGGGGTGAAGTCCCCGCCATCCTTGAGGTTGGTGTTGTTGGAAGGGGCCAGATCAGCGCTGCCGCCCACCAGGTTGGGGAGCTTGGCGGCGATGGCATTGAGGACCTTGCCGCTGGCTTCGCGGGTGGCGGCCTTCTCGGTGACGGCGAAGGAGGGCACAGCGCCTTCCCAACCCGCGGGGAGCTCGCCCTTGAGGAAGCTCTCGCACTCGGCGGCCAGCTCGGGGAAGGCCGTGCGATAGGCCTCGAAGCGTCCCTTCCACTCGGCCTCGAGCTTCTGACCCCGGTCCTGGCAGTTCCGCCAATGGCTCAGGGCCTCGGCGGGCACAGCGAAGTGGGCCTCGGGGTCCACACCCAGGATCTGCTTGGTGGCCCGAATTTCCTCCTCACCCAGGGGGGCCCCGTGGGCATTATGGGAGTTTTGCTTGGTGGGGGCGGGCCACCCGATAATGGTCTTGCACTCGATGAGGGTGGGCTTGCCACAGGGCTCCTGGGCTTTCTTGTAGGCCCGGTGGAGGGCCGTCAGATCCTCGCCGTCCTCAACCTTCAGGTAGCGCCAGCCCATGGCCTCGAAGCGGCCCTGGATGTCCTCGCTGAAGGTCAGATCCGTGTGCCCCTCGATGGTGATGGTGTTGCTGTCGTAGAGCACGACCAGCTTCTCCAGGCCCAGGTGGCCCGCCAGGCTGGCGGCCTCGTAGCTGATGCCCTCCATGAGGCAGCCGTCGCCCACGAAGGAGAAGGTGCGGTGGTTCACCACCTGGTGGCCGGGGCGATTGAAACGGTCAGCCATCCAGCGCTCGGCGATGGCCATGCCCACAGCGTTGGCAATGCCCTGGCCCAGGGGACCCGTCGTGGTCTCGACGCCGACGGTGTGGCCGAATTCGGGGTGGCCCGGGGTCTTGGAGCCCCACTGCCGGAAGTTCTTGAGGTCCTCCAGCTCCAGGCCATAGCCCGAGAGATGGAGCAGGCTGTAGATCAGCATGGAGGCATGGCCGCAGGAGAGCACGAAGCGGTCCCGGTCCGCCCACAGAGGGTTGACGGGGTTGTGCTTCAGGAACTGAGTCCACAGCACGTACGCGGCAGGGGCCTGGGCCATGGGAGCACCGGGGTGGCCGCTGTTGGCCTTCTGGATGGCGTCCATGGACAGGCAGCGGATGGAATCGACACAGAGCTTGTCGATGTTGGTGGCGGAAAAAGTCATGGCGAGGCCCCTCAAGCGAACCGCCCATTTTCCCATGGAGGGGATAGAAGTCCATACGAGAGATCGGCCATCATCCATCCCATCCAAAGAACTGGTCGTGGTACACGCAGAGCGCCTTCCTACGACACTTCGGGATGAAGAGCACGTGATACTCACACTCCCGTCTTGAGTGGCTTAGACTTTCTGCAGAGTCCATCGTGGTTCTCCTTTTCGTGTGCTTGGCGGCTCACGAAGGAATTCACCGATGGACTTCTGTATATGTCAAACACCTACTATTCCTCCGGCAGAGCCGGGGGGTTCCCCAAAAGTTGATAAAACAACTCCACAGGAATCAATAATTACCAGGTTCGGCGCGGAGTCAAATCGAGATGTTGCATTACTGCCGAATGGAACCGGGCAATTTCGGAGACGACCTGAATCCTTGGCTCTGGTCCAGACTGGCCCCGGAATTAATGGCTGAACAGGATCCACGCCAATTTATCGCCATTGGAACCATCCTCGGCCACAGCCTCCCCAAGGATTCCGAAAAGTACATCTTCGGCGCCGGGTGTGGCTATGGCCGCATCCCACGCCTGGATTCGAGCTACAGGTTCTATGGCGTCCGAGGCCCCCTCACTGCCGCTAGGCTGAAACTCCCCCCCAGCATGGCCATCGGTGACCCAGCGGTCCTGCTAAGGCAAGTAGCCCTCGCCACCCCCACCAAGCGCTACAAGGTTTCCTTCATGCCCCACCACCGGAGCATGGATTGCGCGGATTGGGCAGCCTTGTGCCAAAACACATCCATCCACCTCATCGACCCCTGCGGATCGGTTGAAACAACCCTTGCCGCCATCCAGGAGAGTGAACTGGTGTTGGCGGAGGCCATGCATGGGGCCATCGTCGCAGACGCCTTGCGGGTGCCATGGATACCCATCCGCCTGTACAGCCACATCCTGAAGTTCAAGTGGATGGACTGGGCACGTTCGCTCGATCTGGAGGCCCCCCTGATCGACATCCCTCCCATATTCCAGACCCCCCTGACTGGGAAGAAACTGATCCGGAATTCCATAAAAAGGGCCTTTGGAGAGATGCGATTGGGCAAAGAGAAGTGGCGCCGACTTCAGCTGGGCCTCAGCAGCGAGGGCACCATCGACAGTACCTTGCGTGCCTTGGAAGCCCTCGCGGTGACGCACCACCCCCTCCTGAGCTCAGACCTCGCCATCCAATCCTGCGAAGAAAGGCTCCAGGAACGCCTGTACGCCCTCCGCAGGGATTGGAACAAACTCCGCTAACATGGCTTGGAGTCCACACCACCAGCTTCACAGGTGACCATGTCTTCCCGTATCTCTGCACAGCGAATCCTGATCGTCCAGTTGCGCCAAGTGGGTGACGTGCTGCTCACCACGCCCGCACTGAAGGCTCTCCGGGACTTCTACCCCAAGGCCCAGATCGACTACCTGACGGAGCCAGGTCCGGCCGGCATTCTGCAGAACAATCCTCACCTGAACACGGTGATCATCCGCAAGCGGAAGGCCACCCTGCGAGAAGACCTTGCCCTGATCGGAAACCTGCGCCGCCAGCATTACGACCTGATCCTCGACTTCATGAGCAATCCTCGCAGTGCCATCCTGACCCGGCTCGCGGGGGCTCCGTGCCGCGTAGCCCGGAACAGGTTCGGACGGAACTTCTACTACACCCACACCCCCAGAGTGGAATCCAACCATCTGGCCTATTCTCCGACCCACAAGCTGGCTCTCCTGGAGGCGGTTGGCATTCCGGCCCCCCTCTCGCCACCGGTGATCCGGGTGCCCGAGGAGGCCCAACGGAAAATCCAGGACTTCCGGATAGAGGCTGGATGGGATCCGACCGCCTTGGTCGTGACCATGGATGCCACCAGCCGCATACCGCACAAGAAGTGGCCCGGCGAGCGGTTCGTGGAAGTGGCGGATTGGCTCAAGGAACAGCACAATTGTCAGGTCATCTTCATCTGGGGCCCTGGCGAACGCGAAGAGGTCCAGGCGCTGATCGCGAGTGCCCGCCATCCCCACATCCTGGCATGCCCCACCAACCTGATGGAACTGGCGGCCCTCATCGAGCAGAGCCACCTGCATATCGGCAACTGCTCGGGACCCCGACACATCGCCGTTGCCGTAGGCACCCCTTCCATGACGGTCATGGGCCCCACCTTCCCCGCCAATTGGACCTACCCCTCCCCTGCCCACCTTGCTGTGCAGGGAGAGGCAAGCTGCCCCGATTGCCAGGCGGGCACCTGCATCCTCCACCGAGACATCAGGCTTGTCAGCGTGGAGGACGTCCAGAAGGCCCTGGATGGGATGTTCCGGGATGGGGTTATCGGCTAGTGTGGTGGGCCGAAATTACTGGATCCTGTTCCAAGACGGGCCGCCAGACCTAGGAGCCCAGCAGTTCCGAGACCACCGCCGCCACCCGTTCCGGCTCCAGAAGCCTCAAACAGGACAGGTGGTCGCACTTCCGATTGCGACATGGGGAGCAGTCAATCCCCGTCCGGACGATCCGGAATGGCGTTTTCCGCCAGGGCTCGTTCAGCACCGGGTCCGAAGGGCCATAGATGGCCAGGGCCGGGGTGTGCACCAGGGAGGCGATATGGAGGGGACCGGTGTCGCCGCCGATGTAGATACGGGCCTGCTCAAGGACAGCCGCCATCTCCTTCATGGAGGTCAGGGGCAGGACATGGACCGGATGCTTGGCGGCCTTCACCAGGCGTTCCACCATCTCCTCCTCGCCGGGGCCCCAGCCGATGACCGCCGGGACGCCGAAGCGCTCCCATACCAGATCTGCCACCCGCCCGAAGGATTCCGCAGGCCAGCGTTTGTAGGCCCCCACCTTGCTGGTACCCGGGTAGAGGAAGGCATAGCCCTTGGGCACCAGCCCATGCTCCGCCAGGAAGCCCAGGGCCATAGAGCGGTCCCCTTCCCCGATGGGGAGGGTCGGCTCTGGCTCGGCCACCGCAGGGTCAAAATAACGGGGCAGCAGGAAATTGCGGTCGTAGCGGGAGAGCCTACCCGCCACCAGGGGCACCCGTTCCGTCAGGAAGATATGGGCCCCTTCCTTGGCGATCCCCTTGGGATAGCCGACCCGCCGGGGGCTCCGGGTCAGGAAGGCCAGGAAACCGCTCTTGGCCACCCCATGGAAGTCCACCACCAGATCATAGCCTTCAGCCTTCAGTTCGCGACCGAAGGCCAGCATGGCCCGGAATCGCGCCAGCCCCTTGAGCTTGTTCCATGCGCGACGGGGGGCGATCCTGAGACCGTCGATGCCTTCGAGACCCGTGATGATCTCGGCGCAGCGGTCCTCCACCAGCCAGTGGATGGTCGCTTGCGGGTAGAGGCTCCGCAGGGCCAGGACCGACGGCACGGTGCGCACCACGTCCCCGATCGCCGAAAGGCGGATCACCAGGATCTTCTTGGGCATGGACATTCCCGGTTCAGTAGGGCTTGTAGGACTTTTCTTCCACGAGCTCCGAACCCAGCAGCTCGTTGATCTGGCGTTTCACGGCGGCCCGCTTGTCGTTCTCGTGGTAGACGGCCCGGGCCAGTTCTACGAAGCGGGCTCCGAAATCCTTACGGCGCTCCCAGTCGCGGATCTCGTCCTCGATCTCCCAAAGCCCCTCGTTCACGACCTTCAGGTCCGCCTCCAGTTGGGCGAGCCCGGCCTGGGCCTCCCGGGCCTGGTTGCGCAGGGGAGCCAGGGCCTCCATCTCCTTGCGGACATTGGCCACCTTGGCGGGGTCATCGATGCGCTCGGTCTTGATCACAAGGATCGTGTACTTGTCGATCAGTTCGCCCCAGGAGACGGGAGTGAGGACGGCCATGGATACCCTTCCGAAATGAAGTCCCAGGATACCTCGTCCCCCAGGGCCGGGCTAGGGCCGCCCGGATCCCTTCTTGAAAATTGAATTTTGCACAATACAATTAGATGCGGGACCCACTTCCAACAAAGGAAACCCCATGGGCGCACCCCTCTACGACATCCACGTAACTACGATCAGCGGCGAGGAACGGTCCCTGGCCGACTACGCCGACAAGGTCCTCCTGATCGTCAACACCGCCAGCAAGTGCGGGTTCACCCCTCAGTACGAAGGCCTGGAGCAGCTCTACCGCTGCTACCGGGACCGTGGTTTCGAGGTACTGGGTTTCCCCTGCAACCAGTTCGGCGGCCAGGAGCCCGGAACGGAATCCGAGATCCAGGCCTTCTGCCAACTCAATTACCAGGTGGATTTCCCCCTCTTCGCCAAGCTTGAGGTCAATGGTGAAAATGCCCATCCCCTCTATCGTTTCCTCAAAGGGGAGGCCCGGGGCCTGCTGGGCAGCGAAGCCATCAAGTGGAACTTCACCAAGTTCCTGGTGAATCGCCAAGGCGAGGTGGTGAAACGCTTCGCCCCCGCAACCCTCCCCTCCAAGCTCGCCACCGAAATCGAGGCCATCCTGTGAGCTCCGATGGCATGCGCCTGGACGAACAGCTCTGCTTCGCCCTCTACGCCGCTTCCCGGGCCATGACCCAGGCCTACCAGCCCTTCCTGGCCCCCCTGCGCCTGACCTATCCCCAGTACGTGGTCATGCTGGTGTTATGGGAGGGCGATGGCCTCACCGTGAGCGAGATCGGCGAGCGCCTCAGGCTGGACTCGGGAACCCTGACGCCCCTGCTCAAGCGCCTGGAGGGCCTGGGTTACGTCACCCGCCGCCGCAGCCTTGAGGACGAGCGCAGGGTGCTGGTCAGCCTCACAGACCAGGGCCGGGAACTGCGGAAAGAGGCCGTGGCCATGAGGCAGAACATGGTGTGCAGCCTTCAGGGACGCATGGACCTCCAGACGGGTGAACAACTGCGAGAGGCCCTGAAGGGCCTGATGGTGGTTCTGGGACCGAGCTGAACATATCCCCGAAGCATCCATCCCTCCAAATCTGGGGCCGCAACAGTCCGAGCATCCACATTGCTCCAGTGACATAGCGCCCATGACAGCAACCCCAATGCACCTCAATTTCTGACGCCCAAAGTACGATATTTTTCGTAGATTATTTTTCGTATGAATATTACTCTAGACAAAACCGGGGAGTTCTCATGCCGCCTATCCCACCTCGCCCCACCGAAGCCGAGCTAGGTATCCTTAGTGTCCTTTGGCAGCTCGGCCCATGCACTGTGAAGCAGGCTCATCAGGCCATCGCCAAAGATCGGGAATTCACCTACACCGGTGCCCTGAAGCTCATGCAGATCATGCGGGATAAGGGTCTGCTCTTGCGTGATGAGAGCAACCGATCCCATGTCTACTGGCCAGCCCACAGCCAAGAGGAGATGCAGGGTAGCCTCCTGGGGGATTTCATGGACAGAGCCTTCGCGGGTTCCGGGCGGGATCTCGTCCTAGCCGCCCTGAGGGCGGGCCGGGTCAGCCCCGAAGAGAAGGCCGATATCCGCAGGCTACTGGGGGAGGAGGAAGCATGAATCCCTGGCTGCAGGACCCGCGACTCCTGGCCCTGGGCTGGACCCTCGCCCACTCCCTTTGGGAAGGGGCCGCCGTGGGCCTGGTGTCGGCAGCGGCCCTGGCCTCCTTCAGGGGTAGCTATACGCGTTACCTGATCGCGGGGCTGGGACTTGCGACCTGCTTGGCGCTGCCCCTGGCCACCTTGATGTTGCTATGGCCCGGGAACCAGGCCTCCCTTGTCCACCTTCCTCCGACCTGGCCGAGCATCGCCCAGGCAGGGTTGGCCAGCGGAGGAGCCGCCTTGCAGCCCACCTTCCACCTATCCCCTTTTCTGGCCCGGTGTCTACCCTGGGCAGCGCTGTTTTGGGCAGTGGGCGTGGCCCTCGGCGGAGTTCGACTCGCGGGAGCCTGGTGGTGGCTCCAACGCCGAGCGGCCATGGCGTCGGCCCGGGTTCCTGTGGCCATCACAGACCGGGTCCATGAGATGGCTCGAAGCCTGGGCGTGCGACGCAGGCTGACCCTCAGAGCCTCGTCCACCTTGGATGGACCGGTCACCCATGGCTGTTGGAGACCGGTCATCCTGGTGCCCACAGCCCTCCTAACGGGCTTTCCCCCCGCCTACCTTGAGGCGCTGCTGGCCCATGAAGTAGCCCATATTACCCGCCATGATTTCCTGGTGAATCTCCTGCAGAGCCTTGTCGAGGTCGTGCTCTTCTATCACCCCGTAGCGTGGTGGCTTTCCCGCCGGATCCGGACCGAGCGCGAACACCTGTGTGACAGCCTTGCGGCGAAGGTCCTGGAGGATCCCCTCCGCTTGGCCCGAGCCCTTAACGCCCTGGATGACGCCCAAGCACGTCATCAGGCCATGGCCCTGGCGGCCCGTGGAGGACATCTCGTGAATCGAATCCGCAATCTCGTCTCACCCATGTCAGTGAGGGCTCCTCACCCCTGGGCGATGACCGCCTTCCTCCTCCTGCCCACCATGGCCCTGGCGGGGGTTTCCCTGGGGCGCACGGCAAAAACCCTTCCCGCCGCTGGGTCCATCCACGCCCAGGGCCATCTCAGCCCCAATGGTGCCGGGAAATGGACTCTGGAGATGACGACCGAACATCCCGATTCCCACGGCAAGCTGAACGTTTTCGTGGAGCCAATCCTGCCTGGAAAGGCTTCAGAGCCGACCGCCGACTGGTCCTGGTTTGCCTCTGGAGAACCGAAGGCATCGAGCAGGCCTTCGACAGTCCGCGTCAAGTGCGGGCTGGATCTGGCTCCCGCCATGACGAGCCTGCGGGTCACCCTCCAGACCACCACTGGCGAACTGGGACAGGTTGTCGTTCCCGTCGTTGAAGGGGATTTCCAGGTGGATCTCCACGCCCAGAATCTCGCCCGTGAAAACGGTTGGGCGGAGGGGACTCTTGTGAAGATCCCGGGAAACCCAGACCAGCTTCGCTTGGGCATGAAGCTATTCCTGTCGGGGGTCGACCTGGCCATCACGACCGTGGATGGACAGTCCCTTGGCCGTCTTCGGGCCGGGCGGAAGCCGGGCGCAGCCACCCCCCGGCTCCTCGCAAATCCGGTGATGCTCACGCGCTGCCCTGCGGGAACCGACCGGGTGGTCCTGACCTTCCGGGAGCCATCCAGCGGCCGTACGTCCAGGATAGAGGTGCCCGTAAATCAGGATACAGTGACCTTCCACACGGATCTGGTGGCCTCGGGCCCGGTTACTCCCCAATAATCCCGATCAGCACCCACTTGTCCTGAAGCCCTCCACCGCCACCCCAGAATGCCTAGCAGGCCTGGGAAGGCGGCGAGGGTAATCATCTATCTCAGCCAACGGGATCTTTCAGGATCCGGCCCCACAAAGGGCTGTAGCGATAGGACAAGAAAAGAGCTTTGACAACAGACCGTCTGGTCGGTATGTTTCTTAAAAGACCGACCAGACGGTCTGCCTTCTATCATGGGATACTGCAGTCATGACGACTCGAAGCTCTGACACACGCAACCTCCTGCTCCACTCAGCGCTTGCCATCCTGATGGAGGGGCGGGATCTGCTGACCCTGGATGCCGTGGTCAAGCGCTCCGGGGTCAGCAAGGGTGGGCTCACCCATCACTTCCCCACCAAGGAGGCCCTCATCGAAGGGGTCATCGAGGAAATGATCAGCCAGTTCATGGATGTCGCGAACCGCTTGGGCGATAGCGCAGCGCCCGGAACTGCCGCGGGGGTGAAGGCCTATATGGATGCGAGCCTGGACCCGGCCCTGCGCCGGGCCAGCGCCGATCTTGCCAAAGGGGTAATCCGGCTCTACGGTTCGGATCTCCGCGAGAATTCCCCTTTTCTGGATCCTTGGCGGAAGCTCTTCGCCAGCCGACTGGATCGGTTCCGCCAGGCGGGTGATGCGGAAGGATTCGCCAAGGCCGCGATCATCACCCTGGTCATCGAGAGCTTTGTCATGATCGATGTTTTCAATCTGTACCGGTTCAGCGCGCAGGAAATGGACGCTATCAAGCGCGAAATGCTGAATATCACGAAATAACATCGCCTGAGGCTCAATTCAAGTTTCATACATCCCTTTTCAATAAGGGTAGGGAGTGTTATGCCCACACGTTTGTGTATATCCCTTGCCATCCTGGCTTCCCTCATCGGATGCGGTTCCAGCCAGAAGTCCCAGGCCGAGGTTCCGCAATGGGTCCGGGTCGCCCTGCCGGAAGTCAGTGACCAGCCGGAAGGCTTTGCGCTGAGTGGCACAGTGATGACCCAGGGTGCTCCTCAAACCCTATCCTTCCA
Organism: Holophagaceae bacterium; assembly: GCA_017859955.1. Lineage (GTDB taxonomy): Bacteria > Acidobacteriota > Holophagae > Holophagales > Holophagaceae > Holophaga. The sequence continues at coordinate 25,371 of JAFNAB010000065.1, forward strand.
GGTACCTGGCCGGGTCGTAACCGTCGGCCCACGGGAGGGAGAACTGGCCAGGAAAGGCCAGGTGCTCGCCTCCCTCGAGAACTCCAGCTATGCCGCAGCCCTCGCCACCGCCAGCTCCCAGAAGAGGGCGGCCCAGGCCGCACTTTCCCGCGCCCAGGACGAGCTACAGCGGATGAAGCTCATCTACGAGAGGCAGAGCCTGGCCGAGAACGACTTCCTTAAGTTCAAACTGGCGGAGCAGACGGCCCGGGAACAACTCCTTCAGGCGGAGGCCCAGGAAAAGGTGGCCCGTAAAGCCCTCGGCGATACCCACCTGAGCGCTCTGGTGGGGGGCGTCGTCACTCGTCGGTCGGTGGAGCCTGGCGTCATGGTAGCAGCCGGGCAGCCCGCCTTCGAAATTGCCCAGGTGGATCCGGTGGAAATCCAGATCGGTATCCCCGAGAACCTCGCGGGGTCCCTGAAGATCGGCCAGACCGCCGTAGTGACCCTGCCGAGCCTGCCGGGTACCCGGTTCGAAGGGACGCTGCGGGTGATCAACGCGACCGCCGACCCCGCCAGCCGAACTTACATGGCCCGCGTCGCCCTGAAGAACCCCAAGGGAGTGCTGCGCCTCGGCATGGTCGCCGAGGCGAGAATCCGGGGCGAGCGCAGAGAGCGCATGCTTCTGGTGCCCTGCGAAGCCATCGTGAAGGATCTCCACGGCGCCTCGGTGGTGTATGAATTCCGGGCAGGCGAGAACCGGGTCCTGGCTCGCCGCGTGACCCTGGGTGCCCTCGAAGGAAACCGGATCCAGGTGCTGAGCGGCATCGATGCGTCGACCCGGATCGTGGTGGCGGGCCAGAACTTCCTCCGGGACGGATCTCCAGCCCAGGTCGAGGGCGAAAAGTCCCAGTCCCTTTCGGGAGGGCACTGAGCCATGAAGCGCATGATCCAATTCTTCCTCAGGTACCCCGTGGTCACCCTGGTGGTGGCCGCTCTGGTCGCCATGGTCGGCCTCCAGGCCCTGTGGGGCATGCCCCGGACCGAGGATCCCAGCATCACGATCCGCACCGGTCTGGTCATTGCGGCCTATCCGGGGGCGACCACCCAGCAAGTCGAACAACAGGTCACCCGCCCCATCGAGTCCCACCTCTTCAAGTGCCCCGAGATCCGGAAGAGCAAGACCTTCACCACCACCCGTCCCGGCCTGGTCATCTTCAACGTCGAGCTGGAAGACCACGTAAATCAAGCCGACACCTTCTGGGCCAAGCTCAGAGCGGAACTCGAACTGACGAGGGCAACCGAGCTGCCCCAGGGCGTCATGGGCCCGATCGTGGATGCCGACTTCGGGGAAACGGTCGCCATGCTCATCGCGATCCGGGGGGAACGTTACGGCTACCGCGAACTCCGGGACTACGCCGACCTAGTCAAGGACGAGCTGAGGACCATCCGGGAGGTTGGCCGCCTGGCCACCTATGGACAGCAAGAAGAGCAGATCTGGGTCACGGGCAACCTGGGCCGCCTGTCCCAGTACTCGGGGGATCCTTCCCGCATCGTCGCAGCCCTGAACCAGAGGAACGCCATCTCGCCCTCCGGAAGCCTGCTCACCGAGTCGGCCAAGATCCCCTTCAACACCCCTGGCCTGTTCAACACTGAGGAGCAACTCCGGAAGCTGATCATCGATGTCTCCCCCACCGGACAGCCCGTCTACCTGGGAGACCTGGCGCAGATCGAGCGCCGCTACAAAGACCCGGAGTACCTGGTCCGCTTCGATGGCCAACCCGCCCTGCTCCTCTCGGTGGAGATGCAGAAGGGCAAGAACATCGTGGATATGGGGGACAAGATCTCCGAAGCCCTCACGCGGTTGAAGCAACGCATGCCCTCGGACGTGAAGCTGGATTTCATCGCCAACCAGCCCCAGGTCGTGTCCTCCCGGATGCACCACCTCGGCGTGGAGTTCCTACTGGCCATCGGCGCCGTGATCCTGGTGGCGGTCATCCTCCTGCCGATCCGGGTCGCGGTCATCGCGGCCCTGGCCATCCCTCTGACCATGCTCGGCACTCTGGGCATCCTCAGCGCCATCGGCATCGAGCTGCACCAGGTTTCCATCGCCGCCCTCATCGTCGTGCTCGGCATTGTCGTGGATGACGCCATTGTCATCGCCGACAACTATCTCGAACTGCTCGACCATGGGGTGCCGCTCATCCGGGCGGCCTGGCGGTCGGCAACCGAGGTGTTCGTGCCCGTCCTGACCGCCACGCTCACCATCATCGCCTCCTTCCTGCCCCTCCTGATCCTCAAGGGCAGCGTCGGGGAATTCATCATGGCCCTGCCCATCACCGTGGCCCTGGCCCTGAGCGTCTCCTTCCTGGTCGCGATCTTCATCACCCCGCTGCTGTGCCGGAAGTTCATCACCCAGGGCATCCACGCCTCCGCCGCCGGTCGGCAAGGCCCTCGGAGCTTCAATCTCCTGGACTGGATCCAGACCCAGTACACCAAGGCCATCCGGTTCATGATGATGCGGAAAGGCCTGTCCCTGGGCTTCGGGGCCCTCAGCATCGCCCTCGGCGCCATGCTCTACACCCTCGTTCCCGAGCAATTCTTCCCCAGCGCCGAGCGCAACCAGTTCGTCGTCGACCTCTGGATGCCCCAGGGCACCCGGATCGAGGCGACCCAGGCCACCCTCCAGCGAATCGAAGGTCATCTCAGCGGCATCAAGGAGGTCGAGCATTTTGCGACCTTCGTGGGCGAGAGCGCCCCCCGCTTCTATTACAACGTCAATCCCCAGCAGCCGGATGCCGCCTATGGGCAGATGGTCGTCAACACCAGGAACATGAAGAAGACGGAGGCCTTGGTGCAGCAGCTCCAGGTTGAATTGGCCCAGGTCGCACCCGAAGGCATGGTGATCGTCAAGGAGCTCCAGCAGGGTGACTCCATGGAGGCCCCGGTGGAGTTCAGGATCATCGGCGAGGATACCGAACGCGTGAAGGCCGTCGGCGCCCAGGTGGAGAACATCCTACGGGGCCTTCCCGAATCCCGGTTCGTGCACACGGACCACTTCAACGACTCCCCCCTCGTGAACGTCAACATCCATCCCGAACTCGCGAACCGCCTGGGCCTCAGCCACATGGGCATCGCCCAGATCCTGGCAGGCGGCCTCGATGGAGCGCCGGTCAGCACCTTCTGGGAGGGAGATCGCGCGGTGCCGGTGATTCTGAGGTTGGACGCCAGCCATCGGAGCAGCTTCGGTACGGTCCAGGGCACGCCCATGACCTCCCCCTTGTCGCAAGGCAGTCTCCCCCTCGGGGCCATCGCCAACCTGAAACCCGAATGGCAACCCAGCCGCCTCGTCCGCAGGAACGGCCTGCCGACCCTCACGGTACGGAGCTTCATGAAGCCCGGACACTACGCCTCCACCCTTCAGGGCAAGGCTGAGCTGCAGGTCGCCAAACTGGCCCTGCCTCCGGGGGTCCGCATCGAACCCGGGGGCGAGGTCGAGAACCAGGGGGAGACCTTCCCCATGATGGTCCTCGCCCTTGGCATCAGCCTTCTGGCCATCTTCCTCGTGCTGCTGGTGCAGTTCCGGAACCTCAAAGAACCGCTGGTCATCATGGCCTCCATCCCGCTATCCCTCTTCGGGGCCATGCTGGGACTGGTGATCACGGCCAACCCCTTCGGCTTCACGGCGTTCATGGGGATGATCAGCCTGTGCGGCATCGTCGTCAGGAATGCCATCATCCTGGTGGAATACACCAAGGAACGCCGTCATGCCGGCGCTTCCCTCACGGAAGCGGCCATGGAAGCCGGATCCCGGAGGCTTCGCCCGATCTTCCTGACCACCGTGGCCGCAGCGGTGGGCGTGCTGCCCATGATCCTCTCCGGCTCGAAGCTGTGGAGCCCGCTGGCCAGTGTCATCGCGGTAGGCCTGCTGCTGTCGATGGTCTTCACACTGCTGGTGGTCCCGGTCCTCTATGTCGTCGTCATGGAGGGGAGGTGGCGGCGGATCCGCCCTGTCCTGGTCATCCTGTGCCTCGCGGCGGCCCCCAAGGTCTGGGGCGCGGCCCCGGAGACGCTCACGCTCCAGCAGTGCCTCCAACTGGCCCAGGCCCGGAGTTCCGCCATCAGGATCGCCAAGGCCCGGGTGGAGGAGAATCGACAGAAGGCGAAGGCCGTCCGAACGGACTATCTGCCCCAGCTCACCGGTGACTGGAACTGGAGCCGGATGACCACCGAAAGTCTGGTGACCATCCCGGCGGGAGGCTTGGGGACCTTGCCGGATGTCGGCGCCTTCCCCTCCCAGGCGGTCACCCTAAGCCAGGGCTCGCGGAACCTGTCCATCGCGAATCTCACGCTGGGACAGCCGTTGACCCAGCTGCTCAAGATCCGCCAGGCCGACCTGGCCGCCGCGAAGGACCTGGAAGCGGCGCAGGCGGACCTCAGCAAGGCCGAGAGCGAGACCCGCCTCGCGGTGCACCAGGTCTATCTGGGCATCCTTATCGCCCAGAAGCAGCAGGCTGCCGCCGACGCGGAACTTGCGGCCGTGGAAGCGGGATGCGAGGAAAGCCGTGCCGCGGTTAAGGCCGGCAACGCCCTGAAGGTCCTCAACCTGGGCGCTGGCGCGTCGATTCTCCAGGCCCGCCAGAAGCAGATCGCGGCCCGGCACCAGGAGGAGGATCTCGTCGGCGAACTGAAAGACCTGATCGGCTTCCCGCCAGAGGGACGGATGGCCCTCACCGCGCAGGACCTCCAACCCATAGCCCCTCCTCCCCTGAGTGCGGTGCTCAGCTCCATGCGCCAGGACAACGCCGACATCCGCTCAGCACGAGCCCTTCACGAAAAATCCATCAGCGGGATACGCCTGGCCAAGCTGGATTACGTTCCGGACCTCAGTGCCTTCGTGAAATACACCAACCAGAGCGGAGTCCCCTTCCTGAAGAACGACTTGGTCAGCGCAGGCGTGCAGGTGTCCTGGAACATCTTCGATTGGGGGAAGCGCAACCATGTCATCAGTCAGCGCATGGCCGAGTCCGCCCAGGCCCGGGAGAATTTAGTGCGGATCGAGAACCGGGTCCGTCTGGATCTGGAGAAGGCCTACCGAAAACTCGAGGACGCCAAGCTCCTGCAGGAAGCCGCCGACCAGGCCCAGGCCTTCCAGTCGGAGACCCTGAGAATCGCCCGGGACCAGCGGGAGGCAGGCCTCATCCCCCAGGTCCGGCTCGAAGAGGCCAAGCGGGCGGCCGCCTCAATGGATTTGAGCGCCCTCCAGGCCCGGATGGGAGTGTGCCTGGCGGGAGCAGAGATCGAGCGGATTCTCGGGAAAGAATCCACCCATTGAGGTCCACCCTGGAAGTCGGCTCGCTTGAGAAAGCAGAACCAGCCGCAGATAACCTGACGCCATGAAACCCTACAAGAGGGATAAAACAGTCGGAACCCGTTGAACCCCTTGCCAACCCAAGCTTGAAGGGGGAGAGTTACCGCTAGGATGGCGGCGAGATCCTTTCGGAGGAAACATGGGTATGGCCAGCAAGATTGCCCTGGGATGCGGCGGAGTCGTGGTCCTGATTTTGGTGGTCCTGGGACTTGCCGGGGTGGGCTCGTACAACTCCCTCAACAGCCTCAACCAGGCGGTGGAGGCCCAGTGGGGCCAGGTGGAGAATGTCTACCAGCGGCGGGCCGACCTGGTACCCAACCTAGTCGAAACGGTCAAGGGCGCGGCGGCCTTTGAGAAGGAGACCTTCATGGCCGTCACGGAGGCCCGCGCCAAGGTGGGCCAGGTGTCCGCAGGAAAGGCACCTTCCGATGCAGCCTCCCTGGCCCGCTTCCAGCAGGCCCAGGAGGGCCTGGGATCGGCCCTCTCCCGCCTCCTTGTGGTGGTCGAAAAATATCCCGACCTGAAGGCCACCCAGAACTTCCGGGACCTCCAGGCCCAGCTGGAGGGAACCGAGAACCGCATCGCCGTGGAGCGCATGCGCTTCAACCAGGCGGCCCAGGCCTTCAATACCAAGCGGAACAGCTTCCCGACGCTGATCGTGGCGGGCTTCCTGGGTGACCGATTCCGGGACAAGGCCTATTTCAAAGCCCAGGCCGGGGCCGAGACGGCTCCGAAGGTCTCCTTCCAGTAACATGCACAGGCTCCTATCCCTGTTTCTGCCCCTGCTGCTCCTCTGGGGCAGCCTGGGGCTGGGTGCCCAGGAGCCCCTTCCGCCAGCCCCCAGACAGTGGGTGACCGATACCCAGGGAGTGCTCTCTCCCACGAAACGGTCCGCCCTGAACCGGCGCTTGGCCCAATACGAAAAGGCCACCGGACACCAAGTCCTGGTGTGGATCGGGGGAAGCACCGGAGGCGGTGCCCTGGAGGACTGGTCGGCCCGCACCTTTGAGTCCTGGAAGGCCGGACGCAGCGGAAAGGATGATGGGCTCGTCCTTTTCATCCTGGCCCGGGACCGCAAGCTCCGCATCGAAGTAGGCTACGGACTGGAGGGCCAGGTGCCCGATGCCGTGGCCTCCCGGATCATCCGGGAGGCCATCACGCCCAGGCTTGCAGCGGGGGACTGGGATGGGGCTGTGGAAGCGGGGGTCGACGGACTCCTGACCAGGCTGGGAGGCGAAACCCGGGAGGGAGCGCGCGCCGAAGGTGCCCGGCAAAATAGCGTGCGAAGCCTCAGTCTTGGCCAGATCCTCCTGTTGGTCATCCTGGGACTGGGCTTCCTGGTCCTCCTGGTGACCCATCCCAGCCTGGCCATCGGGCTCATC
>JAFNAB010000066.1 GCA_017859955.1 Holophagaceae bacterium
CCCCAGGAGATAGGCGGCCGCCCCCGCCCCGAACTCCGGCCCCAGCCATTCGCCCGCCAGGCGGGAACCCCCGAAGGCCACCACGCAGGCCACCAGGATGGGCAGAAGATCCTTCCACCGCGCGTTGAAGAGCACCACGAAAGCCGGAGCCACCAGCACCATGGCCACCAGTTGCACCCAGCCCGGGAGGGCCAGGGGCTGGGCCACCATGGCGCCCTGGAACCAGTGGCTGCCGATGCGCTGGGCCAGAACCATGCCCGTGGCCAGCTGGCCCAGATCCAGCAGGGTGTGCAGCCCACGGGCGCTTCCCGCGAGCAGGTTGTCCGTGGCCATCTCATTGGTGGCCATCACGATGCCCGGGCTGGGGATGAGGACGATAATGGCCCCCAAGGTGACGATCAGGGCTGAAGTGTGCCCCAGGAAGTGACACAGCACCACACTGGCCACACTGGCGAGGGCAGCGCCCAGGACGGGCTGGACCCGCTGTAGCGTGGGTCTGGGGGCGAAAAGACCGATCATCAAGCCGATCACGCCCCCCAACAGGGCCCCCAGAAGGGCTTCGCGCCAGCCCCCGCTGAGGAAGGTCGTGACACAGGCCGACAGGAGCGCGTTGGCCAGAACCAGGGCCCGCTTGGGGTGGCGGTCCGGAGCTTCCAGGATGGCCGCCACCCGACGGGAGGCCTCCTCGATCGGCTTCCGGTCCTCCAGGACCGCCACCACCAGTTCGTGGAGCTGGGCGATGCGACCCAGGTCCATGGCTTCAGAGCGCCCCCGAAGCAGGAAGGTGTGCTGACGCCCGTCCAGGGTGATGTAGCTGAAGAAGCCCGTGGGGATGGCGAAGAATTGGGCCTCGAAACCCAGTTTCCGGGCCACCTGCCCCATGGTCTCTTCGAAGCGGTGGGCCGGGGTGCCTGTCACCAGGAGTGCGCGCCCCAGCAACATCAGGAAGGAAAGCGGGGGAGATTGGGCGAGGATCGGGTCGGCCATGGTAGGAACCCTAGCGGGAAAACTCAGCTCCGTCGAGATTGCTGGAGGAGGGCGATTCCCAACAGCACGGCTCCCACCACGATGCAGCAGTCCGCAATATTGAAGGTCCAGTAGTGCCAGTTCCCGTAATAGAAGTCCAGGAAGTCCACCACCGAGCCCCGGACGACGCGATCCAGGCTGTTACCCAGGGCACCCCCGAGGATGAGCCCGTAGGACAGGCGCATGAGGGTCGGGGTGCTGGCCTTGAGGAATTCGTAGCCGAAGTAGAGCACCGCCAGGAGCCCCACCACCAGGAAGAGCGTCGTCCGGAGGCCGTCAGAGGCGTTGGCGAAACTGCCGAACACCGCGCCAGGGTTGAAACCCAGGGTCAGGTTGAAGCAGCCCGGGATCACCGCCCTGACCTCACCCGGCTGGAAGCGGGCGAGGATGGCGAGCTTGGACCAGGCATCCAGCCCCAGGGCGACCAGGGGCAGGAGCAGCCAGGGGAGACGGGCGGTCCAGGCAGGCTTCACGCGCCCGCCTTGACGACTTCCCAGCAGCGGGGGCAGAGGTCGGCGTCATCACCCTGCCCGGCGCCACCCTTGTGGTTCCAGCAGCGGGGGCACTTGGTGCCGGTGTGGGTGCTCACCTCCACCGCCAGCTCACCTTCCACGAAGCGGAGACCGGAGACCACCAGGAGATCGTCCAGGCTCTCACCGAGCCCGCTCAGCAGTGCCTGCTGGGCAGCGGGGAGGGTCACGGTGATCTCGGCATCCAGGCTGGTGCCGATGGTCTTGGCGGCCCGGTGGGGCTCCATGGCCGCCTGGACGGCCTGACGGACCTCCCAGAGCTTCTCCCAGGCTTGGTCGGCCGGAGCGAAGGCACCTTCGGGGAAGCGCTGTTCGAAGACGCTGCCCTGGACCCCGGGGATGTGCTCCCAGGCCTCATCCGCCGTGAAGCTGATGAGGGGGGCGGCCAGGATGGCCAAGCCCTCCGCGAGGCGGCGGCAGACCGTGCGGCAGCTCCGACGCCGGGAGCTGTCCGGGGCGTCGCAGTAGAGCCGGTCCTTGATGATCTCGAAGTAGCGGCCCGAAAGCTCGGACTGGCAGAAGGAGAGCAACGCCTGGGTGGCCTTCAGGAAGTCGTAGGAGAGGTAGGCCTCCCGCAGTTCCTTGGCCAGGGCCAGGAAAGCGCCCCAGACCCAGCGATCCAGGGGGGTCCAGGCCTCCTCCGGCAGGTTGTCCGCCGCGGCGTCGTACTCGGAGACCGCCCCCAACAGGAAGCGCAGAGTGTTGCGGATCTTGCGGTAGGCGTCGGCGTTGCGCTCCAGGATGTCCTTGGAGATGCGGACGTCCTCGCTGAAGTCCACGCTGGCCACCCAGAGGCGGAGGATGTCGGCACCCATGGTCTTCATGACCTCTTCGGGAGCGACCACATTGTTCATGGACTTGGACATCTTCTGTCCTTTGCCATCCAGCACGAAGCCGTGGGTGACGACGGTGCTGTAAGGCTTCTGGCCGCTGGCGGCCAGATTGAAGAGGAGCGAGGAGTGGAACCAGCCGCGGTGCTGGTCCGAGCCCTCCAGATAGATGAAGTCGCCGTAGTCCTCGGGCTTCAGCTCGGGATGGATCTGGCTCACCACCGTGGCGGAAACCCCGGAGTCGATCCAGACGTCCAGGATGTCCGTCTCCTTCTGGAGCTGGCTGGAACCGCACTGGGCGCAGGTAGCCCCAGTGGGCTTGAGCTGTTCGACCGGCAGGTCGGCCCAGGCCTCGATGCCCCCCGCCTCGATGGCAGCGGCGGCCTTTTCGAAGATCTCGGGCAGCACCATGGGCTCCCCGCACTCGGAGCAGCGCAGCACGGTGATGGGGGTGCCCCAGGCCCGCTGACGGCTGATGCACCAGTCGGGACGGCCACTAATCATGGCGTGGATGCGGTTGCGGCCCTGGGCCGGGACCCAGTTCGTGCCATCCACACCCTCGAGGCCCAGTTCCCGCAGGCTCCGGCCACCCTGGAGCTCGTCGTCCATGGTGATGAACCACTGTTCGGTTGCCCGGAAGAAGATGGGGGTCTTGGTGCGCCAGCAGTGGGGGTAGCTGTGCTGGAGCTTCTCCTCGTGGAGGAGGGAGCCGTTGGCCTTGACCTTCTCGACCACCAGGGGATTGCAGTCGAAGATGTTCTTGCCCTCGAGTTCAGGGTCGTTGACGGCGGCCACGAAGCGGCCATCGGGTCCCACGAGCTGGAGGAGACCGAGATGCTGGGCCAGACCGAAGTCGTCGACGCCGTGATCGGGGGCGGTGTGCACCAGACCCGTGCCCGTGTCGGCGGTCACGTAGTCCGCCAGGAGCACGGGGGATTCGCGGTCCAGCCAGGCGTGCCGGGCCTTGAGGCTCTGGAACGCGCTGCCCTTGCGGATCTCACGGGTGTGGAGCTCGAGACCGAGTTTCTTCTGGAACTCCTCCTGGAGGCTGACGGCCACCACGTAGTGCCGATCCCCGGCCTTCACCACGGCGTATTCCATGTCAGGGTGCATGGCGATGGCCAGGTTGCTGGGCAGGGTCCAGGGGGTGGTGGTCCAGATGGGCAGATAGAGGGGGGTGGGCAGCTCCAGGCGGCGGGCTTCGGCATCGGACACCGGGAAGGCCACAGTGATGGCGGGGCTGGTCTTATCGGCGTATTCCACCTCGGCCTCGGCCAGGGCCGTGCGGGCGCCGTAGCTCCAGTGGACCACCTTGAGCTTGCGGCTCACGGCGCCCCGCTCGAAGAGCTGGCCCATGAGGCGCACGACGGCGGCCTCGTACTTGGGTTCCATGGTGACGTAAGGGGCGTCCCAGTCCCCCAGAACCCCCAGGCGCTGGAAGCCCGTGCGCTGGGTGTCCACCCACTTGTGGGCGTAGGCCCGGCACTTGGCCAGGAATTCGCTGCGGGTCATCTCCCGGCGCTTGGGTCCGAGGTCCTTTTCGACGGCGTGCTCGATGGGCAGGCCGTGGCAATCCCATCCGGGAACGTAGGGGGACTCGTAGCCGTCCAGCCAGAGGGACTTCACCACGATGTCCTTGAGGATCTTGTTGAGGGCGTGGCCGATGTGGATGGCCCCATTGGCGTAGGGAGGGCCGTCATGGAGAATGCGGCGCCCCCTGCCCTTCCCGCGGGCGTTCTCGGCCTTGCGGTGGGCCTCGATGCGCTGGTAGAGGCCTTCGGCCTTCCACCGCTCCAGGCGTTTGGGCTCCCGCTGGGGGAGATCCGCCTTCATTGGGAAATCGGTCTTCGGCAGGAAGACGGAGTACTTCTTCTTCACGGACTCGCTCATGGCGCCCTCGTGCGCAAAGGAGTCCACCCAAGGACCCCGGGATTCGTAAACATTCAGACTACACGGCGAAGCAGGAACTGAGAAGGTCCAGTAGCGAAGAGGGGAGGATCCGGGAAAAACCTAAAGATTCAACACGGAGGCACAGAGAAAAGCAAAAAGAGAGGGCACAGAGAGGTTTGCGGGCAACGAATGCAAATCCACGCGTCCCCGGCTGCTCCGCTTCGCGGAGGCGGTCGGCTGCGCCTCCGCGTTCCGGACGGACCTCGCCCCTCTGGCGCACAAGTGCGCCTCGGGGCGCTGCCCGTCCGGAACCGGGCCGGGTCCGCTTGCGACCCCTGACGACTCCAGTTGTCTACTGCTTTTCTCCGCTTTTCCGGCCTTCCACTTTTCTCTGTGCCCTCTCTTTTCCCTCTCCGTGCCCTCTGTGTTGACTCCTTTGATCCGTTCACTCAGATCCCGGGATTCACCCAGGGCATCACCACTCCAGGTGCGCCGACTACGCCGCCCACCCGGACGGCAGCGACCACGATCCAGCCCGTGGGGCGTCCGATTTCCTTGAGGTTCATGCGGATCATGCCGCCGGGAGGGGGGAGATCAGGGCGGCGCTGCTCCAGGATGACCTCACCCCGGGCAATGACCTCTGCAGCCGGGGGGCAGGCCAGCCCCAGCGGGAGGTAGTAGACGCGCACCTGCTCTACGCCCACCAGGAGTTCTCCCTGGACATCCTTCTGGGGAAGCTGGACCTCCAATTCCCGCAGGGAGAGCCAGCGGACCGCGCAGGCCTGGGGCGCCACCCTGGGCCTGGGAATGGGATCCCCCTTCCGGCCACAGGCGGTTGACGCCAGACAGAGCCCCAGGAGGAGGGCCGGAGCGGTCAGGTGGGATAGGCTGAAGGGTCGCACCGGACTATGATGCCCTATTCTCAAGAAAGGAACCCCTTTGGAGTGGTCGCTCCCCCCCGAGCTCTCCTGGCCCCAGTTCCTGAGGCTCCTGCGCCACCCGGCGCCCCCCGTGGGCTGGCTGGAGGCTGCGGCGGATCTCCCGGATTTGCGCAAGCGCCCCATTCTCCTGCGGTGGATCGCCCAGCACCCCAAAAGCCCGGCCCATCTCCGGATGCGCCTCCTGCCCCGGCTCCCATGGCGGGCGCTGGCGGCCATCGCCCAGGACGCCAGTGCCCATCCCCAGGCCCGGTCCCATTCCGTGGAGCGGCTCCAGGGACTCTGGGGCGGCATGACCCTCGGGGAACGCCGAAGCTTTGCCATCCATGCCCCCAGACCCATGTGGGAAGCTGTCTGGAAGGTGCGTGACACCGGCGTTCTGCTGGCCTTCCTGGCACATCCCAAGCTGGGACAGGAGCCCCTCTGCGCCCTCCTCCAGCCCCCCCTGAGCCCCTTCCAGGCCATGGCCCTCCAGGGCTCACGCTGGCGCGAATCCTCCCTCATTGCCGAACAGGTGCTGGTGACCCTGGACCAGAGCCTCTCCCTGCCGGAAAACGGCCTGGTCCTGGGCATGGCCGCCCCCTGGATCCGGACCCTGTCCATGGAGGAACGCCTCCAGGCCGCAAACCGGCTGACCCACCCTGCCTTGCGGAGGATGACCCGGGCCTGGGCAGCTCCCCTGCAGGAGGAGGACTGAACCGGTCAGCCAGCGGTCTCGAAAGCGGCCTGGCGCCTGAATAAAGTCCTGAAGACGAACCTCACCAGGGGGCCAATGACGAAAATCTGGGAAAAGAACGCAAAGGGGAAATTGAAAACGACTTTATGCATCTAACTGGAAATAAATTCACAATTTATAACACTATATAGAATGGTTGCTATAAAGCTCATGGCCGGGCACATCAGGCAAATGGTCATTGCTGTGACCGAGATGAGGCCTACTTCGGGGACAACCGGCTTCGCCAGGCCTTTTCCAGGCTCACGGTGGGCAGCACCAGCAGGCTCACCGCGATGGCCTTGACCCACTCGCCTCCATCCAGAGCCGTCGTGTGGAAGAGTGCCTGGAGCGGGGGAAAGTGCACCAGCGCCACCTGAAGAAGGAAGAGGAGCAGCATCCCGCCGTATACCATCGGGTTGGTAAAGAGCCCCATCTTCCAGAAACCGTCCTTGAGGCTGCGGCAGTTGAGCAGGTAGAAGGCCTGCATCAGGGCCAGGGTGGTGACCGCCAGGGTCTGGGCCTTTCGCAGGGCGAGATCCGGATCCAATCCGTAGACCTGGTTCACCTCCCACAGGAATAGCCCCAGGGTTCCCGCTGCAAAAAGGGTTCCGGCCAGAATGGTCCGCCCGGCAACGAAGCGGCCAAAGAGCGGCTCGCCCGGCCGTCTGGGCGGACGTTCCATGAGGGCCGGTTCCGGGGCCTCGAAGGCGAGGGGAAGGGCGAGGGTCACCGTCACCACGAGGTTGATCCAGAGGATCTGCACGGGAAGGATTGGCAGCAGAGGAATACCATCCTTGATTGGAAAAAACAGCACTGCGACCAGGAGGACCATAGCCTGACCAAGGTTGGTGGGCAGGGCGAAAACCAGGGCCTTCACCAGGTTGTCGTATACCCGACGCCCCTCCGCAACCGCGGAGCGTATGGAGGCGAAGTCGTCATCCAGGAGTACCATGTCCGCCGCCTCCCGACTCACGGCCGTTCCAGTGATGCCCATGGCCACGCCGATATCGGCGCGCTTCAGGGCCGGGGCGTCATTCACGCCATCCCCGGTCATGGCCACCACCTCCCCCTGGGCCTGGAGGGCCTGAACCAGCCTAAGCTTGTGTTCCGGGGTGACCCGAGCAAAGACATGAGCCTCCCGGGCGACCCGGGCGAAGCCCTCAGGATCCAGGGCATCCAGTTCCTGGCCCGTGACGGCCCCCCGGGGGCTATGGAGACCGAGTTCCCGCCCGATGGCCTCGGCGGTTCCGGGGTGATCCCCGGTGATCATCTTGACGGTGATCCCCGCCCGCCTGCAGTCCGCAATGGCCCGGATGGACTCGGGCCGGGGAGGATCGATCATGCCCTGGAGCCCCAGGAAGGTCAGGGACTGAACGTCTTCATGGGAGAGCCGGTCGCCTGAAAAGGGGCGCTCTGCCAGAGCCAGCACCCGCATGCCCTGGCCAGCCAGCCGCCCGGCTTCGCCCTGCACCATCGGCACATCCAGGGGCGCACCCTGAACATTTCGGGTACATCTCGCCAACAGCACCTCCGGGGCTCCCTTGACCAGAAGGTGACGGCCGCTGACCAGGTCATGAAGGGTCGCCATGTACTTATGCTCGCTCTCGAATGGGATCACATCCAGACGGGGGTGGGTCTCCCGCAGCTCCCGGCTTCTCAGGCCACCGCGCTCAGCCGCCACCACCAGAGCTCCTTCGGTGGGGTCGCCATGCAGGATGGTCCTGCCCTCTTCCTCGGTGAAGGTGGCGTCGCTGCACAGGGCTCCTGCCCGAAGGAGTCCTTCCAGGTCGCCTGGGGTCGTTTCCAGAACCTGTCCATCCCGGGTGAGCCACCCAGTCGGAGCGTAACCCACCCCTTCCACACGGATCTCGGCATCCCCGGTCCAGAGGACGCGCACGCTCATCTCGTTGCGGGTGAGGGTACCGGTCTTGTCCGAGCAGATGATTGTGGTGGCACCGAGGGTTTCCACCGCCGGGAGGCTGCGGATCACTGAGCGCCGCTGGGCCATGCGGCGCACGCCGATGGCGAGGGCAATGCTAATGACAGCGGGCAGGCCCTCGGGAATGGCCGCCACAGCGAGGCTCAGGGCCGCAAGCGCTCCTTCCGCCGGTCCCCAACCACGAACGAGGCACGCCAGGAAGACCAGGAATGCAACCCCCAGAATGCCCCAGGTGAGTTGTCTGCCCAGACGGTCCATATCGCGCATGAGGGGCGTGTCCACTGTGGACGTTTCCCGCATGAGTTCGGAAATGTGGCCAAGCTCCGTCCGGGCGCCAGTACCCACCACCAAACCCGTGGCGGTGCCGAAGGTGACAAAGGTTCCACTGAAAGCCATGGAGGTGCGATCCCCCAGGGGGGCCCCGGCGGGGACTTCCGCCACGCCCTTGGAGACGGGCAGGCTCTCGCCCGTGAGGGCGGATTCAACCACCTGGAGATCCCGAACCTCGATCAAACGAAGATCTGCTGGCACCTGGTCCCCGCTCTGGAGAAAGACCAGATCACCCCGCACCAACTCCGAGGCCGGGGTGCTGCGGCGCTGTCCCTCCCGTAACACCATGGCCTGCTCCGGCACCATGTCCGCCAGGGAGGCGATGGCTCTTCCGGCCTTGTACTCCTGAATAAATCCGATGAGGGCGTTGAGGAGCACCACCGCGAGGACCACCCCGGCATCCGTGGGTTTGCCCATGAGCAGGGCCAGACCAGCGCTTCCCAACAGGACCAGGATAAGGGGATTGGCCACCTGTCGGCCGAGGATCACCAAGAGGGATTCTCCCGAAGCCCTGGGCAGGAGGTTGGGGCCCTCCTCACGCAGGCGCTCAAGGGCCTCGGAAGCGCCAAGGCCCTTGATGCTGCCCCGTGCCGCCAGGAGGGATTCCTCAGGAGAAAGGGCATGCCAGGGGGGCAAATGATTCTGGTTCATTGGGCTTTTTCCGAATACCGGTTGAAGACCAGGAGGGCCAGGGTAACCACAGAAATGGCGGCGCCAAGGGCAAGCGTCTCCATGGGTTTTTCCCACTCAGCCAGGTGCTCAACGAAAACGATGGCCATGAATAGTACCAGGATGCTGGTAATGCGGCTCTTGATGTCATGGAGGCTGTGGACATCCATCCACTTGGGGAGGTCCAGTTCGCCGAGAAATAGGTCGTAGAGCCCCACTGCGAAAATGTACAGACCTGTGGCGATCAGGAACTTGTCCATGAGTTCGATCAGGCGCACCGCCAGATGGGGTTGGTCACCCCCGCTGAGGGCTAGGTTCCATAGGAGCAACCCCGTCTTCCAGGTGCCCCAGAGGAAGGCCCCCGCCGAGGCCGCGAGAGTGGAAACCACACCAAACACGACAAGATAGCGAGAGGATTCGAGCAATCGTTTGAACATGTCACACCTCCACTCAGACGCCCAGCACCTCGCCGATCTTCTCCGCCAACTGGACAGCATTGAAGGGCTTTTGCAGGAAACCGTTGCAGCCGCAGGCGAGCAGGGATTCCACTTCGCCGTCCAGGCTGTAACCGCTGGCCAGGATGACGGGTATCTCGGGGTCAATGGCCCTGAGTCGCTGGAAAGTCTGGCCCCCACTCATGCCGGGCATGATCATGTCCAGGATCACGAGATCGATCCGCCCCTTGTTCTCCTCGAAGAGCGCGACGCCCTCGGCTCCTCCGGGCGCGGTCAGCACCTGGTAGCCGATCATTTCCAGCATGGACTGCCCCACATTCCGGATGATCTCCTGGTCATCCACCAGGAGGACAATCCCTTCCCCGGGCCTGATGTCTTTTTGGCGATGCTGTTCGCGAAGGACCAGGGTTGCGCTGGATTGGGGAAGCGCGAAGGTGAACGTGGAGCCCATGCCCGGCTGGCTTTCGACCCGGATCAGGCCGCCATGGTTCTTGAGGATGCCGTATACAGAGGCCAGGCCGAGGCCCGTTCCGCCCCCCAACTCCTTGGTGGTGAAAAAGGGGTCGAAGATGCGGGCCTTGGTGGCCTCGTCCATGCCGATGCCCGTGTCCTGAACCGCTACTTCCACGAAACAACCCGGTGAAAGCCCCAGGGGTTCGGTCAGCTCCTCCCCGTATTCCCGGAGGCTGGACCTGACCGTCAGGGTTCCCCCCTCTGGCATGGCATGGGCGGCGTTGACGAACAGATTGACCAGCACCTGTTCAATCTGTCCGCGATCACAGTCCACCACGCACCCCTCGTCTTCCAGATCCAGCTGGATCTGGATCTGGCGCTTGGTCCTTGCGAAAAGATCCAGGGCCCCATGGATGATCTGGTTGAGATCCCGGGGCCGCGTCTCATAGGTTCCCCCCCGGGCGAAGCCCAGGAGCTGGCGCGTGAGCCCAGTGGCGCTGCTGATCTGTCTTTCGATCTTCTGGAGCCAATCGTACTCGGGGGTGCCGGCCTCCTTGCCGATCTGGAGAATGGAGACATAGCCCAGAATCCCAGCCAGGAGATTGTTGAAGTCGTGGGCAATGCCCCCCGCCAGAGTACCAATGGCCTCCATCTTCTGGGCATGGAAAAGCTGCACCTGGAGGGTGCGCCGCTCTGAGATGTCCTGGACAAAGAAGAGGAGCGCAGGGTCTTCATCCCATTGGATCGCCACACAGTTCACATCCACCCAGACATGCTCTCCGTTCAGGCGTTCAAGCCGGAGCCCCTCCCTCACGACCGAAGCCCGGGTGGATTCCGCCTTGGCCATGAGATCGAGGAAGCCCATGCGGTCTTCCTCGACGACAAGCTCCTCGAAACGGGCGCCCGTGAGCTGCCCTCCGCCGAAACCCGTCATCTGCCGCAGGACCGGGTTCCAGAAGCGGACCCTGCCCTGCTGCAGCACAAAAATGGCCTCGGAGGCATTATCAAAGAGCAGGCGATAGCGTTCCTCCGACCGCAGCAACTCCAGCGTTCGCTCCTGGACTCTGGCCTCCAGGCCTTCATTCAGCTGCTGGATGGATTCAGCCATGGCATTGAAGGAATCCCCCAGCTGTTCGAGTTCATCGCCAGTCCGGATCCGCGCCCTGACCCCAAGATCACCACCACGGATCCTTTCGGCCACATCCCTCAGCCGAAGCAGAGGGGTCGTGAGCCGACGGGTGAAGAACCAGGCTAAAAGGGCCGCCAGGATGACACCACCAGCGCCAACACTTAACGTGTTGACGTACATGCGGCGGATCTGGGCGTCGTGGGTCTTCAGGGAAACCCCCAGGTAGACCATCCCCCATTCCATGTCGTAAAAGCGCACAGGATAGACGCAGTGATAGACCCTTTCTCCGGTAAGGGGATTCTTCTCGATCACCCGACTGACGGGATTGTCCAGCCAACGAAATTCCGGGGATTGGAGGTCCACCAGCTCCCAGTGACCTTCCCGATTAAGGATGCAGGTCCCCTCCTTCCTGGAGGTCACCAGGTAGCGGATATCGGGATTTTCCTTGAGGAGCATCGTGTTGATCTCAACAATGCTCCCGTAGTCCTCCCGGATGTATACCGAACTGTTGATGTTGACGACGGACGCAAGGGTACCCTGGACCTGGGCATCCAGAGATCGGACCATCATGGCCCGCTGCCGGGTCACCACCAGAAGAATGAAAAACGCCACCGCCAACACAGGCACCAGCAGGAACATGAGGAATGTCCTGAGGAAGATCCCGGTCTTGGGGGAAGCGGTCATAGCAGCCGCCCTTTCATCTGGCGGTATTCCTTATAGATCTTGCGGGTGCTGGCCAGGTCGGCCTCGGTGGCGGGGCGGATATGGGTCGTTTGGAAAAGGCTGAGAATCTGGGCTCCACGGGGATAGTTCCGGAGGTTGTTCACAGCCGCTTCGATGCGTCGCCGCAGGTAGCCCGGATAGCCCTTGCGGTATACGGCCAGCCCAATATGGAGATCGGGCGAGGTGAAAAGGATCCGAACCTTTTTGGCAATTTGAGGATTCATGGCCACGGTAGTTCTGTAGGAGTCCTCCGTCACGAGACAGATATCTGCTTTACCGAAATAGAGGCTGTTCAGGACCTGAGAACCTTTGGCCAGAGCTTCCGTGCTGGAAAAGAAGCGATCCATTTCCGGCTGCCCTCCCTTCAAGAGCAGGCCGTTGAAGTAGAGCAGTCCGAGCTGGTCTCTATTCATGTAGCTGAAGCGCCGCCCCCTGAGCTCCTGGAGCGGAACCCCCGCGAGGCTCGCCTGGGTGACCACCAGGTAGCGCTGGTTACCGGACAGTCCCTGATCCGTGATGAAGCCCAGCTCCATATCGAGCTGCCGTTCCACCTTGAAATAGTCCACGGAGGGCAGGATGGCCAGATCAATGGAGCCATTTCGGATGGCGGCCACCAGACCGTCCAGGGTGGGGTAGATCTCGGTGCTGAGCTTATCCACGCCCTTTATGTTCCGGGTGACCTCAGCCCCCCAGATCGCAAGGGCAG
This sequence comes from Holophagaceae bacterium, assembly GCA_017859955.1. GTDB lineage: Bacteria > Acidobacteriota > Holophagae > Holophagales > Holophagaceae > Holophaga. The sequence goes on from JAFNAB010000066.1 coordinate 12,334, forward strand.
TCCGGACATCCTGCAGCGCGACGTCTGGGAAGGAGGCCTGGGAAAAGGCCAGCCTCACATGGGTAGGTTCCTCTCCCCAGGACCAGGAGAAGGTGCCGAGCAGGAGGATCCAGCAAAGAAGGTTGTTTTTAACGATTCGCAGCAAGGTTCTGTCCAATGAGGTTATCCAACTGGCTTTGATGAAGCTGGGTGTCATACCGAGCTTTTTGATGCTGGCTGCGGATGAAAAGCTCCGTGAGCTGAGCCTCAATCACATCCTTGGTATCCACCAGCTCCTCCCGGTAGGCCCTTTCGTGAAGTTCCCGGCTTTCCGTAGCGGCAGCCAGGGCCTCCCCCGTGGACTTGGTCTGCTGGATGGACCGGGCAATCTGGAGGAAGGCGTCTTTGACCTGCACGCCAAGCCCTTCCATCAGCTGTTGGCGTTCCAGTCCGAGCCTGTCCTTCCGGGCCTGGGCTTCGCGGATTTCATTCTGGACCCGAAAACCGCTGAAAATGGGTACCTGCACACGCAGCCCGAGGGTCCAGGAGTTCCGGTTCTGCTCGGTCATCAAGCCCGCGTGGTAGGAATTGTCGTAGCGATCCGCAGTCCCGAAAAGCACCACCACGGGCAGATGTCCCGAGCGGGCCTTGTCCACACCGGCCTCAGCGGCGGAAAGTCCGTACCCGATCTGGAGCGCCTGGGGGTTCAGGTTCTGGGCCCTGGCCACCAACTCATCCAGGGGCTCTCCATAGGCCGGAGTCGGGATGTCCTGGTCAACGGGGGCCACGGACGCATGCCAGGGGAGGCCCATGGTATTGGCCAGAGCCGTCCTGGCCATCTCCTCGTTGGATTGCAGGGTGGAAACCAGAGACTTCAGGCTGGCCAGGATCACCTGGGTGCGCAGGTAGTCTGTCTTCTTCACCCGCCCGGAGCCGTTCTGATAGAGCCTCTCCGTCAGCTCGGTCATCACCTTCAGCCTTTCAACTCCCTCCTCCCCGATGGCGAGGAGTTTCCGGCTCAGAAGCGCCCCATAGTAGTAGCGCCGAACATCCTGGACGATCTGGAGATCGGTCCGGTGGGTTTCGGCACGGGCCGCATCCAGCCCGGCCTTTCCTTGCTTGATGAGGGCGCTGACCTTTCCGCCGGTATACAGGGGCACGTGGACATTCAGGGAAGAGGTGAGGGTATCCCGGTCGAAGAGTTTGACGTTCTGGGCGGGGATGGTGACCCCTGGGAGCTGGCTGGCTGGGATCTGGAGAGCCTGGGCGAGGATGGTTCCCATATCGCCCAGGCTGAAGGTGCTGCTGGGAAACAGGAAGTTGGCATCCTGGTCCCGGCGGAGCCCGGTCACCTCCAGAGATGCCTCTGGCCAGCGGGCGGAAAGGGCCTGGTTGAGCTGAGCCTCGGCCACCCTTTCCGAAGCCTGGGAAATGGCCCTGGTCCGATTGGCCTTGAGGGCCTGGTCAATGCAGTCGGAGAGGGAATAGCTCGTCGGCGCAGCACTGGCCGCAAGTCCCAAAAAGCCAAACAGCATCAGACCAGTGCGAAACCTTGACACACAATCTCCCAAAACACGGAGCGAGGGAACCCGGACCTTCTGTTTGCTAGTTGGATTTTACAAACAGGCCATGCATTCATGTTTATTAATCGTAACAAATACTCCTATATTTTCCAAACAACGGCCAGCGTGATTCAACAATTGCCAATAACCGCAGCAACGCAGCGCTCGATGCCCACCCACACATCACTGAGCCGGGCATCATCAAACATGTAGGCGGAGGTGGTGGCAAGTTTCAGGGATTCATCCAGCACAACTTCCCTGGGGCTGGGCACGCTCTGGAAGCTGTGACCCAACTTTTCCATGGCCGCCTGGATTTCGGTCCCGTTGCCCAGGGTCAGGCGAGCCTTTTTCCCCATACGGGCCAGGCACAACCCGACCAGGGCCGGGGCGATGCAGATGGCTCCCACGGGCTTGCCGGACTCGAAGAAAGCCTGGACGAAAGCCTCCACGTCAGGACGTACGCTGGCCTCAGCCCCCTGGAAGGCGAACCCGCAAAGATTCTTGGCCACACCGAAACCGCCCGGAATCACCAGGGCATCGTAGTCCCCGGCGTGGGCCTTGGCCAGATCCAGACACTGCCCCTTGCGGGCGATGCGGCTGGACTCCTCCAGGATGTTGCGGCTGCCCTCGACCACCTGGCCGGTGACGTGATTGACCACGTGGTGCTGGGGCGCATCGGGCGCGACGCACTGGACCTTGGCCCCGTGCTGATCCAGGGCCAGGAGCGCCAGTACGGCCTCCCGGATTTCGGCACCGTCCACATGGCCACACCCGGCAAGCAGTACCGCGATACGAGGGGACTTGGGCATGGAGACCTCCATCTGAAACGCCCATTATCGCGCCGCGGGGCTGCAATTGCCGTCTTTGAAAAAAACCCTTGCAGAGGACTTTGTCCAATAGATATATTGAGACTCGTTCTCAACTTGAAGCACTGCTCGCTTCCCCTCAGGAGACCGCTATGAAAAGCCCAATCGCCGCCCTGGCATTGTTTTTGTGCATCCCGAAGCTTGGTGCCGAGGAGCTCACAGCCCAGACCGTTCGCTCCATTTCCACCGCTCCCGCGGGCCTTACCGATCCCGGTGTCCTGGCCGTGGAGCTCGGAGCCAATCAGACCTATAACCGGGACCACAGCCAGGATGGAGCCATCAACGCTCAGTTGGATCTGGGGATCACTTCCTGGCTCGACCTCCGCTTCGGTTGGACCGCCCCAGCTTGGTGGCGGGATCGGGACGGCCACGGCGAGTCGGGCGTCAGCGACCCCTACATCGGCGGCCAGCTGCTCTTCGCATCCCAGGACAAGGTTGGAGCTGACATCGGGCTGGTCTACTCCCACCTCCTCCCCAGGGCCAGCGTGGGCAAGGGCCTCAGCGCCGGCTTCCACCAGGACACCCTGCTCCTGAGCGTCAGCCGCACCATGGGCCGCTGGGGGCTGGACATCAACGCGGGCTTCAACCGCACCACCAACCCTGATACACGCCACAAGGTCAATCAGCCCCAGGGATCGGTGGCGATCACCTACGCCCCGGCCCAGGGCTGGAACCTGACCCTGGATACCTACGCCATTCCCAAGACGGACCTGGGAGAGCGCGAGGTGGGCAACATCCTGGCGGCCAGCTACGACATCAGCGATCGCCTGACCGTGGACATGAGCGTGGAGCGGGGTTGGACCGATGCCTCCCCCCGCTTTGCCATCAACGCCGGACTGGTCTACCGCATCGGAAAGGTATGGGGGAAGTAGCATGAGCACTTTGCGCCTTAGCGATCTTCGGGCCGGGGACCGGGCCAAGGTCACCCGGATCGAGGCCGAACCATCCATCCGCCAGCGCCTCCAGGAAATGGGCCTCACCCGTGGCGAGTCCCTTACGGTGGAAAAAATGGCCCCCCTGGGCGATCCTATGGAACTGCTGGTCCGCAGCTATCACCTCTCCCTCCGCCGGGAAGAGGGGGCCTGCATCTTTGTTGAAAAGGAAGGTTGAATCATGGTGACCATCGCCCTCGCAGGCAACCCCAACTGCGGGAAGACCTCCCTCTTCAATGCCCTCACCGGAGCGCGCCAGCATGTGGGCAACTGGCCCGGGGTGACCGTGGAACGCCGGGCTGGCACCTTCCGATTCGAGAAGGGCGAGGAAGGCACCGTGGTGGACCTTCCCGGTACGTATTCCCTTTCGGCCCGCAGCGAGGATGAACGGATCGCCGCTTCCTACCTCTCCGAGCCCGAAGTGGATGTCATCGTCAACGTCGTGGATGCCACCAACCTGGAGCGGAACCTCTACCTGAGCACTCAGCTCCTGGAGCTCAAGAAGCCCATGATCCTGGTGCTGAACATGGCCGATGAGGCCAGGGCCCAGGGCCTGGAGCTGGACCTAGAGACCATGCGGACCCTCATCGGCGGGCCTGTGGTCACCACGGTGGCCAGCACCGGCGAAGGCCTGGAGGCTTTGAAGGCCGCCGTGCTGGAGGTCGCCCCGGGGACCTCGGCCCCCATGATGCCCCATGTCAACTACGGACTCGATATCGAGGGACAGGTCGCCAAGCTGGAGCAGGAGATCGCGCGGGACGAAAAGCTCGCCACGGCCATGCCCCCCCGCCGGCTCGCCCTGCGGCTTCTGGAGGGGGCGCCTGACGCCCTGGAGCTGGTGGAGCGGAGCCACGCCAGCAAAGCCATCCAGGCCCGGCTGGAATCAAGTCTGAGTTTCCTCGACGACCACCTGGGTGCGGACGCGCCCACCCTCCTGGCCGAATACCGGTACGGCTTCGCCCGGGGCCTGGTCAAGGAATCCGTCAAGCGGGGCGAGACCCCTGCCCTGGACCGTTCCTCCCGCATGGATCGGGTGCTGACTCATCGATTCTGGGGCTTCCCAATCTTCCTGGCAGTCATGGTGGCGGTTTACTCTCTCACCTTCGTCGTGGGAGCCTACCCGCAGGACTGGATCGGCTCCGCCTTCGACTGGCTGCAACGAATCGCATCCAGCCACCTCCCGGAAGGCGAGCTCAGCAGCCTTCTGGCGAATGGCATCATCCCGGGCGTCGGCTCCGTGGTGGTCTTCCTCCCGGTCATCATGATCCTCATGGGCTGCATTGCCTTCCTTGAGGATTCGGGCTATATGGCCCGGGCCGCTTTTATCATGGACCGCCTAATGCATAAGATGGGTCTCCATGGAAAGAGCTTCATCTCCCTGATCATGGGCATGGGCTGCAA
>JAFNAB010000067.1 GCA_017859955.1 Holophagaceae bacterium
GATTACATCCCAGGTGCCCGCAAAGCTGGGGCTTTGAGGAAAGCCATCGTTCTTATCCAGAGGCACGGTGGAACCGTTCAACTTGAACAATCCCACACCATAGAAACGCATCCCGAGTTTAGGTCGCAGGGGTTTACAGGGTAGACTCCAAGACACGAAGAAAACCTGGGAAATGAACGGAAACCAACCCTACCCCGGGATATCCCTCATGCATTTAGGCCTTGCTTGCTTTCGCAGTTCTTGGTGCCTTGGAGCCTTCGTGGTGGATCTTTAATTACTTAACGAACCCACCATCCCGGAGCTGTTTGACGAACCAGCCTGTCCGCTCGTCGGTGTGGTCCTCTCCGAAGCGCTCCCGAACAGCCGCCGCGATCTCCTGTACCGAGTGCGTGCCGTCGCAGAGACCCCAGATGAAGCTGCCCTTCTCGTCGAGCTTCACCCGGAAATCGGGCTTGGCCAGCAGCTTCACCACCCATTTCCAGCGATCGTGCAGCAGTTTGGGACGGATGATCACCACACGGCCGTCCTCCAGGCGCTCGAAAGAGAGGGCCTGGAGGGGCATCCATGAATAATTATTCATCATCCAGCCCGGGGCGGCGCCGGGGCGTCAGCCGAACCCGGATCCCGCAGGGGCACGAAGATGAGGATCAGGGCCACCACCGCCAGGATGATGAGACTGATGAAGAACATGCCGGGATCCTTGATCAAGGTGTAGTTCACCTCGAAGAAGGCCAGGCTGGCGAAGAGCAGGCCCACCAGGGCCTCACCCGCGATGAGGCCCGCAGCCACCAGGACCCCGGCATTCTCCACCCGGACCTTCTGGCCCTCGGAGAAGCCGCGCTTGCGGCCGATCATCTCCACGACCCCCTTGATGAGGCCGCCGATGAAAATGGCGAAGGTGGTCTCCAGGGGAAGATACATGCCCACGGACACCAGCATGGGGCTCTTCACCTGCATCAGCACGAAGCCGATGCCCATGAGCATGCCCACCACAATAAGGGCCCAGGGCATGCGACCCTCGACGATGCCCCGACTCAGCATGGCCATGAGGCCGGCCTGGGGAGCCGCCAGGCGGGGGCTGCCGAAGCCCGCGTCCAGGTTCAGAACTTCCTTCTGGGTGTCGGGATCCAGGGCCTTCACCTCGTTCAGGGTGTAGGTCTTCTGGAGGTCCGTGCGGGCCCCTTCGTACTTCACCACCTGGACCTGGGCAGCCTGCCGCTTGCCGATCTCCTCAGAGGCGGCCTTCTTGATATCACCGACGTGGAGCACCATCAGGGGCAGGAAGAGCAAGGCGGCGGAAAGGACCACGCCCATCACATCGCCCACTTCCATGCGCCAGGGGGTGCCTCCGAGGATATGGCCCGCCTTGAGGTCCTGGAGCATCTCGCCCGCCACGCCGCTGGAGACGCAGACGATGGCCGCCACGCCCAGCACCGCTGCGATGCCCTCGCGGCCCTTGACCCCCAGGAGCACCATCACCAGGGCGGTGATGACCAGGGCCGTCAGGGTGAGGCCGGACATGGGATTATTTGATGAACCAATAATGCCAACCAGGTAACCCGATACCGCCGCGAAGAAGAAGCCCAGGATGATGGCCAGAAGGGCCGCCACGATGGCCACCAGCAGGGTGGTGTGGAAGATCAGCAGGGTGATGAGGAAGGCGCAGAAGGCTGCGAAGCCGATACCCGCCATGATCCAGGTGAAGGGGATGTCCTGGTTCACGCGATCAATGGTGTGCTCCCCGGCGGCGGCCTTCTTGACGTCGGAAATGGAGCGCTTCAGGCCCGTGATGAGGCTCTTGCGCATCCGGTAGAGGGTGGTGCAGGAGCCCACCAGCATGCCGCCGATGGCGATGGGGCGCACAATGCCCTTCCAGACGGCCACCGAGAGGTGGATCCAGTCGGCCGTCGATGCGTCCGCAGGCATGGCACCCGGAGCCAGGAAGAAGGTGATGATGGGCACCAGGAGGCCCCAGGCGATGATGCCACCGGCGAAGTTCAGGGCGCCCAACTGGGGCCCGATGATGTAGCCCACACCCATGTAGGCCGGGCTGATGCCGGGATTGCTGAGGAGCACGCCACCCTTGGCCAGGGCAGCCTTGCCCTTGGCGATGAGGTTGAAACTGGCCTCCTTGAAGTAGACGAAGTGCTCCCACTTGGTGCTGTAAAGGCTCAGCTGGTTGAGGATCTGAATGAAGGCACCCACCCCCATGGCCCCGAAGAGCAGCTTGGTGCCGCCGCCCCCGCCCTGCCCGGCCTTGTGGATCTCCGAGGCCGCCAGGGACTCGGGATAGGGAAGCTCGGCGTCCTCGACCATCACCCGGCGCAGCAGGGCCACGAACATGATGCCCATGAGGCCGCCCGCGAACATGATGAAGGCCGAGGTCAGGTAGTTGCCCGTGGTGAAGAACTTGGGCCAGACCCCACTGATGACGAAGGCCGGCAGGGTGAAGATGGCGCCCGCCGCCACGGATTCCCCGATGCTGCCCACGGTTCGGGCGATGTTCTCTTCGAGGATGGTGCCCTTGAGGAGCTTGATGAGGGCCATGCCGATGACCGCCGCGGGGTAGGTGGCGGCGATGGTCATGCCGGCCTTCAGCCCCAGGTAGGCGTTGGCCGCCCCCAGGATGATGGACATCACCAAGCCAATGGCGACGGCCCTGAAGGAGAATTCCTTGAGCGTCTGGTTCGAGGGTACGAAAGGCTGGTGCACCGGGGACTCCAGGCAGGGGGGTTAGGAACGTTCTGTAACCCTCAAGTTATGACATAAACCGCTCCCCCATCCCACGGGGGAGTTGATCAGATTGCTCTGACCCATCTTCAGTGCGTGGTGTCCAAGGGGAACTGGGCTTAGGATGAGGGCGACCGATTCCAGGAGTCAAGAATGAGCACCTCGGAATATCCCGTGATCAGAGCCCCCCATGGCAACCATCTGCATTGCAAAGGCTGGGTCCAGGAAGCCGCCCTCCGGATGCTAATGAACAACCTGGACCCCGACGTGGCCGAGCGCCCCGAGGATCTGGTGGTCTACGGCGGCCTGGGCAAGGCCGCCCGCAACTGGGACTGCTTCAACGCCATCGTGAAGGAGCTCAAGCACCTTGGGGATGAGGAAACCCTCCTGATCCAGTCCGGCAAGCCAGTGGGGATCCTGCGCACCCACCCGGAGGCGCCCCGGGTCCTCATCGCCAATTCCAACCTGGTTCCCCGCTGGGCCACCTGGGAGCACTTCAGGGAACTGGATCAGAAGGGCCTGATGATGTACGGCCAGATGACCGCCGGTTCCTGGATCTACATCGGCACCCAGGGGATTCTCCAGGGCACCTTTGAGACCTTCGCGGAAGCTGCACGCCAACACTTCGGCGGCAGCCTGAAGGGCAAGTGGGTCCTCACGGCGGGACTGGGGGGTATGGGTGGCGCCCAGCCCCTGGCCATCCGGATGAATGAGGGAGTGGCTCTCTGCGTAGAGGTCGACCCCACCCGCCTCGAGCGCCGGGTCCAGACCCGCTACCTGGACGAATGGACCGACAATCTGGACACCGCCCTCCATCTGGTGGAGACCTTCGTCCAGAGCGGCGAAGCCCGCAGCATCGGGCTCCTGGGCAACGCCGCCGAGATCCTGCCGGAACTGCTGCGCCGGGACGTCCACCCGGACCTCGTGACGGACCAGACCAGCGCCCACGACGAGTACAACGGCTATGTTCCCACGGGCCTCAGCCTGGAGGCCGTGGCGGATCTGCGTCACCGGGAGCCCGAGACCTGCGCCAAACAGGCCCTCGCCAGCATGCGGACCCACGTGGAAGCCATGCTGGGCTTCCAGGCGAAGGGGAGCGTGGTCTTCGACTACGGCAACAATCTCCGCGCCCAGGCCCAGCGGGCCGGCTGCGAAAACGCCTTCGGCTTCCCGGGTTTCGTCCCGGCCTTCATCAGGCCCCTCTTCTGCCGTGGCATCGGCCCCTTCAGGTGGGTGGCCCTCTCGGGGGATCCGGAGGACATCTACGCCACGGACCGGGCCGTCCTCGAACTCTTCCCGGACAAGCCGGACCTGGCCCGCTGGCTCAAAGCAGCCCGGGAACAGGTGGCCTTCCAGGGCCTCCCGGCCCGCATCTGCTGGCTGGGGGCCGGGGAGCGGCACCTGGCGGGCCTCAAGTTCAACGAAATGGTGAGGAGCGGCCAGCTCAAGGCCCCCATCGTCATCGGCAGGGACCATCTGGACGCGGGCTCCGTGGCCAGTCCCAACCGGGAGACCGAGGCCATGCTGGACGGCTCCGATGCCGTCTCGGACTGGCCCCTGCTGAACGCCATGACCGCCGCCGCCAGCGGGGCCTCCTGGGTCTCCTTCCACCACGGCGGCGGAGTGGGCATGGGCTTCAGCCAGCACGCTGGGCTGGTGATCGTGGCCGATGGCAGCGAGCGGGCGGAGCGCTGTCTGGGCCGCACCCTCTGGAATGACCCGGCCCTGGGGGTCTACCGCCACGCCGACGCGGGCTACGAAGCCGCCAGGGCCTGTGCCGAGTCCCTGGGCCTCCACCTCCCACTCACACCGATTCACAATCAATAACCCAAATCATAAAAACGACTTCCACCACCAAGGCACGAAGACACCAAGGATTCACCAAGGGCCCACCGGCGATCAAGCTCTGCGCCCCCGGGTCAATGTGAAAGCCAGCTCCCACCGCCGCGCGTCCCTGGCTGGACACCCTGGCCGCCCCGCGACGCGGGGGTGTGCCCGAAGGCGGACCCGGCAGCGTCGCACACGTTCCGGGAGGGACAGGTGGCCACGGCACGCCAGCGTGCCTCCGCCGCCTGCCCCCCCGGAACCAGGCCCGAGTGTCCTGGTCGACACATCAGGCATTTCTTCGTGAAACTTGGTGCCCTTGTAGTCTTCGTGGTGGAATTTATGCTTTTGCCTGCAAAGGCGCATCAATCGTGGCTGAAGACCATCTGCTGGATCTCCAGGCCGTGGATTCCCTGGAGCCTTGCCCTGAAGGTCACCAGGTCCTCCATGGACCCCACCAGCTCCAGCAGCACGATGCCCCCCGGGGAGTTGTAGCCCTGGCCGACCTCATGCAAGCCAAGCCTGGTCTTGATGTTGGCCCCGAACTCCGTGAGGGTCTTCTGGAGCTCGGCGGCTTCGCGCAGGCGATCCGTCACGTGGATGCCGAGGATGAGGTGATCCGGCTTCATGGCGTCTCCTGGAGATGAGACTCCCAAAGTAAGGCCATACGGGTCAGGGCGAAAGTACGAATGCTCATAAAAATAACCAGTGATGGGCCCCGACCGGGGGAACATCACTGGTCATCCAGGCTCCTGGAGCCCCTGGATCCTATTCGACGACTTCAGCCTTGATGATCCGGTCGTTGGCGCGGATATCCAGGACCACCTTGATGTCCTCTTCACCCACGCACTTGCCGAAGACGGTGTGGACGCCGTCCAGGTGCTGGACGCTGGAGCGGGGGCCGTTCACGACGAAGAACTGGCTGCCGCCGGTGTCCTTGCCGGCGTGGGCCATGGAGACCGCACCCAGCTCATGCTTGTGGGGGTTGCCCTTGGTCTCGCACTTGATCTTGTAGCCGGGGCCACCGGTACCGGGCATGCCGTTGGCGCCCTCGCGGGTGTTGGGGCAGCCACCCTGGATCACGAAGTTGGGAATCACGCGGTGGAAGGCCAGGCCGTCATAGAACTTCTCGTTGATGAGCTTCACGAAGTTGGCCACGGTGCCGGGGGCCTCGTTGGGGAAAAGCTCGAGGTTGATGTCGCCCTTATCGGTGGTGAAGCGGACTTTCGTCATGGGATCTCCTTACGAACCCATAGGATACCCGCTTTCGAACCAATCCTCCCCTGGCGGCACACTGCCATGGCCACCGGAAAACGGGTAGGCTGCTAATGGAGGTGCTCATGAGGAAGTCCCTGGTACTGGTCGCGGGCCTGGCCATCCTGGCGCTTGGCGCGGGATGCGCCAAGAAGACCAATCCCATCCTGCCCAAGAAGCCCGTGCCAGCCGGTACCGTGGAGATCCAGTTCACCAAGAAGGTGCAGGGTCCCCTGGACCTCACCCTCGACGGCACCCGCATTCCGGTGCAGCAGGATGAGAAGAAGGGCGGCCTGCGTCTCGTCATCTCCGGCCTGACCCCTGGCAAGCACCGCTTCGTGCTCATCAGCCCCCTGGACGCCTTCGGCCCCGATCAGGGGGAATGGGAGCTGCCCCAGGACAAGGGGCTCTTCCAGGTATTCTTCTCCCAGCACTTCAATGCCACTCTCTACGGCAAGCCCGAGGTCCTGCCTCCCGCGCCGGGGCTCCCCGGCGTGAAGGCCCGCCTGGAGAAGAAGTAAGCCCTCAGGATGAAGCTGGCTACGCGCATATTCGCCATCGCCTGCGGGCTGGGCATCGCCCTGCTCGCAGGCTTTGTGGGCATTCGGGCCCGCTCCATCGCGAAGGAGCTTACGGATCCCCCCTTCTACAAGCCCCAACCCCTCAGCCGGGTGGAGGCCACCTACACCGAGCTGGCCGTCGGCAGCCAGGGTGACCCCGGGGGCACTTGGTCCTCCGAGGAGGTCTCGGGACTCCAGCTCTGGCGCCTGCGCCGGGCCAAGCCCAGCCGGGGCGTGGCACTGCTTCTACACGGCTTCGGGGATGACCGCTGGGGCACCAGCCCTGCCCTGCGGGTGTTCCCGGATCTGGACGCGGCCATCTTCACCTACCTGCGACGGGATGATGCCCTGCGCAAGGGTGGTCCCGTGCCGCCCATCACCTTCGGGGCCAGGGAATCGGACAACGTCGTCACCATCGTCCACCATCTGGAGGCCAGCGGTATTCCGCGCCGACAGATCCTGGTGATGGGGCGGAGCCTGGGTGCCAGCGTGGGCCTCCTGGCCCTGGCCAAGCTCGAAGCCGATGGCGGAGGCCCCCTGGGTGGCTTCATCTGGGAAGGCGCTCCCGCCAGCAGCCGGGATTTCGGAGAGCGCATCGTCCGTGGCCCCAAGGACCAGTTCTGGCATCCCTTTCTGGCTCCCATCATCGGAGAACTGGGGAGCCGTCTGGCAGCGAGCCGCGGCGGCTATGATCGCCGCGAGACGGACCTGAGGGCCCTCCTGGCCCATCGGCGGCTGGCCACGCCGGGGCTCTGCTTCCTGGCCACCCAGGACCGCCTGGCCCCGGTCTCCGCCCAGCGGGCCTTCGTCGCCGCCTTCGACCAGATCGAGGTCATCGAGGCTGACACCTGGCACCTGCACTGCGCCGAGGTACTGGGCGCGACCTATCCCGAGGCCATCCGCCGGGCCACAAAACGGTGGCTCCCATGATCTCCGGATCGGATTTCCTGGTCTCCCTGGACCTCCTGGGCACCCTGGTCTTCGCCATCACCGGGGCCTTCAGGGCCGTGAAACACGAGCTGGACATCCTGGGGGTCCTGGTTCTCTCGGTCTTCACCGGCGTAGGCGGAGGCATCCTCCGGGATGTCTGCCTGGGCATCACGCCCCCCTTCGTCTTCACCCACGAGATCTACCTGGGAATCTGCCTGGCCGGAGGTCTGCTGGTCTTCTTCATCGCCCCCCACATCGCCCGTTGGTGGCAGTTAGTGAAGCTCTTCGACGCCATCGGGCTAGGGGTCTTCGCCGCCATCGGCGCCATGAAGGGGCACCAGCACCACCTTGGCCTGATCGGCGTGGTGATGATCGGCACCGTCACGGCGGTCGGTGGCGGGGTCGTCCGGGACATCCTGGTGACGGAGGTCCCGGCGGTCCTGACCTCGGACTTCTACGCCACCGCAGCCGCCCTCGGCGCCCTGGTGCTCTACCTGGGCAAAGTGCTGGGGATGGATGACGCCATGGCCATGCTCGTGGCGGCCATCGCCACCATTCTGATGCGACTCCTGGCCATGCACTTCAGGCTACGACTGCCCCGGGTGCCCAAGCTGCCGAAAGAGCCTGGCAGGATGGCCCGGAGAATCTCGCTGCCCCGCCTGTTCCGGTCCATTTCCAGAAAGGGCTGAGTCCTCAAATCGAATCGCCGTCAGAGGTGGAGTGTTCACCTTGATGTGGTGCCCATCTCGCCAAGACCCTTTATCGGACCCCAAGGACCGAAAAGCAGGTCGGCCGGAAGTCGATGTTCACAGAAGCGGCCGCGATGGATTTTATCTTTCTCGATAATCAGGTTGTCTTTTATCGCTGTCCATCTCCGTCCATCGCTGGCTGAACGTTTTTAAGAGGGGTGATGGGGGCAGTGCCGAATTCTTTGCAGTCAAAAGCGAAGTAAAAGAACGTGAGCCAGCGATGGACAGCGATAAACAGCGATGAGAAGCAGGAAGCATCGGTCTGACAGGGAAGGCTGGCATCCTGGAGGAAAGAAAATCAGGTTTCTGGCGCAATTGCGAAGAAAGGTCGCGCCATCCCCACCCTCATCAGTCTTTGTTTCGATGAAGCGTGCAAGTGCTCTATGTTTGACGGCGGTTTGGTATGAGTCATCAGAGCCTCCCTATCCGGGCCATGAGCAGCCCTTCCCTCTGTGCCCTCTCTTTTTTGCCTCTGTGCCCTCTGTGTTGACTCTTTTCAGGGCGAAGGGGATCAGTTCATTTCCAGGTAGGTGTGCAGCTTCCGCTGCTCGGTCAGGGCGGCCTTCAGGGCCTCGTTGGCATCGCTGTTGGCGCTGACCTTGCGGCGGCGGGTGGGACCTTCCACCAGCTCATCCGGATCGTAGTGGACGCTCTTCAGGACATCGTCCGTGGTCTGGGCGGGCACGATCTGCTGGATGCGGAAATCCTCGTCCTCATTGACCACCACGTGCGCCTCGTTGACGCTACCGAAGAGGTTGTGCCGCATGGCCAGGGTGTCCTGGTAGGCCCCCACCAGGAAGAAGGCCAGGTAGTAAGGTTCGCCGCTCTTGGGCTCGTGGAGGGGGATCTCGTCCCGCACATCCTTGAGGTCGATGAACTTCTCCACCTTGCCATCGCTATCGCAGGTGATGTCGCAGAGAGTGGCCGACAGGGTGGGCTTCTCCTTGAGGCGGTGGATGGGCATGACCGGGAAGAGCTGGTCGATGGCCCAGTGGTCCGGCATGGACTGGAAGAGGCTGAAGTTGGCGATGAGCTTGTCCGCCAGGCTCTTGTTGAGATCCTGGAACTCTTCGGGGATGTATTTGAGGCTCTTGTAGCTCAGGATGCGGCTTAGCTTGCGGCAGACCTCCCAAAAGAGGATCTCGCCCTTGGCCCGGTCATCCAACCCCAGGTAGCCCAGGTTGAAGAGGGTGATGAGCTCGTCCTTCTGGGTGATGGCGTCGTGGTACATCTCGGCGAAGTTCTTCACGGAGATGTTGTCCCGGGTGTAGGCCAACTCCTTGAGAATCTGGGGCTCCTGGCCCGTCAGTTCCACCCGGTACTTGGTGTGGGTGGTGTCGATGAGGCCGATCACATCCACCACCAGCACCTGATGGAAGGCCACGATGGCGCGGCCCGACTCGCTCAGGAGGTTGGGGACGGGCACCTGCTCCTGGGTGCAGATGTCCTTGGTGGTGTAGACCACATCCGCTGCGTATTCATCCACGGTGTAGTTCATGGAGCTGTGGAAGGTGGTGCGACTGCCGTCGTAGTCCACCCCCAGGCCACCGCCCACGTTGAGGTATTTGAGGGGCACGCCGCGCTTCACCAGCTTGGCATAGACCCGGGTGGCCTCCTTGATGGCGGCCTTGATCTTGCGGATGTCCGTGATCTGGCTGCCGATGTGGTAGTGGAGTTCCTGCACCGAATCCAGCAGGCCCCGGCGCTCCAGGGTGTCCACGGCATCCAGGATCTCCTGGGTGTTTAGGCCGAACTTGGCATGATCCCCGGCGCTGGACTCCCACTTGCCGCTGCCCATGGCGTTGAGCTTCATGCGCAGGCCCAGCAGGGGCTCCACCTTGAGTTCCTTGGCCACCTTCAGGATGAGGGGCAGTTCCGTCATCTTCTCGACAGTGATGAGGACATTGCGCCCGGCCTTCAGGGCCAGGAGTGCGATCCTAATAAATGATTCATCCTTGTAGCCATTACAGGTCACCAGAGCCTCGGCGTGGAGGTTCATGGAGAGCGCGATCATCAGCTCGGCCTTGGAGCCCGCTTCCAGACCGTAGCGGTACTTGTAGCCCGCCTTGACGATGTGATCGACAACTTCCTTGATCTGGTTGGTCTTGACCGGAAAGACGCCCTGGTAATCGCCCTCGTAGTCGTATTCCTTCATGGCCTTGTGGAAGGCCTCGTTGAGTTCAGTCACCTTGGTGGCGAGGATCTGGGGGAAGCGGAGGGTCACCGGCGTCCGGATGCCCTTCTTGTGCAGATGGCTGACCACTTCGTGGATATCGCAGGACATGTTCTCGTCCCGGGTGGGATAGACCTCCAGGTGGCCTTTACTATTGATGCCGAAGAAGCCGGACCCCCATTCCTTGACGCCGTACATGGTCGCCGCATCCTGGATGGTGAAGTGCTTCATCGCCATTTTCTTTGTGCCTCCCGGAAAATTTCTCGAATGCCCATTAGAGGGAAAAATTCGCCGGGAATCCAACGAAAACTTCGTGACACTTCTATTTCCCCAGAACCCGCGCCAGATTGGTCAGCCAGTGGCGATGCCGGACCCGCCGCAAACCCGTTCTGCGCGTGACTTTCTTCCACTGGGAGGTATTCCGGGGAAGCTCCTCGGCGGACAGGGTATGGAGGGGACTGGGACCACCCCAAAGGGCCGGATCTCCCCAGATCGGCTCACGGTTCCAGGGACAGACCTCCTGGCAGCGATCACAGCCCGCTACCCAGCGGGCACCGGGCATGGCCGCCAGAACCTCCGAAGGGGGTTCTGCCTCACTCTCCAAAGTGTAGGTAGAGAGACAACGCCGGGGGTCCAGGAGACCCGGGGCCAGGGCTCCCGTGGGACAGGCCTCGAGGCAGGCGGAGCAGCTGCCGCAACGGGAAGCGGCAAAGGGCGGATCCGGTTCCAGTTCCAGATCCAGCAGCAGCACCCCCAGGAAGCCCCAGGAGCCCCCTTTGCCTGCGATGAGGAGGGTGTGCCTGCCCTGCCACCCCAGGCCCGCCCTGACGGCCATCTGGCGCTCCAGGATGGGGGCGGTATCCACGCAGATTCGGCCCTCCAACCCTGGGCAATGCTCCTGGGCCCCTTCCAGAAGGCGCTGGAAGCGGGCCTTCATGAGGGCATGGTAATCGGCACCCCAGAGGTAGCGGCTCACCCGGAGACTGCCGGGGGCCGCCCCTGGCACAGCCTCGGGGCGGGCGTAGGGGAAGAAGCCCACGAGAGCCGTCCTGGCAGCCGGAAAGAGGCTCCGGGGGTCCAGCAGCCCCTTGGGGTCCAGATAAGGCAGCAGTTCACCCCTGCCCTCTCGGAACCAGGTCTCCAGGTGGCTCCGCTCCCCCTCAAAGGGTTCGCAGGAGGCCAGACCCACCCGGGCGAAGCCCAGCTCCCGCGCCCTGGCCAGCAACCAGGCTCTCAAGTCGGCGTTCTCCATCCCCTTAGGCTACTATGGTGGGCCGTGGCTTGTTTCCGGAGTCCCCATGAAGATCCTTGTCGCCCTGAAGCAGGTTCCTGATACCGAGACCAAGATCAAGGTGGCGGCGGACGGGAAGTCCCTGGACGCCACCGATGTGAAGTGGATCACCAGCCCCTACGACGAGATGGCCATGGAGGAGGCTCTGCGCATCAAGGAGTCCCGTGGTGCCGAGGTGGTGGCCATTTCCGTCGGAGAGGACCGGACCAGGGAACTGCTCCGCAATGCCCTGGCCCTGGGGGCGGATGCTGCGGTCCTGATCCGGTCCGCCGAAGCGGGGGATCCCCTGGCGGTGGCCCGGATCCTGGCGGACTTCGCCCGGGACAAGAGCTTTGATCTCATCCTCCTGGGACACACAGGCTTCGGGGGCGACCACGGCGCCGTGGGCCCCATGCTGGCGGAACTCCTGGGAGTGGCCCAGGCCCACGTGGTCACCCGCCTGGAACTCGGCGAGGACACCTTCAGGGCGGAGCGGGAGGCCGAAGGGGGTTTCGAACGCATCGAAGGCAGCCTGCCAGCGGTCATCACCGCCCAGCGAGGCCTCAACGAGCCCCGATATCCCAGTCTCAAGGGCATCATCGGTGCAAAAAAGAAGCCCATCGAAGAGCTGGAGGCCGGGCCCATCGAATCAACGATCCGGGTCTCGACCCTGACCCTTCCCCCGGCCCGTCCCGAGGGGAGGAAGCTGGAGGGCAGCGCTGCGGTCCAGGCCGAGTCGCTCATCCAGCTTCTCCGGAACGAAGCCAAGGTCATCTGAGTCGGAGTGGGACATGATCATCGTTTTCTGTGAATTGAAGGACGGCAGGCTCCGGAAACCCTCGGCGGAATCCCTCAGCGAGGCCAGGCGACTGGCCGATTCCGGTGGGCTCCAGGTGGCGGCCCTCTTCGCGGGCGCTTCCTGCATCGGTAGTGAAGAGGCCGCCCGGTATGGCGCCGACCTCATCCTCCAGGCCGAGGCCCCGGCCCTGGCAGCCTACAGCAGCGATGGCTTCGCGGCGCTCCTGGCGGATGCGGTCCAGGCGCGTAGAGCCAGCATCCTCCTTGCCGCGGGCACCGCCATGGGCAAGGACGTGGCCCCCCGGGTGGCCGCCCGCCTGGGGGCGGGCTACGCCGCCGATGTGACGGGGCTGTCCCTGGCGGGGGGCCGACTCCAGGCGACCCGTCCCATGTTCGCGGGCAAGGCCTTCGCCGACTGTGAGTTCACAAGTCCCATCCAGGTGGCCACCACCCGGCCCAATGTCTTCCCGGTCGCCGAATCCCCCAGGCCCCTGGTCCAGGAAGCCCTCCCGGCACCCGCGGGCGACTTCAAGGCCGTGGTGAAGGAGCTGCTGGCCAAGAGTGCCGGAAAGGTGGACCTGACGGAGGCCGATGTCATCGTTTCCGGGGGCCGGGGCATGAAGGAGGGGGCGAACTTCAAGCTCCTCGAAGACCTGGCCGACGCCCTGGGCGGCGTGGTCGGGGCCTCCAGGGCCGCGGTGGACGCCGGCTGGGGCATCCCCCATGCCATGCAGGTGGGCCAGACCGGCAAGGTCGTGAGCCCCTCCCTCTACATCGCCTGTGGTATCAGCGGTGCGATCCAGCACGTGGCGGGCATGAGCGGCTCCAAGGTCATCGTCGCCATCAACAAGGACCCCGAAGCGCCGATCTTCCGGATCGCCACCTACGGCATCGTGGGGGACCTTTTCGAGATCGTGCCCCTGCTGACCGCCAGCCTCCGGGGCCAGCATTAGCGCCGTCCAGGGTAGCGGCATGAAGATGGGACGGATCTTCCGCACCTGGGCGCCCATGGAGGCCGCCTGGCTGCTCATGGCCGTCGAGGGACCCTTCATTTCGGCGGTCATCGCCCGCCTGACCGATGCCACCCTCAACCTGGCGGCTTTCGGCGTGAGCTTCCCCCTGGCCATGCTCTTCGAGTCCCCCATCATCCTGATCATGAGCGCCTCGACGGCCCTGGTGGAGGATAGGGATTCCTACGCCAAGCTCAAACGCTTCACCTGGGCGCTGAACGCCCTCATCACCCTCGCCATGCTGATCTTCGTGCTGCCCCCGGTCTTCGTCGCCGTGACCCGGGGCCTCATGGGGCTCCCGGAATCCGTCACCAGCCTGGCCCACGGAGCCTGCATCCTGCTGCTGCCCTGGCCCGCGGCCATCGGTTATCGCCGCTTCTATCAGGGCCTCCTGATCCGGAAGGGATTGACTCACCGGGTGGCCTTCGGGACCGCCCTGAGGCTGGGCAGCATGGGCGGAACGGCCTTACTGCTGGCGGCCTTTACGGGCTGGCCCGGAGCCTGGGTGGGAGCCGGCGCCCTGTCCACAGGAGTCTGCCTGGAGGCCGCCGCGAGCCGATTCTGGGCCAGGGACTGCGTGCGGGAACTGAAGCAGCGGGAACCGGGGGGCCAGCTTCTCAGCTACCGGAGCATCGCGTCCTTCTACCTCCCCCTGGCCCTCTTCTCCATGCTCAACCTCGGCGTGAACCCCCTGATCTCCTTCTTCCTCGGGCACAGCTACCGGGCCTTGGAATCCCTGGCGGTGATGCCGGTGGTCAACGTCTTCATCTTCATGTTCAGCACGGTGGGCCTCACCCTGCAGGAAGTGGCCATCCCGGTGATGGGCAGCGGAGCTGAAGCACGGGCCACCCTGCGCCGTTTCGCCGCCCTCACGGCCCTGACGGTTTCATGCATCCTGGCCCTGGTGGCCTTCACACCCCTTTCCAGGTTCTGGCTCCAGGGCGTCGCGGGCCTCTCACCGGCCCTCGCCAGCCTTGCGGTCCTGCCGGTCGCGATCCTCTTCCTGCTGCCCGCCTTGACGGTACTGGCCAGCTACCAGCGCGCCAGCCTGGTGGTGTCCCGCCAGACCCGCCCCATCACCTGGGCCACGGCCCTGGAGGTGGGCACCATCGCCCTGGTGCTCCTGGTCCTGACCCGGCACCTGGGCTGGGTAGGGGCCACCGCCGCCGCCTGCGCTCTGATGGCAGGCCGGGTGGCCTCCAGCCTCTACCTCCTCCCCAGCCGCCGACCGGGCACCCTCAGCTGATACCCATCGCCTGAAGAAAGAGGCCCACGGCAGGGTTGTCGCTGTTGTCGCGCCAGACCACCACCGAGTTGATGGACATCTCGGACTCCTCGAAGTCGACGCAGCGGAGGTTGAAGCGGGGATAGAGGCCGACCCGGGCCTTGCTGAGACAGGAGATGCCCAGACCGGACTCGATCTGGAAGAGGATGGTCTCCAGATCCGAGGTGCGCCGCACCACGTTCGGGATGAAGCCACGCTTGGTGCACAGCCCTTCGAACCACTTGCTCATGACCGAGGAGGCCTCGCGGTTGATGAGGATCAAAGGCTGGTCCTTGAGGTCCGTAAGACTGAGGCGCTCCCGCTGTGCCAGGGGGTTGTCGGGGCGCATGACAGCCGAAAGGACATCGGCGGCCAGGACGTGGACTCGATAGTTCGGCATATCGGCGAGCCCAACGGACATGGTGATGCCGATGTCCACCTCGCCCCGCTCCATGGCCGTGTTCAGGGCGTCGATGGGAAAGCGGTTCAGGGTCACAGCGATATTGGGATGGGCAGCGCTGAACTGGTTGATGGTCTCAGGAAGGAAGGACTCTGCCGCCAGGACTCCGATGGAGAGTTTCCCCAGGGACCCCGACTTGGTCATGCGGACCTTCTCCACCGCCTCGTCCAGTTCCGCCATGATCCGCTGGACATCCTGGTAGAAGACCTCTCCGGCGGGGGTCAGGCGGACGGAATGCTTGTCCCGCACAAAGAGCTTCACATCGAGCTGCTTTTCCAGCTCGGCGATCTGGTAGCTGATGGCGGACTGGGTGATGAAGACCCGGCTGGCGGCCTTGGTGAAGTTGAGGTGTTCCGCCACGGACATGAAACAACGAAGCTGCCGGATCTCCATGCCTTACCTCACAGCCCCGGAAGTTCCGGTCGGGTCGGTGAGTCTCAGGAGGCGCTTAAAGGTGTACATATGTTCCAGTCTAATGTGACCGGGGCGATTCACTGGCGCAAAATGAGCGCGGGGCATCAGTCGAGGGAGATCTTGAAGCGCCGCAGAAAGGCCCGGTCCTCGTCCGACCAGGAATCATCGGGCTGGGGCTGGGAAGGTAGCGGATTCGCCCCGGCCTCCGGTGCGGCTTCGCCCTCCTCAAGCTGGCGGCGATGCAGGGCCACGGTGGCTTCCACCATCAGGGCCACATCGAAACCCTCGTCCTGGATTTTGCGCGCCAACTCCCGACTCATCGGGTCCTCGGCCATGGCGCGCATGATGGACTGGCCCAGCTGCTCGATCAGTTCGTGCAGATGCTCGGGTATTTCCATGGGGCCTCCACCTAACGGATCCAGCATAGCGGGTTATACTTCCGGGAAACCACAGGCTTAGGGGTGGGCGCATGAGCAAGCTCGAAGGAAAGGCAGTCGTGGCGCAGGGAGGTGGTCCCACCGGGGTCATCAACCAGAGCCTGGTGGGCGTGGTCCTGGAATCCCGGGAGTACAGCCAGATCACCCACGTCTACGGGGCCCGTCACGGCGTGCGGGGCATTTTGAACGAAGATTTCATCGACCTTTCCCAGACCACCACCCACAACCTGGAACGGGTGGCCATCTCCCCCTGTTCCGCCCTGGGCTCCACCCGGGATAAGCCGGACGAGGAATACTGCGAGAAGATCTTCCGGGTGCTCCGGGCCCACGAGGTCCGCTACTTCTTCTACATCGGCGGCAACGACAGCGCCGACACCTCCCGGATCATTCGGGACTACGCCGTGCGCGATGGCTACGAACTGCGGGTGATCCACATCCCCAAGACCATCGACAACGATCTGCTGGTGACGGACCACTGCCCGGGCTATGGCAGCGCCGCCAAGTTCGTGGTCCAGTCCTTCATGGGCCTGAACCTGGACAACCACGCTCTCCCCGGCGTCTATCTCGGGGTGGTCATGGGCCGGGAAGCCGGGTGGCTGACGGCCTCCAGCGTCTTCGCCCGCCGCTTCCCCGATGACGGTCCCCACCTCATCTACCTGCCGGAGCACAACTTCGACTTCGATCAGTTCCTGACGGACGTGGACCACGTCTACCAGGCCAAGGGCCGCTGCGTGGTGGCGGTCTGCGAGGGGATCATGGACGCCTCCCGCACCCCCATCATGTCCCGGCTCCAGTCCCGGGAGGAACGGGACGCCCACGGCAACGTCCAGCTCTCCGGCAGCGGGGCCCTTTCAGACGCCCTGGCCAACGCCGTGAAGACCCGACTCCAGATCAAGCGGGTTCGGGCCGACACCTTCGGCTACCTTCAGCGGTCCTTCCCCGGGGTGGTTTCGGAAGTGGATTCCGAGGAGGCCCGGGAAGTGGGCGAACGGGCGGTTCAGTTTGCGGTCTGGGGCGAGCATGCCGGTTCCGTGGCGATCCGCAGGACCGGGGACTACTCCTCGGAGTATTTCCTGACCTCCCTGGAAAGCGTGGCGGGCAACACCAAATCCATGCCTCCCGGCTTCATCCTGGGGGATAACGACGTCACGACGGCGTTCAAGGAC
>JAFNAB010000068.1 GCA_017859955.1 Holophagaceae bacterium
CGACCTGTACCTGATGGATGGGGTGTTCTGAGGGGTGGAAAGGCGCGACTCACGCGGAGGCGCGGAGCGCGCGGAGAAAAACATGGTGTGCCGACCAGGACACTCAGGCCTGGTTCCGGGAGGGGCTCGCTGGTTGAGCCCCTGGTTACTCCTCGGTGCCTTCGCGGTTGGTGGTGGAAGTCGTTTTTCTGCCTTTAATGTATTGATTGAGCAGCAACTTCAGCCTTCTCCGCGCCTCCGCGTGAGGCCGTTTTTCACCTTCGGGGATGCCCCTCCGGCCTCCGGAATATCGCGGCGGTCACCGATGACCGTCGCCGGAGCCCCGGCGACGATGGCCCATTCGGGCACATCATGGGTCACCACGGCGCCCATGCCCACCACCGCGTGATCCCCGATGCGTACGCCGTCCGTGATCCCGGCATTGGCGCCGATCCAGACGTCGGAGCCGATGACGATTCCGTGAGAACGCACGGGCTGGCGGTGGATCAGGCGGTCCGGCGCCAGCCCGTGATCGAAGGCGTAGAGCGTGGCTCCGGTGGCGATGCGGGTGTCGTCCCCAACCACCAGCCCCTTGGCCCCTCCATCAAGGCTCGCCCGGGCGTTGACCGAGACCCGCTTTCCCAGGGTGATGGGACCGTGCATGAAGACCTCCGCCGAGATGGCACAGCCCTCCCCGATCTCAATGCCCCTCCCCGGCTCTCCGAAGAGCCGGGCCTCGGGCGCCACGAAGGCCCCGGGTCCGATGCGGATGGTCTCCAGGGCCTGGAGGCGCTCCTGCACCTCGCGCTGCCAGGCCTCCGCCCACTCCCTGTGCCGGGGCTTCAGGGCGAAATAGAGCCAGGGCATCCAGGAGAGGCGAAGCTTGTGCTGGGCACGGAAATCATCAGGTGAGGGGGACACAGTTACTCCGTCAAGGCAACGACCGGCGAAGCGGAAACGGTCATTCCCTCTATCATCCCCTTTCAGGCCCAACGTCATAGATGGAACCCGATCCAAGCCCTGTCATCTAGGCGGCGCCCGCCGCAATCTCAACCTTTTCGCCGGGCCGGATGCCCGCAAGCCAGGTCCCGAGACGGTCCAGGATCCACGGCGGAATGGCACAGAACAGATCGCTTTCCCGGCAATCCTCAGTGAAGATATCCAGCCCCCCCTTGCCATCCATCACGGCAACGTAGAGGCAGCCGTTCCGGTGCCGGAAGGCAACGATCCTCTCCCAGGTACCGGGGCTCTGGCAGCTGGGGCAGGACGCCTTCTTCCCGCAGCTAGGATTTGTTGTCTTGAGGAACACGCATATCCCCTTCAAAGATTTCAATGAGATTTCCGCTGTTGTCATGGATGAACACACCAACCGTTCCCCATACCCTGGCGGTCATGACCACAGGAACCCCCATGTCTTCCAGTGACTTCCGGGCTTGCTCCGCATCGTTGACCGTGAGTGACAGGTGCTTGTTCCCGTGGGTCATGAGATCCGTGTTCGGAAGTTTCCGCCCCTCCGGCAGGGGATTCCCACCGATGGGCTCGAATACCTCCAGCACGAACCCCGGCCCTTCCATATGGGCGACCCGGACATCGACGCCAGGGATCGCCTGGCGGCAAATCAGCCGGAACCCCAACACCCTCCGGTACCATTCCACCGTCGCCTCCAGGTCGGGGACACTGATGGCGAAATGGTTCACACCTTTAGTAGCCAATGGCATCATTCGCTCCAATATATAAACATTTTATTTTTCAAACACAGCTTCTCAGGACATAAAGACCGTCGTGGAAGGTGTCGATGAAAATATTGCCCCTATTGTCAACAATAACGTCCTCCGTGGTCGCGATCCTCGGCCCCGGGTAGTGGCAGTCGAACTTGTAGGAGGTGGGGTCAGGCGGAATAAAATAGGCGATCTCCCGGGGCACGAAGGGGTCGCTGATGTCGTACACCCGGAGACCGGCGTGAAAGTAACAGCAGTAGAGCCGGTCGTTCCGGTCCTCCAGTGCTGGATGTTCGTGGGGCTCATGGATGTTGTGGGGGCCGAAGGGCCCGGGGCATCCGATGCCGCAGTCGTTGAAGTTGGGAAAGGGATAGCCGACTGGCACTTCCGGATAGGGGAAGATCGAGATCAGGGTGGGGTCGGTGACATCGGAGACATCCACCATGCCGATGACATTCATGGGCTGGGCAACCCCCTTCACGACCTCTTTCGAGAAGCAGGGGAAGCGTTCCCCCTCATTCGTGAAGATGGCGTAGGGACGCTTCGAGAGGGGCATCACGGTATGGCAACGGGCACCGGATAGCTTCCCGCCCAGCGTCGGGTAGGTCTTGAGCTGGCCGACCAGCCTCGGGGTGCGGAGGTCTGAGATATCCAGGACGACCATGCCCGCACCGTTGTACCCACAGTAGGCATGGCTGCCCTTCACCGAGGGTGGCCCGTGCATGCCGGCCCGGGAGAGGGGGAAGGGTTCGGGAAGCTGATCCTTCGCCCGGATGCCGGCCTCCCACTGCTCGGGCATCCACCAACGCCCGACCTCCACGGGATGGGTGGGATCCGCCAGATCCAGGACACGGTAGATCATGTTGGAATAGCCGTCGCAGGTGGCCGAAAGGTGCGCGTAACGACCGCCACTGTAGTAGAAGCGATGGACCCCCAGACAGATATTGTCGCAGGCCTGGGGCTCGCTGGCTATCCAGGTCGAGAGCAGCTTCGGGTTCTCGGGATCCGTCCTGACATCGTAGATCTGAAGACCGGCGATATAGGGATCATCGGCACCGATGCCGTGCAGGAAGGGGATGCCCGTGCCCAGGGCGCAGAGCATCAGGCCATCCGCCACCTGGATCTTGTTGGTGACCTGTCCCGACAGCTCCGGACCGGGCAGGAAGCGGACGAACCGGGGGGCAGCGGGATCCGTCACCTCCAGGATCGTCCAGCCGGAATGGCGGAAATGGGAGACGTAGAGGTAGTACCGCCCCTCCACCTCCTGCATGGCCATCTGGAAACCGGGCCTGTCCTGGAGGTCGTGGTAGCCGATCAGCTCCATGTTCTTGATGTAGTGTTTCCCAATGTTCATGGGGAAGTCCTTTCTTTAGGGGTCGTCGCAGCCTCAGCGGCAGTTCCCCGGGAGGCGCGTCCCCGCCATGCCTGCGTAGACCGCGAAGCGCTTGGTGACATCGAGCTGGGCCTGGAGTTCCATGCAGCCCTCGGGATTGGCCCGTTCCACGATCCGGTAGCGTTTCTCGTACGGGACGTAGTTGCTCAGGGCACCGGCAGCGCCGCCTTCGGACTGCATCTCCTCGACCAGGGGAACGGTATTCCAGCTGTTTTTCCGCCCCTGGGAGTTCCATTCATCAGAAAGTTCCCCCATGGTGGACGAGGGCGTAATGGGGTAGATCGCAATCACTTGGGCAATCGTTTCAGGCGTGGTTGAGAACGTCTCTTCCAGGGCACGAAAGACATTGGGCCCCACCCGGGTGCGAGGTGTGGGTGGGGCCCCTTTCCGCCGGGATTAGGCGACGGAACCGGCGGCTCTCCGGGCGCAGACCCGGGGAGCGCTCTCCCGGAGGAAAAGCCCGCAGAAGGTCATCAGAACGAGGCTGGCCACTCCCACATACATGGCCGCAGCGAGGCCGAAGCGATCGCCGACGAAGCCCACGATCGGAGGGGCCACGGCGATGCCGAAGAGCTCCCCGAAAGCCACGATGATGCCGATGGTCTTGGCAAGGTGCTCGCCGGACACGGAATCCGAGGGGATGACCTGCAGACAGATGGGAGCGTTGCCCCAGCAGGCCGTGCCCGTGACCAGGAGGATCAGGAAGAGCCCACCCATGGGAATGTTCGGGGTCGCAACCACGATCACGGTTCCGAGGATGCCGATGAGGGTGCCGATCACCGTGACCGGCTTGCGGCCGAAGTTGTCCGAGAGCTTGGAATTGAGGATGGCGCCCAGGCAACCGCCGAGACCCAGGGCCGAAAGCAGGAGCCCCGCAGCGTTCCCGGGGAGACCCTTGACCTTGGTCAGGAAGAGCAGCCCGAAGCTCAGCCAGGTCCACAGCCAGACCAGCCAGGTGGCGGAGAGCAGACCAGCCAGGACAATATTCCGATCCTTGAAAACCGAACTCCAGGGGGTCCGGGGCGTTCCCTGGTGACGGGCGTGGGCAAGGGGCTGGGCATCCCGCACCTTGGTGGAAATGACATAGGCCAGGATGATGCCCGGGATGATGGTCAGGTAGCAGGCCCACTGCCAGCCCCACCGGGAAGCAACCAGGGTGGCGTAAATCGGGGCGATGCAGGCACCGAACAGAGGGAAGGAGGAATTGTAGAGGCCCAGGGCGGTGCCCCGGCTCTCGTCCGGCGACTGCTCGGCGATCTGGGCCGCTCCACTGGTGTAGAAGGAACCCTCCGCAGCGCCGATCACGGAACGGATGCCGATCAAGGTCGCGAAATTCGTGGCGAAGCCCGTGAGGAAGGAGCTGATCGAGAAGATGATGACCGAAGGCAGGATCACCTTCTTGCGGCCGTACTTGTCCGAGAGCGCTCCGCCCAGGGAGGCCATGATGAGGTAGAGCACGGACATGCAGGTCATGATGAGCCCAGCCTGGGCATAGGTCATCCCGAAATAGGGGATGACGAAGGGGAAGAGCATGGCGATCAGGAGGCGGTCCAGGGAGGCGAAGCCCCAGGCGAAGGTATAGGCCGCCACCAGCGTCCTGGTGGGATTCCAGAAGCCTTCTTGTTTCATATCATTGCTCCCAAAGCAAAGGGGGGTGGAGCGGGCAGGGGTTCCCCCTGCCCGCGACTCGGAGCACCTTGAGCGGAGAGGGGCCCGGATCAGCCGGGCTGGTAGACGTAATGGTTGAGGGGAACCTCGGTCCTGCTCACAGCCATCTCACCGCCGACATTCTCGAGATCGACCCAGTAGGGATTGGCCGAATCATCCCGGGAGGGGAAGTCCTCCCGGATATGCCAGCCCCGGGTCTCCTTGCGTTCCAGGGAGGCCCGGAAGAACATCTCGGCGCAGAGCACCATGGCCTTGGTCTCGATGCAGGCGCTGAGGCTGTGTCCGTCGCTGGCCACCAGCTTGGGCAGTTCAGCCTTCAGTGCCAGGGTCTCCGCCAGGGCAGCCTTGAGGCGATCCTCCCGCTTGAGAGCCGAATTGGGAACCGGCGTCATGATGCACTGGATCTTCCAGGTCAGTTCGGCGGCGGTCACGCCCTGGGAGCGGTAAAGGGGCACCAGCATATCCTCTTGGAGCGCCTGGAGCTGAACCGGATCGATCTGGCCGGGCTTCTCCAGGCCGGTGACATAGTCGGCGGCGGCGGGTCCGGCATGGATGCCGTGATAGACGGCGGCGATGAGGCCGCTCCCACGGTTCCGCCCCGGAGGTGCTGGCACGGCACCGAAGATCTGGATGCCCCCGGCGCAAATGTCTCCGGATGCGAAGAGCCCCTTGATGTTGGTCATCCAGTTGTCATCGACATTCACGGGTCCGAATTCGCCGATGAATCCGGGGGCGACCTCCTTCATCTTGCTGGAGGTCTTGTAGCCGCCCATCTTGTTCTTCTCCCAAAGAAGATGCCACCACTTGTGGGCGAAGGGCCTGAACCAGTTGTCGGCGGCACGTCCCACCTCGGGCACGATGTTCATCCCCTGGGGGGTGGAGGGGTAGTCGTTCTTCTCGGTGTCCTCAAAGATGGGACCGTTGCCTGCCGCCACTTGCTTGTACATGCTGATCGACTGCGTTCCGCCCAGATCGGCCCCACCGAAGGTGTCCTTCAGGTTGCCATCCAGATCGGCGCGATCGTCCATGAACTCGCCCTTGGCGTTGAACATGGCGTTTTCGCTGCCGTAGGAAACCTGGAAGTGCTCCACGGAGATCATGTTCACGAAGCTGCCGAACTCGGCGCCCCGCATCCTCGCCCCCGCGCGCCAGGCCGTGGCAATGCCTTCGCCCCGGCTGCTGGACCACATCCGCATCACTCGCCAGTTCTGGTTGCCGTTGGCGAGAACGACCGCCTTGGCCTTGAAGACAAGGATTTCCGCGGTGACCAGATCGAAACCGATGGCACCGCAGACCTGATCGCCATCGGTCAGCAGATCGACGATGGCCACCTTCTCCATGAACTCCACGCCAGCCTGCCGGGCATGCTTCGCCATGGGGATCAGCATGTCCAGATCGACCACAAACATCTTCCAGGGAATGATCGGGTGGGCCTGGAAGGCATCATCCCGGGCCCGGAAGCTGACCCCCCAGGACTCCCACTTGTCCAGGGTCTTGACGGTGGAGTGGGCGTAGCGGCGCAGACGGTCCTGATTGTTGAGGTAATCGCCGAGGTTCCGGGTGTGGTACTCGACGTAGGTTTCTTCGGCTCCCTCGGGGATGTACGAGATGTGGCCGCCGCCTTTATTGGCCTTGCCCCCGAAACCGACGCAGGCCTTGTCCACGGCGAGGACCTTCAGGGCCGGATTCTTCTCCTTGGCCGTGATGGCTGCGGACAACCCGGAAATACCATGACCAACGATCAAAATGTCTGTGCTTATGACTTTCCCGAAATGTTCGATGCTGTTCATCTTGACTGCTCCTATCCCTACTTGTTTCCGTAACAAGAAGCCATGGGTTTCGCGTAATCGATGATGACCGTCAAGGCGCCCACCGGGCAGGAGACCTCGCAGTAGTTGCATTCCACACAATCCTCGGGATAGGCCGCGTACGGCTGGCGCGTGGCTTTGTCGACTCTGAACACATCGTTCCAGCAAGACTTGAAGCACATGCCGCACTTAGTGCATAGAGTCGAATCTATTTTAATAAGATTCATATGGCCTCCGAAAACTTAAACCCAATTAACCAAAACAAAATTACAGGCATAAACCGAACACTAATGCATGCCAGTCAGGCATTGACATCTGCCTTGCCGTATTGCGAGACTCAGCCAAAGAGATGATTTTGACAGTCTTTTTTCATGATCTGAATTTGCGGATCCATAGCAATAAGTTCACACCTATGCCAGGCATAAATCTACTTCGCATAAAATTGAGTTATTATGCAAACATGTTATATTTCTCGGAAAACGGTCTTGGATAATCGGGTTGACTCAGTATGGGTACCAAGGGGATGAGACTCTATGATGCTTTGTCCAATAAAATTGATCATTCGTCTGGAGCTGAGATGGACCCCCTAGACGAGCTGCTGCAAGGCCTCCGCTTTTCCGCCAGTTTCTACCGGAGCTTTGACGTCCGGGCGCCCTGGTGCCTGGACATCCCGGTGCGGCAATGGACCAGCTTCCACTTCCAATCCCTGGGACAGTCCTGCCTCAAGCTGGGGGAGCAGCGCCTGACCCTCCGCACCGGCGACTTGGCCATCCTGCCCCATGGCCCCGCCCACACCTTTGCCGACAGCTTCGACACGCCCCCTCCCGGCCCTGGCGAGCCCTCCCTGGAGCACCAGGGTTCCGGCGCATCCCTCAAGGCCGAGGGGCCCGGCGAACGTTCCGTCCTGCTCTGCGGCGGCGCCAGGCTCGCCGGTCCCGCCGCTCGAATCCTCCTGGCCCAGTTGCCCTCAGCCATTGTGATCCGCCACCGGAAAGGGGAAGGTCTCTACTGGCTGCGCCCCATCGTGGAGGCAATCGATCTGGAGGCCCACCATCGCCAACCGGGCTCCAACACGGTCATCGCCCGCCTGGTCGACGTCCTGCTCATGCAGAGCGTCCGAGCCTGGATCGCCGCGGATCCGGAGAGGAGCGGATGGATCCGTGGCATGAGGGATCCCCAGATCGGTCGAAGCCTCGCTCTGATGCACGCCTCCCCCGAGAAGCCCTGGGACCTCAACAGTCTCTCGAAGGCCATTGGCATGTGCCGGGCCTCCTTCGCCGAGCGGTTCACTCTTCTCATCGGCAAGCCGCCCAAGGCCTACCTGACCCAGTTCCGGATGAACCTGGCCATCGAACTCCTCAAGAACGAACCCCTCACCGTGGCCCAGATCGCCGAGCAGCTGGGCTACGGAAGCGAGGCAGCCTTCAGCCGGGCCTATAAGCGGACCTTGGGCCTGGCTCCCCGCGCCCACCGGAAATCCCTTTAAAGGGTGCCTCCGGGCCCGGAGACGATACCCTTTGGCCGTTCCACGGTTCCGTGATTAAACAGAGGCATGGAACTCCTCATCACCAGCAAGGCCAATCCGCGATTCAAGCATCTCCGCTCGATCCTGGCGGCGTCGGGGGGTCGGCGCACCCACACGCTCCTGCTCGGGGCCAAGCTCATCGAGGCCTGGGAAGGGGTCCGCAACAGCCCGGCGGGCACCCGGATCCGCCCCCTCCAGTGGATACGGCTGGATGGAGCCGGGGAGCATCCCCTGGAGCGCCGTCACCCCCTGGACACCCTCACCCTCGCGGAACCCCTGATGAGGGAACTGGCGGACGCGGGCAGCCCTCCGGACCTGGCCCTGCTCGCGGAACTGGGACCCGAACCGACGGGCCCCCTGGCGGATCGGGTCATCGGGGCCTGGGGCATCCAGGACCCGGGCAACCTGGGGGCCATCCTCCGCAGCGCCGCCGCCTTCGGTTTCCAGGAAGCCCTCCTGGGTCCTGGCAGCACCGATCCCTTCAGTCCCAAGGCCCTGCGGGGTTCCATGGGGGCTGCCTTCCTCATGCCCCTGCGACGCATTGAAAAACCGGGCCTGGACTCGGGCCGGTGGTTCGCCCTGGATGGCGGCCCCGGGGCCCTCCCCCTGGCTGAGGCCGACTTCCAGGGACCCGTCCGGATCCTGGTGGGCAACGAAGGGCACGGCTGGCAGGGGGTGGCCCTTCCGGAGACGGTCCACCGCCTCGCCATCCCCATCCAGGGCGTCGAGAGTCTCAACGCCGCCGTAGCCGCTGGGATCGCCTGCTTCGAGGTGGCCCGGAGGAGCCAAGCATGAAGGTACGGCCCGCCCTGGAGGCCGTGGGTCTCGGACTCTGTTTCGCCATGGCCTTCAATCTGGCCGCCTGGCCTGCCCTCGGCTTTCTGGAGCCCCTGCTCGGGCTCGCCTTCCTGGCCCTGCTCTTCCGGAAAAGCTTCCGGGGCGAGCACCCCGCCTGGTCTTTTCTGGCCTTCCTGGTGGGCTTCTGGGGCATCTTCCACTGGGTCCCCCAGACCCTGGCGGCCAAGGGGCCCATGCCCTTCCCCATGGCCCTCCTGGGGGTTCTACTCCTGAATGCCTGGGAAGCCCTGGGCTTCTGGGCGGTGCTCCTCTTCGCCCGCTGGCTGGGGCGCCGCAGCGGCATCTGGGGGGCCGGGCTGGGGGCTGCCCTGGGGATCGCGCTCTGGGAACTGCTGGGTTTCCATGTCTATCCCTTCACCTGGGGCACCCTCATCGGCGGCCTTCCCGTCCTGATCCGCAGCGCCGCCTTCCTGGGCTCCCACGGCCTGAGCGCCCTGCTCTGGGGTGCGGGGGCCATGGCAGGCTTCCGCTGGGCGGAGGGAAAGCCCAGGGCCTTCCTGCCTCCCCTGGCCCTGCTGGCGGGGCTCCTGCTGCTGGGCCTGGCCTGGCCTCTGCTCCCGAAGGGGCAGGAACACCATCTGGATGTGGTAATGATCCAGCCCAACTGGCCCGTCGGTCGTGCCTTCCCCTGGATGGAGGCTGCGCTCTGGCAGCGCAGCGACCAGGAGCTCAAGCGGGCCGGCCTGCCCAGGCCCGGTCGTCGCACCCTGCTCCTCTGGCCCGAAAGCTCGGTAATGGGACGGAACGATCTCGCCCCCAATCCCCGCCTCCCGGAAGAAGCCCGACGCCGGGGCATCGTCTGGCTGTATGGAACCGAAGGGGAACGCTATAACCTGGTGCGGGGAGAGGCCCCGGGGGTCCCGTCCTTCCTCCAGGCCAAGGTGGTTCCCATGCCCTTCGGGGAGCGGATGCCCGGCCCAGCTCCGGTGCAGAGCTGGCTGGACGAGCACATGGGATTCCTCTCCCAGGAGCCCGGCAGCCTGGGGCCCCAGAGCAGCTTCACGCTCCCGGACCTGAAGATCCACCCACTGCTCTGCAGCGAGGCCCTGATCCCCTGGCGAGTGCTCCGGGGCCTGGACCTGGCCGGGGGCGACATGCTGGTCAATCTCACCAACGACGGCTGGTTTGAAGGCAGCATCGCCACGGACCTCCACGGTGCCCAGATCCGCCTGAGGGCCGTGGAGACCGGGCTCCCCCTGCTCCGGGCCACCCTGACGGGCAAGTCAGGTTTTTTCCGGGCCGACGGGAGCGGCGGGCTGTGGGGGAAACCCATGACGGAAGCGGCCCACACCTTCTCCCTGGATTGGCGCCCGGTCCAGGCTCCTGCCCGGAGCCCGCTCCTCCTGGCGGGGGAACTGGTGGCCCTCGCCCTGGCCACCCTCCTGGTAGGATGGCGGACGAGGCGGTCATGAGCGAAGACATCACCCTGAACCTCCAGCCCCCCATCCTCGCCTCGGCCAGCCCCCGCCGGAGGCACTGGATGGAGGCCCTCGGCATCCCCTACGAATCCTGGGCCCCGGACGTGGACGAATCGCCCCTGCCGGACGAGGATCCCGAAGACATGGTGCGCCGCCTGGCCTGCATGAAGGCCAAGATCGTAGCGGCCGTCAATCCTGGGCGCTGGGTCATCGCCGCTGACACTACCGTAGCGGTGGATCACCATGTCCTGGGCAAACCCGTGGATGTGGAGGACGCCGCGCGGATGCTGGGGCTCATCCAGGGCCGGAACCATGAAGTCCACACGGGCCTCTGCCTCATGCGGGACGCGGAGATCCACAGCTTCGTGGACACCGCCGAAGTCTTCCTGCGCCCCCTGAGTCCCGATCAGATCGCCTGGTACGCCGCTTCCGGGGAGCCCATGGACAAGGCGGGCGCCTATGCGGCCCAGGGGATCGCTGCCCTTTTCATCGACCATATCGATGGCAGTTTCGCCACGGTCATGGGTTTCCCGGTGGAACGCTTCGGAGCCCTGCTCATGGAACTGGGGCTGGCCCAGGCCTGGCTAGGTATGCCCAGATAATCCCATCTCCTCTGGTAGACTTCGGGCATGATCCCCCAGGCGACCCCCCAGCCCAGTGGTGAAGTCCCATGAGCCGCGGTTGGCACCTGGGGGGAGTCTGGTACGAGCACCGCCTGACTCTGCCTGGCAGCCAGGCAGGCCTCTCCTGGCACCTGGTCCAGCAGGGCAGTGATGGTGCGCGGGCTTTGTTGCAGTATTGGGAACCGGCCCCCCAGGAACGGGAGCAGGACCAGATCAAGCATGAGCACCTTCAGCAGATCCAGGCGGCTAGCCCACTGGATCCCCTGAGGATCCACTTCGGTGTGGAGGAGGCTCGGGTCTGGCTCCTGCAGGAACTTGAAGGAGAGTCCCTTGCCTCCCTCTGGCCAGACTTGGCCTCCACCCAGCGCCAGTCCCTGCTGGCGACCCTGGAGACGCGCCTGAAAGGCTCACCCTGCGGACGTTTCCTCCACCCCGAGACCATTAACTTCGGGAGCGGCCGATTGATCGTCCCAAGGGTACTGGGCTCCACACCCCTCTCACTGGCCGATCTGAAGACGACTCTGGAGCTGCTGCCCAGCCACGAATCCGGCAAACAAGGCTGCCCTTGGGAGGCCCCCCCCGACCTGACCCTAGGAAGCCTGCTTCCCATCCGGGGTCGCCTCCAGGAACTGACCTACCTCAAGTCCCTGATGTTTGGTATCCGGGCCGGGTCCAATTGGGAGCGGGTGGTGGTCATCCAGGGCGAGGAGGGCCTGGGAAAGGAACTGCTGGCTGCCTACGCCGCTGCGGCAGCTGAGACGGAAGGGATCCGGGTCAACCGCCTGGACCTGATGGGCGAAGAAAGCGCAGGGCACTTCCTGGGCCGACTCCTGCAGGACCTGATCCAGGGCACAGAGGCGGAGTTCTACGCCCAGCACCCAGAGGTGGCCCGGAGCCTCGCCGCCCGGGTGGAGAGCTTCGCCTTCCTCCGGGGAGTCCGCAAGCACGCCGAAGGACTGGCCCAGGTCGAGCCCGCAGAACTGGCCAGCGCGCTGACCCTCCTCCAGTTCGCCCAGGATCGGCACCCCCGCCTGATCCTCCTGCAGGCCGTGGATTGCGCCGACAGTGCAACCCTGGGACTCCTCAAGGATCTGATCCGGGGCTCGCGGCTCCCCTGGCTCCTGGTCGCGAACAATGGGGGCCCCACCCGCACTGCCCGCCCCCTTCTGGGTCCTTTGAGCCAGGATCCCGATGTGGCCATCCTGAACCTCAAGCGCCTGGAGGACCTTGACCTGAGAGAGGTCATGGAGGACCTTCTCAAGCCTCACGATCTCCCGGAAGACCTGGCCATGGAGATCTGCCGGGCCAGCCTTGGCAACGCGGGTCTTCTCCGGAACATCCTGGAACGGGCCCAACTGGAGGGGGCCCTGGCCTGGGAGCAAGGCCGATGGCGGCCCGTCATCGGCAAGCCCATATCCCTGGTGGCCCACCCGGGGATGCTCTCCGAAATCCTTTCCGGCCGTTTCCGCCGACTTCCTCCCGCCGCTGCCCTGATCGCGCGGCTGGTGGCCCTTGGAGACGATTCGGTGAGCCTCAGCGCCCTGGGCCGGGCCGTGGGCCTGGCGGGAGAACCCCTGGAGGAGGCCATCCAGGCACTCCAGAACGGCAAGTTCGTCCAGGTGCTGGACGGTCGGGCCGCTCCCACCAGCCCACAGGTCCGGGACTTGGCCCTGGAGGGGACCGCCCCCGCCGAGATCAAGCGCCTCGCCCGGACCCTCCTCAAGGCCATCCAGGACGAGTCCCGGGAACTGGTGCTCTCGGTGCGACTTCAGTCCTATGCATCCGATGTCCCGACCGCGCTGGCCCGGGTCATGGACGCCATCGAGCAGCCCCCGCCCGCCCCCAACGTTGCCGAATCCATCGTCCGGCAGACCCTGGCCCTGGGCCCCAGCCCGGCCCAGAGAGCGAGACTTTGGGAATTCCTTGCGGATTCCTGGACCCGTTCCACCATCCGGGGCAGGGTCCACCCGGACCAGCTCAGGGGGCGCTCCCCCTATGAGTGGGCCTTGGATTCCCTCGACCAGGCCCTCCTGGAGGAGGGCGAGGAGCATGGCGCCCTGACCCAAAGAGCCCGGGCACTGAGGAAAAAGGCCTTCCTGGAGCTTCGCCTTCGCCGGATCGAGCAGGCGGAACACACCGCCCGCAGAGCCCAGAGCCTGCTCATGGATCACCTCTTCCACGAAGAGCAGACCCGGCTGAGACTGGCCCTGGGCCGTGGCTATTTCTTCCGGGGTCACGTCTCCCAGGCAGCCCGCCATTTCGAGGAAGGGAAACGCCTGGTGGAGTGCGTGGAGCAACGGGAGAGCCATGCGGAGCGGGCGGGCCTGTTGCAGGATCTCGGCCAGATCCAGATGGAACGCTGCCAGTTCCACGGTGCCCTGGGCTCTCTCCTGGGGGCGCAGCGCATCCTGGAGCACGGCCAGGACCATCGTCGCCTCGTGGGCGTGCTCCTGGCCCTGGGCTCGACCCATTTCGCCATGGGCCAGCCCCAGCCCGCACACCGATGCACCCGGGAAGCCATGGCAGCGGCCCAGGCCCAGGACGACCTGGAACTCATCGCCGACTGCCACCTCGCCATGGGGCTGATGGCCAGTGTGGAGCAGGACCTGACCCAGGCACTTTCCAGCCTCGAGGAAGCCATGGAGGGCTACGGTCGCCTGAGTGATCGGAACCGCGCCAACCGGGCTGCCCTGTGGAAGGCCCGCACCCTGGCCTGCCTGGGCGACCCCCTCGAGGCCGAGCACATCCTCCTCGAACTCACCCGCCCTGGTGATCCCCTTTCGGCTCAGGAAGAGGGGGAACGATTGGCACTTCAGGCCGAGATCCTGGCCTTCCGGGGGGCCTGGGGAGATGCAGCCCGGGTCTACCTGGAAGCAGCGGAATGCCATCGGGGCTTCGGACTGAGCTGGCGGGAAAGCTTGACCAGGCTCAGGAGGATCCAGGCACTGGCCCAGGATATGGATCCCGACACGAAGAGCCAGTGGTCCAGCCTGGAAGCCCTCAAGGAGGCCGTTACCAGTTCCGGCTCGCGCTGGCTGGAGCTGGAGTGGCACCATGCCCATGCCCTGCTCCTCTCCGGCGCCAGCGACGCCCTTGCCTCCGAGGCCCTCCGGGCCTGGGGCGAGGTGTTGACGACCGCTCGGGAGCTTGGCCGCACCGCCCTGGTACTCGAAGCGAGCACCCAGGGTGCCTGTCTCCTCCTCAAACGCGGTGAGGAACTCGGTGCCCGCGCCAAGATCCAGGAGGCCTGCACCAGCTTCCAGGAGCTCTGGGGCCGGGTGCCCGCAGCCTTTGGCCCCCGCTTCCTGGGACGTTCAGACCTGCATCACTTCCGCCTTGCGGTGGAATCCGTCGGCCTGGACGCCCCCCATCACCTCCCACCGCCGGTGGGCCTTCCGACATGGGATCCAGCATGAGTTCACCCACCAATTCCCGCACCCAGCTCACCATTCCCAAGCTTCTCGAAAAGGTCCAGGCCGGGGGCAAGCTGGCGATGCTCACCGCCTACGATGCGGTCCACGCCCGTCTGGCGGATGCCGCCGGGGTGGACATGATCCTGGTGGGTGACAGCGTGGGCAACGTCTGTCTGGGTTTCGACAGCACCCTGCCGGTCTCCATGGCCATGATGAACCACCACCTGGAGGCCGTAGCCCGCACCCGGCCCAAAGCGTTCCTGGTGGCGGACCTGCCCTACCTGAGCTACCACTTGAGCCTGGAGGAGGCCATCCGCAACGCCGGGGGCTTCCTCCAGCGGGGCGCTCAGGCGGTAAAGCTCGAGGGGGGCGCCAAGCGTCTTCCGGTGGTAAGGGCCTTAGTTGATGCCGAAATCCCGGTGATCGGGCACCTGGGCCTCACCCCCCAATCTGTGCACGCCATGGGGGGCTACACCGTCCAGGCCCGAGCAGCCAACGAGGCCATCCAGCTTCTGGAGGACGCCCTCAGGCTCCAGGAGGCCGGCTGCTTCATGATCCTCATGGAAGGAGTTCCAGCGGAACTGGCCGCGCGGGTCACCCAGGAACTGGAGGTTCCCACCATCGGCATCGGGGCTGGACCGGGCTGCGATGGGCAGGTCCTGGTATTTCACGATCTCCTGGGGCTGCTTCCCGGTAAATCCGCCAAATTCGTGCGGAAATACATGACGGGCTATGAAGATTCCGTGAGCGCCATCGCCAGATGGGCCGAGGATGTGCGGGGAGGGCTGTTCCCGGACGCTCGGGAATCCTATACTCTTCCAGAGCCCGCCCGCAAACGCCTCGATGAGTGGCGTTCAGGGGAAGCCCGCAATTAGACCCAAGAATCGAGTCGTATCATGCGCATTATCCGCACCATCCCCGAACTCCGGACCGCCCTCAAGGCGCGGCGTGAGGGGGGCAATACCATCGGATTCGTCCCCACCATGGGCTTTCTCCATGAAGGGCACGCATCATTGATCCGCCAGTGTGCCGCCAGATGCGACTGTCCCGTGGTCTCGATCTTCGTCAACCCCACCCAGTTCGGCCCGGAGGAAGACTTCGCCCAGTACCCCAGGGATGCTGAGCGGGACCAGAACCTCTGCCTCAAGCTCGGGGTGAAGATCCTCTTCATGCCCGAGCCCTCCGAGGTCTATCCCACGGGGTTCAGCACCTTCGTGGAGCCCGGCAACCTGGGCAACGTCCTCTGCGGGGAGTTCCGGCCCGGGCACTTCCGGGGTGTGGCCACGGTGGTGACCAAGCTCTTCAACATGGTTCAGCCTGACCTCGCCTTCTTCGGTCAGAAGGATTTCCAACAGGTGGCAGTGATCCAACGCCTGGTCAAGGATCTAAACCTGCCCGTGGATATCATCGCCGCCCCGACCATCCGGGAAAGCGACGGCTTGGCCATGAGCTCCCGCAACACCTACCTCAGCCCCGAAAACCGTCAGCGGGCCACCTGCATCAGCGCAGGCCTCCTGAAGGCCGAAGCCGCCTTCAAGCAGGGCACCCGAAGCGCCGAGGCCCTGCTCGCCATCGCCCAGGGTGAGCTCAAGTCCGTGGACCAGATTCATTACTGTGAACTGGTGGACGCCCTAACCCTTGAGCCCATCAGCCGCGAGGTGAATCGTGCCGCAGTCCTGGCCGTAGCCGCCATGGTGGGCAAGACGCGACTGATCGACAATGTCCTGCTCTCCCCCTCGGCGGATACCTCCCACTTCATCAGCCACCTGAGCGATTGAAGCAGGAGCTGATACCCCTCCTGCCCGAGCTGCGCTGCGCGGCAAAGGCTGAGCCCATCGGGCTCTACCTGCACTACCCCTTCTGCCGGGCCCGATGCGGGTACTGCTCCTTCGCCTCCACCCAGGACCAGCGTCTTCAGGGGCCGATCCTGGAGCGACTCCTCGGCGACGTCAAGGCATGGGGCCAGGTCCTGACCCGACCCGAAGTCGACACCCTCTATCTGGGAGGCGGCACCCCCTCCCTCCTGGAGCTGGGGGAGTTGGAAGCCCTGGGCAGGCAGGTCAGGGAAGCCTTCGATCTCTCCCCTCTGGCGGAGGCTACCATCGAGGCCAACCCCGGCACCGTGGACAGCACCTGGTTCCAGGGAACGCGCCGTCTGGGCTGGGACCGCCTGAGCCTAGGGGTCCAGACCCTGGATGATGTGCTCCTGGAACGCCTGGGTCGGATCCACACCGCGGAAGAGGGCCTGCTGGCCATCCAGGAAGCCCGCCAAGCCGGTTTCCAGCGGATCAGTGCCGACCTCATGGTGGGTATCCCGGGTCAGAACCTCAGCCGCATCCTGGAAGATGCCCGGACCCTGGTGGATGCAGGCGTCGAGCATCTCTCCATCTACCTGCTGGATCTGGACAAGGACTGCATCCTGAAAGGGGATGTGGATGCGGGGCTCCTGCACCTCCCCTCCGAGGACGAGGTGGCGGACGTCTTCGAAGCCCTGCAGGAAGAACTGCCCAGGCTGGGCCTCCCCCCCCTGAAGAGATCCTGGCGGAGCTGCCCCTTCTGGGGCTGCGGATGCACCGGGGCGTCGACTGGGAGGCCCTATGCCACCGCGCCGAGGACCAGGGCCTCCTCCCCCTCGTGGAAGGCTGGGAGAAGGCTCTGGAGCCCGCCTTCAAGGCGGGTCTCCTGGTGCGGGAAGGGGGCCTCCTGAGGCTGACCTCCAAGGGCATGCTCCTCAGCAACGCGGTGCTGGGGGTATTCGTCTAGGATTCACCGGACAGTGAGGGTGCCGACCTTGAGTTCCAACGCGTGCTCCCCGGCCCCGTCCAGGTATATGGCAGCTTTACTCTCCGTGAGCGTGAGCCCGGCAATCCCCGTGGTGGCCCCGGAGGCGGGACTGAGGGCCACCGTGAAAAGCGGTGCGCTGGCACTCAGAACCCGAGTGCCTGTCTTCTGGTAGGCACCCACCTGGAGATTGGAATCCATCAGGCGGCTCTTGAAGAGCTGGATGGCGGCATTCGGGCCCAGGGTGAAGTCGAGAGCGCTGCCCTCCAGGGCATAGGCGTCCGTGGCCCCACTCGGCTTAACCCATTGGGCGCGGGTTCCGTCGCAGGTCAGGAAGATCGTGGCCCCCTGCACCGCCGTGCCGGTGGGTCCGTATAGCCTCAGCAGCACGGTGCCGGTTCCATTGGTGGCAGCGTCCGCCTCCAGGCGCCAGTCCGACGCGGTGGCCGTGGCGCTATTAGTGTAGTTGAGCACACGGGCAGAACGGGAGCCGCCGCCTCCTCCGCCGCAGGC
This sequence comes from Holophagaceae bacterium, assembly GCA_017859955.1. GTDB lineage: Bacteria > Acidobacteriota > Holophagae > Holophagales > Holophagaceae > Holophaga. The sequence continues at coordinate 17,698 of JAFNAB010000068.1, forward strand.
AAGGAGGGCCCCCAGCAGGAAGGAGACGGAAAGAAGGGTGAGCACAGGGTTCCGCATTGGCTCTCTCCCTAGTCCAGGTTGTTGAAGAGGAGGGTGGCGTCGGCCTCGTCGATATCCCCGTCGCCATCCAGGTCGCACTGGGACTGGAAGCCCGAGGGGTCGGAGGCCCTGGAGGTGCCGAAGTAGCGGGCGATCCGGGCCAGGTCGGCCAGGTCGGCGCTGTCATCCCGGTTCAGATCATAACTGAGCACCGTGAAGTCCAAGGAGGACTGGGAAATGCCGCCTGGAGTCGTGACCTGGATCTTCCCGGTGACAGCCCCTACCGGAACCGTAGCCGTGATCTGGGTGGAGCTGTCCACCGTAAAGACAGCGGAGACCCCGCCGAAGCTCACCGCCGTGGCCCCGGTGAAGGCGGTTCCCGTCAGGGTCACGGAGTCCCCCTCGAAGGCGGAGGCTGGACTGAACCCCGTCAGGCTGCCCACCGGAACCGTCGAGGAGAGATTCACGATGCTCACAGAAAGCAGCGCCATGCCCGAGTAGGCCCCCCCCCAGGTCATGGTGTGCTCACCCGTGTCCCAGGTGTCATGGAGGTAGACGGTGTTGGAGCTGTCATCGTAGCCGACCCCCACCACGCTGTGCCCCTCCAAGTTGAGCAGGACAGGCCGACCAGCGTCGATCTCCGCCTTGTACTGGGCAAAGGAGAAGCCTCCGGTGATCCGGTTGTCAGTCGGCTGGTTGTAGCACTCCGTACAGATGTAGCCCCGGGCCTCGTAGAACCGCCTGCGCCCCAGGGTCCCGTCCGGCAGCAGATAGGAGGCCATATCATCGCAGCTCAGGGGCCCCGAGGAGGATCCCCAAGTGTAGAAGCTCGTTGAGCCATCCGTGTTGTCGTAGGCGGATTGGCTGGTCTTCATGTAGTCCCCGATGGCGTCCCCCCATGCGTGCTGGGTCCAGGCCCCGGTAAGGTAAGGGTCCTCTGCGGTGCTGTTGTAATTGACCCAGTAGTCCTCGAGGCTACCCTTGGCGGTCCGGCCGTCCACCCCGGCATGGGAGGCAATCAAGGGATTGTTCGGGTAGGTGGCGTATCCATCCGTCCAGATCCCCCAGGTGTTATCCGTGAGGGGAATGATTCCGGAACCGGTGGCGCCGGTGTAGATGTTGGGGAAGCCGTTCCGGTCATAGAACCCGGCGATCATGGCCCCAGACACCGCCGAACACCCAAAGACCCAGGTATAGGCGGGCACGGTCAGCGCGTTGGTGCCCGCGGCGGCGTCGGGGGTTGGCAGGGAGGCCGCCTGACGCTGGGTAGTGAAGCCCGAAGGCGGAGCCGAGGGGCCGCTGATGACCAGCTGCTGGAGGGTCTTCCCGTCTGGCCTCTTCAGGGTGTTGAGCGTGCAATAGGCGTTCAGCTTCTTCGTCTCAGTCTTCTGGAACCCGCCCGCCGCTTGGCAGGGGGACAGAGAGAGGCCCAGGAGGGCGATCAGGCTCCTATAGAGGCGTATTCCTAGATAATCACGTCGGATCCTCCACAGCATCCGTTCCTCCTGAAGATGGGTTCCATCGTAAAGCAAATCGTGGCGGAGTCGATGGCATAAGCGCCCAAGCCAGTCGCTGAACAGCCAGCAAGATTGGAGCCTCCCCCGGGCTCGGTTACCCTGAATACCGGGCTATCGAGCCCAGCCCCTGGAGACCCCGAATGGAATTGTTGCATCAGGCGCTCGAATTCCTGCGCCGCTTGACGAACCCTGAATCACTCAATCTGCTCGCTGGCCAGATGGATGGCTGGCTCTACGTGGTGCTTTTCGCCATCGTTTTTTGTGAGACAGGTTTGGTGATTCTGCCCTTCCTGCCGGGAGATAGTCTGCTCTTCGCCATCGGCGCCCTGGGAGCGATCCCCGGCAGCCCACTCAATCTCTGGCTGGTGGGCC
>JAFNAB010000069.1 GCA_017859955.1 Holophagaceae bacterium
AAGCTCCAGAGGGCCGATGATACTGCCAGGGACACTGGTGGAAAAGTAGGTCGCCGCGACGTTAAATTACACACGCCCCCGAAAGGGGGCGTTGCTGTATCTGGTGGCAAAATCCGTTGACGCAAGAAATTGGATCAGGATAGACAGGATGGTCAGGATAAAAGGTGGATTTGATGATTAGAGAAGGATGTCATCAGGGGATTTATCCTTTGTTTCATCCTGGCTATCATGTGCATCCTGTCAAAACCTGCCTTTCTCTAGTTGGTCCAGAACCCATGGATAGGTGACGTTCATCCCTTCAATCAAGGGCATGGATGGCTTCCACCCCAGTTTCTCTTCGATGAGTGTGTTGTCTGACCGGCGGCCCCGTACCCCCTGTGGCCCTGGGATGTAACGGATGGACAGACGCTTGCCTGCAATGGCCATGGTCATTTCTGCCAAGCCTCTGATGGTAACCATTTCCTCGCTTCCGAGGTTCAGGGGGTCGCAGGCGTCTGCGTCCATGATGCGCCGAATGCCTTCAAGACATTCATCGATATAGAGAAAGGAGCGGGTCTGCAAACCATCTCCCCAGATCTCGATTTCGCCCCCCTCGGGAGCCTCGGCGACCTTGCGACACAGGGCAGCCGGGGCTTTCTCCTTGCCGCCGCACCAGGTGCCGAAAGGGCCGAACACGTTATGAAAGCGGGCGATCCGGACCTGCGTGCCATGGTTTCGGCTGAATGCCTGATAGATCCTTTCGCTGAATAGCTTTTCCCATCCATATTCACTGTCGGGGGCTGCTGGGTAGGCTGACGCCTCGTGGCAGTCGGGGTGACCTGGATCCTCCTGGTTCCTGGCTGGGTAGATGCAGGCGGAGGAGGAATAGAAGATCCGTCCCGATCCAACGAGTTGGGCCCGCCGGAGGACCTGCAGGTTGATCAGCGCGGAGTTATGCATGATTTCCGCGTCGTTCTCCCCCGCGAAGATATAGCCTGCTCCTCCCATGTCCGCCGCCAACTGGTAGATCTCGTCGAATGGCTGATCCATGGCCTGTTGGACTTGGAGCGCTTCCCGCAGGTCGCCAATGACAAAGTCATCTGCCATCGAAGGGGTGAACTCTGGATGCTTGAGGTCCACTCCCCTGACCCAGAAACCCTCTGCTTTCAAGCGACGGACAAGGTGTCCACCGATGAAACCACCTGCACCACATACCAATGCTTTTTTCATTTTATGTAATCCATAAGAGGGTGTGGATCCCCAGTTCAGGCACCGCAAAGCTGTCGCAGGGCTTCCTGAAATGGTTCATCTGTGAGGGTTTCTCTGTAAGCAGCGCATCCAGCCAGGAATCGGTTGTCGTCACCTAGGTGACTCTCCAAGATTTGCAGGATGGCGGTTTGAAGCATATCCGGATTCTTTGCTGGGACGCATGTACCCAGGGCATACCGTTGTACCCTCTCGCCCATGCAGTAACCCTTTGCGACAATGACCGGTTTTTCAAAGATCGCGGCCTTGGCCAGGAGCCCGCTGCTATGGAAGAACTTTTCATAGACCAGGATATGGAGATCACAGGCTCGGAAGAACGCGTTGAATTCAGCTGCATCCTCGATGTGGTCAAGCTTCAGGTACAGGTTTTCGGCGGGGCGCAGGAGTCGCCCCAGTTCCTCCCGCTCTGATGGAGGGAAGTCTTCCATCCTGAATTTTCCTGCAAGCAGAAAGCATGCTTTGGACGGGTCGATCGCTTGAGCGGCTCTAAGGAAATTCAAAACCCCCTTCCTTGGGCTCAGGCGACCCAGCAGGCCGACGATGGGCCTCCCGGCCGCCAGCCTGCGAAGCTCCAGGGCTTCCGCTGAAAAGGAGCTCTCCACTTCGGTCTGTTCGGGTAGGACCACCAGGGCTTTCTTCCGAAGGATCCAGCGCAAGGGGAAGCCAAGGCCTTCATCCAGAATTCCCAAGCCTCTGGATTGGGGTTGGCGCAGCATTTGAACGTCCACCTGTATCTGGCGGATGCGCTTGCGGAAGCCGAGGGGCGTGTTCCAGCGGTATTGGCTGGGATGGAAATAGAAGCCGACCCAGGGGCATTCGAGGATGCCGAGGCAGGCCTTGAGCTGCTTTCTGTGAGGGCGAAGGTTGTCGTACCAGGCAAGGAAGGCCAGATCCACATGCCAGCCCGTCTGCTGTTCCGCCGCCTTGATGGATGCCTGAATCATCTTCCAGCGCTCTGGAACCTCATAGCCGTCCGGTTTCACTGGGATCGAGATGCAATGGATCCGGGAAGCTGCATCTGGGAATTCGTCAAGCGTATCCTGGCTGGAGCCCAAAGCCTCCCATGCCACAAGAACCACTTTCCATCCCATGGAGAGCATTGTTTTCAGGAAGAGGCGACGTTGGCTGGCTCCATGACCGAGCCAGATATCACCCTCCACGTAGGCGATGACGCGTTCGGCCGATCCTGTTGGTTCGTGATGCATCCAGAGTCCTTATGGGGGTTCTCTTCCATCATACGGGCTCGGGGCGTGTTAGCATGGGGTGTGGATCAGGGTGTCGCTGCGGTTCGCCGCAGAGGAAAGTCCGGACTCCGTAGAGCAGTGGGCCAGGTAACGCCTGGGCGGGGTGACCCGACGGAAAGTGCAACAGAGAACAGACCGCCGATGGCCGAAAGGCACAGGCAAGGGTGAAACGGTGGAGTAAGAGCCCACCGCCGGACCGGCAACGGGACGGGCACGGTAAACCCCCCACGGAGCAAGACCAAATAGGCTGGTGTGTTCCGCAAGGAACGTAGGTCGGCTCGACTGAGCCAGCGGGTAGGTCGCTTGAGTTCCGCAGTGATGCGGTCCCCAGAGGAATGACACCCCACGACAGAATCCGGCTTACCGATCCACCTGGGCCCCGCAAGGGGCCTCGCTATTGTTGGAGGAGACCATCTGGAGGTGCCCGGCGTTCAGCAGGGATTCCAGATCCTGGGGGATCTGCCCTCGCGGCTGCTGAAGGCTCTGCCTCCGGGGTAGCAATCCGAGCCAGCGATTCCTGCCCTCATCCTTGGCCTGATAAAGACACTGGTCTGCCAATTCAAGTACCCGCTCCCACGGTACAGCCCTGAGATCATCTACACAGACGGGGTAGGGCGCGAAACCGATACTGCAGGTGCGCATGATGCACTCGCCGGAGGGGAGGATGAAGCGGCGGGTCGCTACAAATTTGCGGATGCGCTCTGCCAGGACGATGGCGTCCTCTCTCCGGGTCTGCCTGGCGAGGATGAGGAATTCTTCCCCTCCATAGCGGATCACGGTATCCGAGCCGCGGGTCGCGGACTTCAATACATCGGCAAACTGTTGAAGGACGGCGTCCCCAGCCTGATGGCCATAGTGGTCATTGACCCATTTGAAGTGATCAATATCGATGATCAGGAAGAGCAGATCCATGTTCTGGCCGGTCTGGGAATCCTCCTGTCGCAAGCGTTCAACCTCTGCGAGATCCCTTGGGATGATCGCATCCAGAAATCGCCGGTTCTTCAGTCCAGTCAGTGGGTCGGTCAGGGTCTGCTCCTGGAGGTTCAGGTTGGCGCTTTCCAGTTCCTGCGCCAGGGAGTCCGAAAGCTTGAGCAGGATTTCCAGCTCCCTGTTTCTTTGCTTCAGGTTCAGGACATGCCAGTAGATGAGCCTGGACGCCGCCCCCAGGATCAAGAGGATGATGCCACTCCTGAGCCACCACCATTGCCACCATGCAGCCTCGATGGAGAAACGCAGTTCCTTCACCGGACCCCATTCGCCCTGATCCTGTCGACAGCGCAGTTGCAGCACATAGGACCCAGGAGTCAGGGCGGCGATATGGAGTTCCCGGTTCCGGGTGAGTTTCCAGGCCTCTTCCGGGCCTTCCGTCAGGCGATAGGCATACTCCATCTGGTTTGCGCTGATGAAGCTGCTGCCCGCGAATTGGATGGAAAGATCATTTTCCCGATGGCGTACCCGAAGCTCTCCATGAGCGGAGCTGGGAAGGGAATGGCTGCCCAGACGTGCGGAAATCAGGAGGATGCTGGGAGGGCTTGGGTGACTTTCCTTCCCCCCCCCTTGGTAGTGCGCCAATCCCGTGCTCGTCCCCACCCAGACCTGACCATCCGGTTCCGCCATGAAGGCCGTTGCGTCACAGTCTTCCCCCACAAGACCGTTGTCACTTCCGAAATGCCTGCGTTCCCCCTTCCGGAAAACGTCCACTCCCCGTCCGCCGCCCACCCACAAGCGCCCGAAAGCGTCCTCCCCCAGGAAATAGGTCAAATCCGATGCAAGCCCTTTGCTGGAGTCCAGGTGTTCCAGAAGGGTCAGATTCCCGTCCTGACCCACGCTGAAACGGGAAAGACCGATCGGTTCAAAATAGGCGACCCGGAGTTCTCCTTCGCTGGATAGGTTCAGGTAGGAGGCATGATTCTGTCGCAGTCCTGCCGCCTGATCGAAGAAGCGCCAGGACCCCTGGTGGCGCAGGGCTAGGCCATGGTCCGTGGCGACCCACACCCGGTCTCTGCTATCCGAGATGATCTGGCTGATGCGCTCGGGGCCGTATTTCCCCAAAGGTTCGAGGGCGGCTTTCCAAGCCCCTCCTTGCAGGGTGACCCGGAAAAGCCCATCCCCGTCCGTTCCCACCCATATCCCCTCACTGTTCCGGCTGAGGGAGAGCACCTTGCGCGTTTTGAGTCCGGCCGCAGCCCCCAGGCGATACAGGATCTGTCCGGAAGGCGTGAGAATCAGGATCTCTCCCTGAGCTGTCCCGGCCCAGATGTGCCCATCAGGCCCTTCGAGGAGGGTGCGGATGGCGTTCCGACGGGTTGCCGCCAAGCCTTGCCACCCCTTTGGCGTCCCAATGGCGACACCAAGGTTTGTCCCGACCCAGAGGCGCTCCCGGGAGTCCCGCAGGATGGCCCACACCTGATCGTGCGGAAGCCCTTCCTGGGTTGTGTAGGCTCGCCAGGCTGCTGTGCCCAGGCCGCGGTGGATACCCTGACCGGCCACCCAGAAGGAGCCTTCCCGGTCCACCAGGACTGCGCGTGGAGAGGCGGTGGGCACGCCCTGGCTGGGGGCGATGCGGCTGATGGAACCCTCCCGGATGGAGAGAATACCTTCATCGGTTGGAACCAACATCTCACCGGTGGGTGCGAGATAGCAGCTGGAGGCACTCTGGGTGGAGGTCGCGAAGGGGGTCTTCAGCAGGCTGAATCTTCCCGCCCCCGGGGGGAGCACCCACAGGTTGGAGATGGAGCGCGCAAAAAGCCTTCCATCCGGATGCACCAGGATGTCATGGATGCGCTCTCCGTTCGGACTGGGGTCCGGTGCGGGTCGGATCCACTTACCTGAAACCTTCAGAAAGAGTAATCTCGGGCCGGCCGAGAACCACACACCGTTCCGGCCCGGGCAGACGGCATGGGCCTCTCCTTCCGGCCAGCCAGCCACGGGTGCGACCTTGCCGCCCGGTTCCATGACAAAGGCTCCTGCGGAGGAGGCTATCCACAGCGCGCCCTTGCCATCGAAAGCCAGGGCATTGATGCGGGGAAATGCCTCGGGAATAGGGAAGGGGACGGCCTTGAATCGGTTTTCTTCAAAATGCGCAAGGCCACTCCATGTGCCGACCCAGACTCCCTGGTCCTGGCCCGAGGCCATGCTCGTGATGTAGCCTGATGGCAGTCCATCTTTGAGCCCGAAGGACTGGAAACGCTGACCTTCGAATCTGAACACGTTCCCCTGGGTCCCCACCCACAGGAAGCCTTCACTATCCTGTAGTAAGGACGTGACCGCCATGTTGTCGAGCCCCTGGAGGACTCCGAAACTTCTGAAAAGCATCCGCGCTGGCGGAGGTGGAGGAAGGGCATGGGCATGGTGTTCCCCGGCTCCGGCCAGGAGGAGCAGGGCCAGGGACATCCATCGGAACCAGGGAGACATCATGGAGAACTCTGGGCGGACTGGTCCCTTCCTATCGGCAGGCAGCTTCTGGGTTCAAGTAATGAAGGATGTGCAAGCTCTCAACGCCCTCTGGCGGGGCCGGGCACCCTTCACGTAGGATCAGGCATGCGCTTCATAAAGCCCCGCACTTCGGCCCTGATCGTCGTGGCCACCGCCTTCTTCACGGATACCTTCCTCTACTACCTTCTGGTCCCACTCCTTCCGATCTATTCCAAGGACTTCGGGTTTTCCCAGATGCGCCTGGGGGTGCTCTTCGGCAGCTACTCCGCCGCCCTTCTCCTGGGAACCCTGCCCATCGGCCGCCTGGGGGACCGGTTCGGCCGGCGCTATGCCATGCTCTGGGGGCTGGTGGGGCTGGGCGGGACGACCCTGCTCTTCGCCTTCTCCCATGCCTTCTGGCTCCTGCTGCTGGCGCGGATCCTCCAGGGGCTGTCCGCCACCGCCACCTGGACCTCCGGCATGGCCCTCGTGGCGGATCACTGGCCCTCCGAGCACCGGGGCAAGGCCATGGGCACCTGTTTCGCCTTTGCCAATCTGGGGGTCTTCCTGGGGCCCCCCATCGCCGGTTTCCTGGCAGAGCACTTCGGCCTGAAGGCCCCATTCCTGTTGGCCGGGGGCCTCGCCATCCTGGATGCGCTGGCCCGGGCCTTCCTTCTGGAGGATGCCATCAAGGTGAAGGGGGAGCCCCTGGAATACGGGGTGCTCCTGAAGAACCGGACCGTGCGGCTCTTCGCGGGTGCTACGGCCCTGGGGGCGGGGATCTGGGCCACCCTGGAATCCACGCTCCCCCTCCATTTCGATCGGGTCCTGGGCTGGCGCCCCTCCTCCATCGGCCTCTGCTTCGCCGTGGCGGCCCTGGGGCATACCCTGACCTCCCCCTTGGCCGGGGGGCTTGCGGACCGCTATGGGCATCGCACCATCCTGCGGACCGGACTTGTGATGACCCTTTTCCTGGCGCCTCTGCCCGCCTTCTTCCATGCCCCCTGGGTCATCCTCGGCTCCATGGCCGGACTCGGCCTCGCGTCCTCCCTTGTCATGAGTCCCGCCAGCCCCGCAGTGACAGACGCTGTGGAGCGCATGGGCAGCACCAGCTACGCCACGGTCTTCGGCATCCTCAACCTCTCCTTTGCCGTGGGCATGATGGCTGGTCCCTTCCTGGGGAGCGCCGGTGTGGAATTCCTAGGCATCCGGCTCACACTCGTGTTGCTGGGCCTGGGATTCGGGGCCTATGCCCTGGGTGTGGGGCGGGAAGTCGCCCGATAGATCCGGCGCTCGGACTTGCCATCCAGAGGGTGGCCTTCCAGATCCCCCCAGGGGGCCTGGACCTCGAAACCGGCCCGGTCCAGGCAATCCAGGACCTCCTGGTCCTCCGGGATCCAGATGTCGTGGCGGAAACGCTCGCCATGGTGGATGCGATCGGTCAGGATCCTCCGGCGATCCGGGCTCCAGCGAACCCGCTCCCGGTAGCCGCCGACGGCGTTGAACCAGATGTTCTCGGTCCGGGAGACCCCCTCCTCCAGGTAGCTGCGGCTCACCAGATCCAGGAGCAGCACGCCCCCGGGCCGCAGGACCCGGTGGAACTCCTGCAGCTGGCGCAGGTTCTCCTCCTCGCTGGCGAAATAGCCCCAACTGGTGAAGGCGCAGAAAACTCCATCGGCAACTCCGCTTTTCAGAGGGAGTTGCCTGAAATCCAGGCGCACCAGGGCACCCGGGGATTCGCTTTGGTGGCGTGAGAGGTTCAAGGGGCTCAGATCACCCCCCACGACCCGATATCCCCGATGCTCCAAGGCCGGCCTGAGTCGACCCCATCCGCAGGGAAGGTCGAGGACGAGACTGCCTTTGGGCAGGTCCAGCATGGCTGCCAGGGCGACCCCTTCCTCCCGGGCCTCCGCCTCCTTGCATTGGTAGATCTCAAAATAGAGGGGATGATCGAAGTCCCGGACAAACCATTCCATGGGGAGCCTTTCCATAGATGATTATCCGGTGTCTGGGTGCAAACTGATCCCCGTCATTTGTCATTCCCGAGGGACTGGAGCTCCATGACCCCAACCGCCGCCCTTGTCTGGTTCCGCCGCGATCTGCGGGCTCGGGATCACGCGGCATTGCGCGAGGCACTTGGGCGATTTGGCCGGGTGCATGGTGTCTTTGTCTTCGACAGGCCCATTCTGGATGCTCTCCCGGAGGAGGATCGTCGGGTTGAGTTCATCCATGGATCCGTACGGGAATTGGACCGCGAGCTGGCCAGGCAATCCAAGGGGGCGGGCCTCCTGGTGCGCCACGGGGACGCCCGGGAACTCATTCCCCGCCTTGCCCTGGAGCTGGGCGTCCAGGAGGTGGTCTGCGCCACCGACTACGAGCCGAAGGCCATCCAGCGGGACGCAGCGGTCGCCCGCGCCCTGGAGGCACACAACATCGCCTTCACGTCCTTGCGGGACAAGGTGATCTTTGAAAAGGACGAACTGAAGACCGGGGCAGGGGGGATGTACTCGGTGTTCACCCCCTACCGGAAAGCCTGGATGCGCTCCCTGGCACCCCATCGCGTCTCCCCCTTCGAGGTTGAAGGCCTGGAGCGCTTGGCCCCCAAGGGGGCCGGAGAGCGGATCCCCGAACTGGCGGAGCTGGGCTTCCGGAAGACCGATCTGTCGCTTCGGGTCGGAAGCGGGGGGGCCAGGGAGCTTTGGGATGGCTTTCAAACAAGGATCGGCAACTACCAGCAGGACAGGGACTTTCCGGCTCTGGAGGGGACTTCCCGTCTCTCCGTGCACCTCCGTTTCGGCACGATCTCCATTCGGGAACTGGTGCGCTTTGCCTTGACTCAGGACACCGAAGGCGCCCAGTCCTGGCTGAACGAACTGGTCTGGCGGGACTTCTACCATCAGATCCTCTGGCATCGGCCCGATGTGGAATCCCACGCCTTCAAGCGGGCTTATGAGGCCGTTCCCTGGGAGGAGGGCGCAGTGGCCGATGCGCGCTTTGAGGCCTGGTGCGAGGGGCGGACGGGCTATCCCCTGGTGGACGCCGCCATGCGCCAGCTGCTCAGCACAGGCTGGATGCACAACCGCCTCCGCATGGTGACCGCCTCTTTCCTGACCAAGGATCTGGGCATCCACTGGCTGCGGGGGGAGCGTTTCTTCGCCCGGCACCTGCTGGACTACGATCTGGCCGCCAATAATGGCGGCTGGCAGTGGGCGGCCTCCACGGGCTGCGATGCCCAGCCCTGGTTCCGCATCTTCAATCCCACGACCCAGGCCCGCACCTTTGATCCAAAGGGCGAGTTCATCCGGCGCTACCAGGGGGACGGCGACTTCCCGCCCCCCATCGTGGACCACGCACTGGCGCGTCAGGACGCCCTTCGGCGCTTCAAGGGGCTGGCTTGAGGAGATCCCGCAGGACGAAGGGCAGGATACCCCCGGCCCGGTAGTACGCGACTTCGATGGGTGTGTCGATCCGCAGGCGCAGCCAGGCGTTGACCACGGAGCCGTCGGCCCTTGTGATGCGGAGCTGGGCTTCGCTCTGGGGCTTCAGGTCAGGATCCAGCTCGATATCGATGGTCTCGTTCCCGGTGAGGCCCAGGGTCTCCCAGGAATCGCCGGGCATGAACTGGAGGGGCAGGACCCCCATGCCGACCAGGTTGGCGCGATGGATGCGCTCGAAACTCCGGGCCACCACGGCCTTGATGCCCAGGAGCTGGGTGCCCTTGGCGGCCCAGTCCCTGCTGGAGCCGGTACCGTATTCCTCGCCGGCAAAGATCACCGTCGCCACCCCTTCGGATTGGTAGCGCATGGCGGCGTCGAAAATAAAAAGTTTATCATCAGTGGGCTGGTGCAGCGTCAACCCGCCTTCGACCCGGGAGCCGTCTTCCTTGGGGGGCAGCATCAGGTTGCGGATGCGTACGTTGGCGAAGGTCCCCCGCATCATGACTTCGTGGTTACCCCGGCGGGAGCCATAGGAATTGAAATCCACCTTGGCGACCCCCTGGGCCAGCAGATACTGCCCGGCGGGCGAGGCCTCCTTGATGGACCCCGCCGGCGAGATGTGATCCGTGGTGACCGAATCGCCGAAGAGGGCCATGATCCTCGCGGCCTTTACGCCGGGGGTGAAGACTGGGTTTCCCTCCAGGCGGAAGCCCTCGAAGAAGGGGGGCTTGGCGATGTAGGTGCTGGCGGGCCAGGGATAGGTCTCGCTGGCCACGCTGGGCACCTTGTCCCAGAGCTTGCCGGGCTTGGTGGCCACCTTGGCGTAGTTCTCCCGGAAGGCCTTGGGCTTCATGGCCTTCTTGAGGAGGGCGCGGATCTCCTTGCCCTTGGGCCAGAGGTCCCGGAGGAAGACAGGCTCGCCCTTCTTGTCCAGGCCCAGGGGTTCCCGCAGCAGATCCACCGTCACGTTCCCCGCCAGGGCATAGGCCACCACCAGGGGCGGGCTGGCCAGGAAGTTGGCCTTGATGGCGGGATGGATCCGGGCCTCGAAGTTCCGGTTGCCCGAGAGCACGGCGGCACCCACCAGGTCATTGGCTGCAATGGCCTCGTTGATGGCCGGGGCCAGTTCGCCGGAGTTGCCGATGCAGGTGGTGCAGCCGTAGGCCGCCACATTGAAGCCCAGCTTGGCCAGCGGCTTGAGCAGGCCCGCCTCTTCCAGATATTCGGTGACGATTCGGGAGCCCGGAGCCAGGGAGGTCTTGATGTGGGGCGCCACCTTCAGCCCCGCCTCCACGGCCTTCTGGGCCACCAGGCCAGCCGCCAGCATGACGCCTGGGTTGGAGGTGTTCGTGCAGCTGGTGATGGCGGCGATGAGCACATCCCCATGGTGCACCTCGACGCCTTCTCCGGCGGGGAAGGCTTCCTTGGTGGCCTGGGGGAAGAGTTCGGCGAAGCGGCTGGCCATGTGGCCGATCTCGATGCGGTCCTGGGGGCGCCTGGGACCCGCCAGGGAGGGGACAACGGTGCTCAGGTCCAGGCTCAGGGTCTGGCTGTAGTCGATCGCTCCGGATTCGGGCACACCGAAAAGCCCCTGGGCCTTGAAGTAGGCCTCGAAGGCCTCGATCTCCTTCTTTTTGCGGCCCGTGGCCTTGAAGTAGGCGATGGTTTCTTCGTCCACCGGGAAGAAGCCCATGGTGGCGCCATATTCCGGGGCCATGTTGGCCAGGGTGGCGCGATCCGGCACCGTGAGGCTGGCGGCACCCTCTCCGAAGAATTCCACGAACTTGCCCACCACCTTGGCTTTGCGCAGGATCTCCGTGACCGTCAGGACCAGGTCCGTGGCCGTCACACCCTCCCGCAGCTTGCCCGTCAGCTCAAATCCCACCACATCCGGGGTGAGGAAATAGACCGGCTGGCCCAGCATGGCGGCCTCGGCCTCGATGCCGCCCACGCCCCAGGCCACCACGCCCACGCCGTTGATCATGGTCGTGTGGCTGTCGGTGCCCACCAGGGTGTCCGGGTAGTAGACGCCTTCGTTGTCCCGGTGGACGCCCCGGGCCAGGTACTCCAGGTTGACCTGATGGACGATGCCGAAGCCCGGAGGGACGACCTTGAAGGTCTGGAAGGCCTCCATGCCCCACTTCATGAAGGCGTAGCGCTCGCCGTTGCGCTGGAACTCCAGCTCCATGTTCTGCTTCAGGGCATCCTTGGTGCCGTAGTGGTCGATCATGACCGAGTGGTCCACCACCAGGTCCACGGGAACCAGAGGCTCGATGCGCCTGGGGTCCAGCCCCGCTCCGGCGGCCACTTCCCGCATGGCGGCCAGGTCCACCAGGAGGGGAACCCCCGTGAAGTCCTGGAGCACCACCCGGGCCACCACGAAGGGGATCTCGTCCACCCTGGGAGCCTGGGGCTGCCAGGAGGCCAGCTGCTTCACATGGTCCGCCGTGATGCGCTCTCCATCGCAGTTCCGCAGGACGCTCTCCAACACCAGGCGGATGGAGACGGGCAGGCGGCTGAGATCCTGGCCCAGGTGCTCAGCGAGCGCTGGTAGCGAAAAGAACCTTCCCAATTCCTCGAGGGGGACCTGCGTGTTGCCGAAAGGATGAGGGATGGCCATAGGGCTCTCCTGGACACAGATTCATGGCAAATGATAGGCTGGTGCCATGTACATTGTCCCGCGAATCAGCATTCCGCACCCTCGCCCCTTTTCCAGGGGTGGGTGGGGAGTCTCGCGCTAGATTCACTCGTAGTTAGAGATCGACGCTACCCGCACCCCCGCAACGGTCGGGGTTTTTTCGTATCAGGAGCTTCCATGACTGCTTTCCCAAGCGTGGCCGTGATCGGTTTCGGGACCATGGGACAGGCCATCAGTGCCGGTCTGGTGGAGGCCGGGGGCTTCCCGCCTGAGCAGATCCATCCTGCGGATCCCAACCACAAAGCCCTGGCCGCCAGGGCTGCTGCCCTGGGGCTCAGCATGGCCACCGGGGCGGTGGAGGCCGCCAAGGCCTCGGAGGTGGTGCTCCTCTGCGTCAAGCCCAAGGAGATCGGACCGGTGCTGACGGAACTCGGCAAGGGCGGCGCCCTGGACCACCATCCCCTGGTGATCTCCATCGCCGCGGGGGTCACCCTGGCTGCCCTGGAATCCCACGTCCCCGCCGGAACCCCCGTGGTGCGCGCCATGCCCAATACGGCCTGCTCGGTGCACCAGGGCATGGTGGTGCTCTCCCCGGGCCAGGCGGCCTCTGAGGACCATCTGGCCAAGGCCCGGAGCCTCTTTGAGCCCATCGCCCGGGTCATGAACCTGGAGGAGAAGCACTTCGATGCCGTGACGGCCCTTAGTGGCAGTGGCCCGGCCTTCATCTTCGTGATCCTGGAGGCCCTGGCCGAGGGCGGCGTCCAGTGCGGGCTCCCCCGGGGCGTCGCCCAGGAGTTGGCGGCCCAGATGACCCTGGGGGCCGCCACCATGGCCCTCCAGAGCGGCAAGCACCCCGCCGCCCTCAAGGACGAGGTGACCACCCCCGCCGGTTGCACCATCGCCGGGCTCCTGGTGCTGGAGGATGGCCGCCTGCGTTCCACCATCGCCCGGGGCATCGAGCATGCCGCCCGGGTTGCGGGAGGGCTGGGGAAATGACCGGCACCCACCGCATCCACCCCCACCGCCTCGTCATCAAGGTCGGCACCAATGTGCTGCTCGACGCCGATGGCTACCCAGCCCTGGGGCGCCTCTTCACCCTCATGGAGGCCCTGGTGGCCCTCCGCCGTGAAGGCTGTGAGATCGTGCTGGTGAGTTCCGGCGCCATCGGCCTGGGGGCCCTGCGCCTGGGCCTGGCCACCAAGGCCAAGACCCTGGACCTCAAGCAGGCCTGCGCCGCCGTGGGGCAGGGGGAACTGATGGGCCTCTACCAGGCGGGCTTCCACCGCATGGACACGGTCTGCGCCCAGGTGCTGCTGGTGGAGGACGACTTCGCCGACCCTGTGCGCCGAGGCAATCTCCGGGCCACCCTGGAGAAGCTCCTCCAACTCGGCGTGATTCCCATCATCAATGAGAACGACACCGTTTCAACTCTCGAGCTGGAGCGGGTGGAGGACACTCCTCAGCGCCGCCGGGTCTTCGGCGACAACGACAAGCTCTCGGCCCTGGTGGCCGCCGAGGTGGAGGCGGACCTGCTGCTCATCCTCTCGGATGTGGACGGGCTCCACGAGGCCAATCCCAAGACCACCCCCGGCGCACCCCTCATCCCCATCGTGAAGGCCCTCACCCCCGAGATATGGGCTTTGGCCCAGGGGGGCAGTGAGCGGGGCCGTGGTGGCATGGGTACCAAGCTGGAGGCTGCGCGTCTGGGTATGGACGCGGGCGTGGCGGTGGTCATCGCCTCCGGCGAAAAACCCGGTGCAGTCCGGGATGTGGCGGTGGGGCGACCTGTGGGCACCTATTTCGTGCCGGGTGCCAGACCGATGAAGGAGAAGCTATGACTACGAACCTGGAGCAGGACGTACTGGCGCGCATCGCCCAGGCCCGGGCTGCGGCCACCACCTTGGCCTTCAGCGCCCATAAGCTGCGCTGCAAGGCCATTCGCCGGGCCGCGGAACTCCTGCAGGAGCGGATGGAGGACATCCTGGCCGCCAACGCCGAGGATCTGAAGGCCGCCGAGCCCATGCTGGCTTCCGGGGAGCTGAGCGATTCGGCGTACCAGCGTCTCAAGCTGAACCGGGTCAAGGTGGAGGAGATGATCCGGGGTCTTGAGTCCGTGGTGGAGCTGCCGGATCCCCTGGCCAAACTCCAGATCCGGCGCCAGCTCGACGAGGGTTTGGTGCTGGAGCGTCGCCCCGTGCCCCTGGGGGTGCTGGCGGTGATCTTCGAATCCCGGCCCGACGCTGCGGTGCAGATCAGTTCCCTGGCCATCAAGTCCGGCAACGCCGCCCTCCTCAAGGGTGGCCGTGAGAGCGCCCATTCCGTGGCCTGCCTCGTGGGCCTCATGAAGCAGGGCCTCGAGGAGGCCGGACTGTCTCAGGATGCCCTGGTGATCCTGGAGAACCGCGCCTCCATCGATATCCTCCTCCAGCAGAACCAGTCCGTGGATCTGGTGATCCCCCGGGGTTCCAGCGAACTGGTGCGCTCTATCCAGGCCCGGACCCGCATTCCCGTGCTGGGGCATGCCGAGGGCATCTGCCACATGTATCTGGATGCCAAGGCCGATCTGTCCATGGCTGTCCGCCTGGTGCGGGACGCCAAGCTCCAGTACCCCGCCGCCTGCAATGCGGTGGAGACGGTGCTGATCCATGAGGCTGTGGCCATGGACTTGGTTCCCAGGCTGGTTGCAGACCTGACGCCCAGGGGGGTGGAACTCCGGGGCTGCGAAATCACCAGGGGCATCGCCCCCATGGTCAAGCCCGCCACCGAGGCGGATTGGGATACCGAGTACGGTGCCCCCATCCTGGCCCTCA
This sequence comes from Holophagaceae bacterium, assembly GCA_017859955.1. Classification (GTDB taxonomy): domain Bacteria; phylum Acidobacteriota; class Holophagae; order Holophagales; family Holophagaceae; genus Holophaga. The sequence continues at coordinate 14,789 of JAFNAB010000069.1, forward strand.
AGGTGGTGAAGGATCTGGACGAAGCCCTGAACCACATCCGGGCCCACAGTTCCGGCCACACCGAGTGCATCATCACAGGAGACGGGGCCGCCGCAGAGCGCTTCCTCAACGAGGTGGACGCCGCCGGGGTCTACCACAACGCCTCCACCCGTTTCGCCGACGGCTTCCGCTACGGCTTCGGGGCCGAAGTGGGCATCAGCACCGCCCGCATCCACGCCCGGGGCCCCGTGGGTCTGGAAGGCCTCCTGATCTACAAGTACGTCCTGCGGGGCCACGGCCACGAGGTCGCCCCCTACTGCGGCGAAGGCGCCCTGCCGCTCCACGCCGACGACCTGCCCCTGTAATTCCACCACGAAGACACTAAGGCACTAAGGGACACGAAGAAAAGCAGCAAGCCACTCTTCTCTTTCTTCCGCTTTGCTTGGTGTCTTCGTGTCTTGGTGGTGTAAGTGTCCTTTGGAGTTGCCATGCCGATGAAATACATCAAGAAGATCCTGGAGGCCAAGGTCTACGAGGTGGCCATCGAGACGCCGCTGGACCCGGCGCCCCTCCTTGAGGATCGGCTGGGTAACCGGGTCTTCCTGAAGCGGGAGGATCTTCAGCCCGTCTTTTCCTTCAAGCTCCGCGGCGCCTACAACAAGATCGCCTGGCTGAGCCCCGAGGAGCGGAAGAACGGCATCATCACGGCTTCGGCGGGCAACCATGCCCAGGGCGTCGCCCTGGCGGCCCAGCACTTGGGCATTCCCGCCATTATCGTCATGCCCAAGACCACGCCTCAGATCAAGGTGAACGCAGTGCGGCGGCGCAAGGCCAAGGCCGTGCTCTTTGGAGACAGCTACGACGACGCCTGCGCCCACGCCCTGACCCTATCCAAGGAGCAGGGCCTGCCCTTCGTCCATCCCTTCGATGACCCGGAGGTCATCGCGGGGCAGGGCACCATCGGCATGGAAATCATCCGCCAGCACCCCGGTCCCATCGAAGCCATCTTCATCCCCGTGGGAGGGGGCGGTCTCATCGCTGGCGTGGCGGCCTACATCAAGTACCTGCGGCCCGAGACCAAGATCATTGGCGTGGAACCCGAAGGCTCCGCCGTGCTCTATCACTCCCTCAAGGCCGGGAAGCGGGTGACCCTGGACAAGGTGGATATCTTCGCGGATGGCGTGGCCGTGAAATCCATGGGCGAAGAGACCTTCCGCATCTGCAAGCAGTGTGTGGACGAGGTCATCCGGGTCAACACCGACGAGATGAGCGCGGCCATCAAGGATATCTTCGACGAGACCCGCTCCATCGCCGAACCCTCGGGGGCCCTCTCGGTGGCGGGCATCAAGAAATACGTCGAGCGCACCGGAGCGAAGCAGCAGAACCTGGTGGGCATCATCAGCGGCGCCAACATCAACTTCAACCGCCTCCGGCACATCGCCGAACGGGCTGAATTGGGCGAAGACCGGGAGTGCCTCTTCGCCTTGAACCTGAAGGAGAAGCCCGGAGCCCTCAAGGCCTTCTGCAAGGTCCTCGGCCCCCGGCCCATCACCGAGTTCAATTACCGTTACACCGACCCGACCCAGGCCTTCGTCTTCATCGGACTGGCGGTGAAGGGGCGCGAGGAGCGGGAGAGCACCATGGCCATGCTCAAGGGCAAGGGCTACCGGGTGAAGGACCTGACGGGCAACGAGCTGGCCAAGCTCCACATCCGCCACATGGTGGGCGGCCTGGTGAAGCCCGATATCGAAGAAGTGGTCTACCGCTTCGAGTTCCCCGAGCGCATGGGAGCCCTGCTGGACTTCCTCTCCCACATGGCGGACACCTGGAACATCAGCCTATTCCACTACCGCAATGATGGCGCCACCTACGGTCAGGTGCTGGTGGGAGTTCAGGTAGCCAAGGAGGAGCGCCAGGCCTTCCAGCGCTTCGTGGAAGAAGTCGGCTATCCCTACACGGACGAGAGCGAGAACCCGGCCTATCACCTTTTCCTGGG
>JAFNAB010000070.1 GCA_017859955.1 Holophagaceae bacterium
TCACCCCTCCGGTGAGGGCGTTTTTGCGCGGGCACGGGAAGGATTGTCTGGAATCCAAGATATCGGCCGAACGGTGCGATAACTTGCTTGTCCCTTGTGGAGGATGTCCGTGCGCTACCTGCCCCTGGCCCCTTCGGAAGACCGTGCCCTGCTGGACACCATCGGTGTGGAGCGGGCGGAGGATCTCCTAGTGGGCATCCCCGAAGGGCTTCGGATCCAAAGCCCGCTCCGGCTCCCGGCCCATGCCTCCGAGATGGAGGTGCTGAGGACCATGGAATCCCTCGCCTCCGCCAACCGCAGCTTCCACTCCCGCTTCCTGGGGGCCGGAGCCTACAGCCACTTTGTCCCTGCGGCCGTGGACCATCTGAGCAGCCGACAGGAGTGGTTCACGTCCTACACGCCTTACCAGCCCGAGATCAGCCAAGGGACCCTCCAGGCCATCTTCGAGTACCAGACCATGATCTGCGAACTCACCGGGCTTGAGGTCACCAACGCCAGCATGTACGACGGCGCCACCGCCGCCGCCGAGGCCGCCCTGATGGGGGTACGTCTCACCCGGAAGCGGGGGACCATCCTGGTGAGCCGAGGGCTCCACCCCCACACCCTCGAGGTGCTCTGCACCCTCTTCACTCCCCGCGAGGGTCTGCGGCTCGTGGAAGTGGGACTCAAGGAGGGCCTCACGGATCTGGAGGACCTGAAAGCCAAGCTGGATGGGGAGGTTGCCTGCGTCCTGGTGGGTTATCCCAACTTCCTGGGCTGCGTCGAGGATCTGAGAGCCTTGGCGGGGCCCATCCACGAGGCAGGGGCTCTGCTGGTGTCCGTCACCCAGGAGGCCCTGGCCTTCGGGTGGCTGGAGGCCCCTGGACGGATCGGGGCGGATCTGGCGGCGGGCGAGGCCATGAGCTTCGGGAACCGCACCGGCTTCGGCGGACCCTTCCTGGGCTTCCTGGCCGCCAAGGACGGGGCCAAGCGCGAGATGCCGGGCCGCCTCATCGGCCAGACCCGAGATGTGGATGGTCGCACGGGCTGTGTCCTGACCCTGGCCAGCCGGGAACAGCACATCCGCCGGGACAAGGCCACCTCCAACATCTGTTCCAACCAGGCCCTGGTGGCGCTCCGGGCCAACATCTTCCTTCAGCTGGCGGGCCCGGAAGGCCTGCGGGGATTGGCGGAGCAGAACGCGGCCAAGGCCCAGTACTTGAGGGACAAGCTCCTGGAGACCAAACACTTCTTCCCCCTCTGGGAGACGCCCTTCTTCAACGAGTTCGCCCTGGGCTGCCGGGGGGATGTAAAGGCCCTGCAGGCCGCCTGCCGGGAGGCGGGAATCCTTCCGGGCCTGGACCTGGAGCCCTACGGCTGGCCCGGAGCCATGCTTTGGTGCGCCACCGAACTGAACACCCGCGAGGACATGGACCGCCTGGCCCAGGTCCTGGGAGCCCCCCCATGCTGAACCGCGAACGCGAACCCCTGATCTTCGAACGCTCGGTGCCGGGCAAGGTGGGGATGGACCTTCCCCCCCTGGATGTGCCGGAGGCCCGGGACACCCGCCCCGAGCACCTGCGGCGGGGGCCCTTCCAGGCCCTGCCGTCCGTGAGCGAGGTGGAGGTGATCCGTCATTTCACGCGGCTCTCCCACGACAACTACGGGGTCGATGACGGGATCTACCCCCTGGGCTCCTGCACCATGAAGCACAACCCCAGGCTCAACGAGCGGGTGGCCTCGCTGCCTTCCTTTGCGGAGAGCCATCCCCTCTCGGATCCCCTGGATGTCCAGGGCAACCTGGCGGCCCTGTTCACGCTCCAGGAATGGCTGAAGGAGATCACCGGGCTGGCCGCCGTCACCCTCCAGCCCAGTGCAGGAGCCTCGGGTGAGCTCACGGGGGTCATGCTCATCCGGGCCCACCACGTCGCCCTTGGAGCCAGCCGTCGGGTCATCCTCATCCCCGATTCCGGCCACGGCACCAATCCGGCGACCGCCGCCATGGCAGGCTACGAGGTGGTGGAGCTGCCCTCGGCCCCCGACGGGACCATCAGCTTCGAGGATGTGGTGGATCACGCGGGGAGAACCCATCCAGGGCTGCTCAGCCTGGTGCAGGATCTGGGCTCCGAGATCGCCGGGGCCATGATCACCAACCCCAACACCCTGGGGGTCTTCGAGCATCGCATCCAGGAGATCGCCGACCTCCTCCACGGAACCGGCGCCCTGCTCTACATGGATGGGGCCAACATGAATGCCCTGGTTGGGGTCGCCCGCCCCGGCGATTTCGGGGTGGATGTCATGCATCTGAATCTCCACAAGACCTTCTCCACCCCCCACGGGGGTGGCGGTCCCGGGGCGGGCCCCGTGGCCTGCACGGCCCAACTGGCGCCCTTCCTGCCGCGCCCCCTGGTCACCCGGGAAGGTGAGCGCTACCACCTGGACTGGGATCGCCCCCAGAGCATCGGCAAGGTCCACGGCTTCTTCGGCAATTTCGGGATTGCCCTCCGGGCCCTGACCTATTGCCTGAGCCACGGTGGCGACGGCCTGCGGGCGGCCACCCTCCGGGCCATCGTCAACGCCAACTACCTGCGGAAGCGCCTGGAGGGGACCTACCATCTGCCCATTCCCAGCCCCACCTTGCATGAGGTGGTCTTCAATGACGCCAACCTGCTCCCGGCGGGCATCCACACCCTGGATGTAGCCAAGGGCCTCATCGACCGGGGCTTCCATCCCCCGACCATCTACTTCCCCCTCATCATTCCCGGGGCCCTGATGATCGAGCCCACCGAAAGCGAAAGCAAGGCAGAGCTGGACGCCTTCGTGGCAGCCATGGAGGATATCGCCCGCGAGGCCAAGAACGACCCGGAGGCCCTGCATCAGGCGCCGGTCAGGGCTTCACTTAGACGCATGGATGAGACCACAGCGGCCAGGAAGCCAGTGCTGCGGTGGATCTGAACCCACCCGGGGAAGGATGGGCAGACCGACAAAGGCCATCATCCCCGTTTATCCCCGTGCATCCCCGGCGAAAAATGCTTTTGGCTGGGGACCCCTTCAGACCCCGGTGATCAGAAGATCAAGTGCCGCGAGAATCTCGGCCCGGGCCGAAGCCAGGCTTCCCAGCGTAGGCCCCAGGGCCTGCCGGGGAACGCCGGCCAACTCGGGGGTCATGAGCACGTAGCACTCGCCCTGGAACTCCAGGCTGGGTGTCAACCTCGTCATGAGGCGCCCAGGGGCCGCATCCCGACGGTAGAGCGGAAGCACGACCCGGGTTCCGAGAGAAGAGAGCAGATCTGCCTGAACATCCAACAGGAGTGGAATCGTGGCCTGGGTCCTCGGGTTCGGATTGGCATGAACCTCCAGGAAGGCCATCAGAAGCTCCGCAGCCCGTCGCTGTAAACACCCCTGGCCTCGACCCGCTCGTTGAAGGCCTGGATCGCCTCGGCGTTCTCCTCCAGCCAGGACTGTTCAAGGCGTGCCTGGACCGCCTTGACCAGGGCCTCCTCGGCGATGGCCGAGACATTAAGCCCCATGCCTCGACCAAGCCTGAGGAGATCGGAATTCAGGCTGACATTGACGGGCTTTTTGGGAGCGGCAGCGTGGTAGAAGGTCTGCATGACAACCTCACACCCAAGATGCGCATGAAGAATGCGCATGTCAAGTGCGCACCCAAACTGGAACCGGCCTGTTCCACGTGGAACAGGCCGGTTCGCAGGCGTTCTGACTGGTAATAGCGAATTAACCCGTAGAGAAACCAGCCCGGGCTTTTACTTCTTCGCCCCCACCTGGATCATCGGCGTGGCCCCGCCCATGGGGGTGATGATCAGGTTGCCCTTGGCTCCGATATCCCGCAGGGCCTGGATCCGCTGGTACTCGATGATCTGGGGGGTGAGGCTGGCGCTTACGATCTGCTGGGCCTTGGCCTGACCCTCGGCCTCGATGCGTTTGCGTTCGGCTTCCTGTTTCTCCTTCCGCAACACGAATTCCATCTTCTGGGCTTCCTGGTCCGCCGCGATCTTGTCGTTGATAGCCTTTGTGATCTGGTCCGGCAGGAGGACGTTGCGCAGGAGCGCCTGTTCCAGGCTGATCCCCCGGGCCTCGAAGGAGGCCTTGAGGGTCCTGGTGATCTGGTCCACGAAGGCCTGGCGCTTGGTCGTGTATAGTTCCGTGGCACTGAGATTGGCGGCGGCATCCCGCAGGCTGGCCCGGATCTCGCTGCGGAGGATCTTCCCTTCCACATCCGGCCCGATCTCGCGGTAGATCTTGGCCACCTTGGCCTGCTGCAGGGAGTAGAAGATGGTGCAGTCCAGCTTCACCGTCAGGCCGTCACTGGTGATGACCTGGATGGAGTCATCGCCCTTGCGCTGTCCTTCGTCGGCGATGTTGGACATGGTGTAGTTCAGGGTCCGGACCTCCATCTCCACCACGCTGGCGAAGGGGTTGATGAAGTGCAGGCCCGAAGGAAGGGCATCATCCTGGACCTTGCCGAAGAGCACCACGACCCCGGCCTGCCCGGGGGGGACCACCACGGCCATGGAACCGAGAAGCAGGACCACCCCCGCTCCCAGGCCCAGATACTGGGCAATCCGATAGGCCTTGGAGAGGGGGTAGCCGACCTTGGACTTGAGGCGCCAGGCCATCACGCCAATGGCGAGCAGAATCACTGCGAGAAAAATCATGGGGGCTCCGAAAGGGATGACGCGCTTCCATTATGCGCCAGCCCTGGAGCCCCCACGGGTAAATACGGTTTGGCCTACTCCGCCATGATGGAGAAGCCCCCATCCACATAGAGCACCTGCCCGGTAACCCCTCGCCCCATGGAGCTGAGGAAGAAGAGGGCGGCATCTCCGACCTCGGCCTGGTCCGTGTCCTTGCGCAGAGGCGTGCGGCTGCGGTGGTGGCGCATCATGGAGCCGAAGCCGGAAATGCCGGAGGCAGCCAGGGTCTTGATGGGACCGGCGGAGACGGCATTGACGCGGATGCCTTCGGGGCCCAGATCGGCCGCGAGGTAGCGCACGCTGGCTTCCAGGGAAGCCTTGGCTACGCCCATGACGTTGTAGTTGGGCACCACGCGCTCAGCGCCGAGGTAGCTGAGGGTCAGGATGCTGCCCCCGGCCGACATCAGGGGATGGGCCATCTGGGCCAGGGCCGTTAGGCTGTATGCGCTGATATCGTGGGCAACCCGGAAGTCCTCGCGGCTCGTGGCCAGGAACTTGCCTTCCAGAGCGGCGCGGGGCGCGAAGGCTGCGGCGTGCACCACGAAGTCCAGGTGCCCCCACTCCTGCTTCAGGCGCTCAAAGGCCATCACGATCTGCTTGTCCGAGGTGAGATCCAAGGGAAGGAGCAGGGGGTTGTTCAACTCCTCCGCCAGTTCCCGGACGTTCTTGCTCAGTCGTTCGTTCTGGTAGGTGAGGCAGAGCTCCGCTCCCTGCTCCGCCAGCTTCTGGGTGATTCCCCAGGCGATGGACCACTTGTTGGCCACGCCCACGATGAGACCGCGTTTTCCCTGCATCAACATAGAGCCTCCTTCAAGGCAGTCGAATAGCATAGCGCAAGCAGAGGCCTCCTCGCCCCTAGCAAGGGGCAAGGAGGCCCGCGCTTCTGTTGTAAATCACAATTGCCGATTATCGGCAGAGCACAGCCTTAGCGGGCCTTCTGGATTTCAGCGCCGGTCGGTGAATTCAAGGCCCGAGTACTGGCCCCAGGGCTTCGAGGCGATCCCAGGGACATATCCGAACGCCATTCCGGATCTGCTGCTGGTCCCCACCGTAGACCAGGATCGGCTCACAGACTCTGCCTACCGATCCGGCCAACAGATTCTCCTTGGCGGCCAGGAGGGGCTTGAGCCACGATGCGTCCACGGTGCGCCCCGACTTGAACTCGATGAGGCGGGTCCGTTCCGATTCCTGCAGGACAAGATCCACCTCCAGGCCAGAGACTTCCCGGTAGTGGAAAGCTGAAGTCTCCTGCCCCTGGTGAAGGTGCATTTTCATCGCCTCTGAGACGGCCCAGGTCTCAAAGATCGCGCCCCTCAAGGGATGGCTTTCAAGCTGCTGGGCACTGCGGATACCAAGCAGATGGCAGACCAGGCCCGCGTCATAGAAAAACAGCTTGGGCGCCTTCACGATCCGCTTGCGCAGGTTGGCGTGCCATGGTCCCAGCCTGAAGCACAGAAAGCTGCTTTCCAGCACGGAGAGCCAAGCCTTCGCTGTGGGCTGGGAGATGCCTGCGTCCGCCCCGAGCCTGGATAGATTGAGTTCCTGTCCCGTGCTCCCCGCGCAGAGGCGGAGGAATGTCGTGAAGCTCATCAGATCCCCGACCTTGAGCACTTGGCGGACATCGCGCTGGACGTAGGTGGTCACATAGTCCCCAAGCCAGCGCTCCGGAGGAATCCCCTGGTCATGGATTCGGGGATAGGCACCCATGAAGAGCGTGCTGGTCAGATCACTCGGAGCGGAGGGAAATCGCCGGAGTTCACCCAAACTCGGCGGCAACAAGTGCAGGATCGTTGTTCGGCCCGCCAGAGATTGACTCACCGCACCGCTTAACCCGAAATGCTGGGAGCCCGTCAGCACGAAACGCCCGGGTCTTGGATCCCTGTCCACAAGATCCTGGATATAGCTGAGGAGAGACGGAGTTTGCTGGACCTCGTCCAGAACGGCCCCATGAGGGTACTGGTCCAGGAACCCGCGAGGATCCTCCAGGGCGAAGCTGCGGGTATCCAAAGGTTCCAAGCTTACATATGGTTTGTCAGGGAAGGCGCCTCTGCAAAGGGTGGTCTTCCCGGATTGCCTGGGACCGGTGAGAGTCACCACGGGATAGACCCCAGCCCATCGGAGGAGGATTGGCTGAAGGTCACGGTGGATCATAGCCAAAAGTCTAGGGCTGATTTTTACCGTTTCAAGATTCATTTTTTGAATCGGTAGAAATGCGTAAACCTGAGCGTCCACACCTACCCCCCCAAAGGTAACGGACGGACACGCGTTCAGGTTCTAACGGAGGCGCAGGAGCTCAGGCCGAAAGAAACCGTAAACGCTCCCCTTCGTGGCTCCTTCTATACTTCCATCATGGCGACCCTGGCTCCTTCCCTCATCATCCCCGTTCTGCTGGCGACCCAGGCCAGCGCCTACCAGCCCCGGGTCGACCTGGACAACAGCCGCTACCTCAAGGCCCTCTGGGAAGCGGAAGCCCAGCTCCAGGCCAACCCCAACAATGCCCTGGCCTGGGCCGCCAAGTCCCAGGCCCTGTCTGCCATGGTTCGGGTCTGGGAGGCACGGACCTGCGCCGACAAGGCCCTCGCCCTCCAACCGGGGCTGCCGGACGGACTCCTGGCCCGGGGCATGGCCCAGGCCGGTGTCGCCATCCAACAGCGGAACCTGAGCAGCCTCCGGGGCGTCAGCCGGGCCATGGACGACCTCCGGGCCGCCGTGGCCGCCGACCCCACCCTGGTGAGCGCCTGGATGAGCCTGGGTCTGGCCTACCAGCAGCTGCCGGGCATCCTCGGGGGCTCCACCAGCAAAGCCCTCCAGTGCGCCGAGAGCCTCCGCCGGGTCAATGGTCCCCGGGCCGACCTGCTCCAGGGGAGCGTCCTGGCCATGGACGGCCGGTGGAACGAGGCCCAGCCCTATTTCGGTCGAGCCCTGGCCACCGCCCCCTGGGATGCCGAGATCGTATACGGCTACCTCGACGCCCTGGGCAGCAAGGAGACCCGCAAAGCCCTCGGCGAGACCGAGCAGCGCCGTCGACTCGCCAGCGAGGCCCGGCGGCTCCTGCCCCCGGTGCGCAACCGGGCCCGGGCCGTGGAAGCCATCAGCCTGGCGCTCCTGGACGCTGGACAGGCGGAAGAAGCCTGGACCCTCGCCAGAACCACCCTCGCCCAGGTCGACTCTCCGAGCCTGCTGCGCCTCCACCTCGGCAAGATCGCCGCCAAGACCCGCCTCCATCAGCAGGAGGGCCTCGCCTACCTGGATCAGGCTCTGCGGGAACCCCTTGAGGGCGGCACCGGAGGCTACGCCAGTGCCTGGTGGCGCAAAGGGCAGATCCTCAAGAACCTGGGGCGTATCGACGAGGCCAAGGCCGCAGCGGATAGGGCCCTGAAGATCGATTCGGGGCACAGAGGAGCGAAGAGCTTGAGGGAGGAGTTGGGCCAATAGCCGTGTGGGTGGCCCTCAAAGTAAGAAATCTAGCAATTCCATGTAAATGAAAGCTCCTAGGTCATCAAGGTATCTGACACCGTCAGACGACCAAGGAGGTAATACATGAAGGACGTCAGTCCGTCTCCATCCCGCGCGGAAGCAGACCCGCGAATGACAGATCGGGCGAAATGGACGGTCCAGCAATACCCGGCCTCAATCAGGCGGTTTGAGGAGGCTCTGAGTTCGGATCCGGCCGAGGCCGAACAGGAGGCCCTCCGCCGCAAGGTGGACCATCTCCGGCATCAGCCCGCCGGGCATTGCTCTGCACCTGCGCTGTGGCGTGTATCGGCAAGGTGGTCACTCCCGACATGCTCTGGCACTCCTTAGCCAAATCTCCTAGAACACGGAACGGATTTTGACAAAGATCCTGGTGGTCCTGGGGCACGGCAGCATCTGGTCTACGACGATCTACACCCTGGTCTCACCGGGCCAGATTGCCTCTGTGAGAAGTCCCCTGGAGGAACTGGAACGGCGCCATCGCCCCTCCCGGTCCCCGAAGCGCGTTCCGACAGCCATTAGCCGGTGTCGCCCAGCCGCCCTCGGCGGCCATGCCGAGGTTGGTACGGGCTGCGGGCAGGAGCACCCGGTCTACAACATCCGCCGGAACTGCCGTACCCCACTTCCACCTGGTGTTCACGCTCCCCTCGGAGCTGTGGCCCGCGGCAATGCGTCATCCCGTGGAGATCATCTACGGTGCCCTGCTCCAGGTCACCGGCGACGTCCTGGCAGAGCTAGGGCGAACCCACCTCTGGGCCACCCTGGTGCTCCACACCTGGACCCGGGACCTGCGATTCCATCCCCATGTCCATGTGCTGGCCACGGGGGGCGGGCGCCACCTCATCGTTAGGGATTAAGTGTTCTGCCACTCAAATCCTGGCCACCATCAAGAAACAATTCCGCTGGAAAAGGTCCCGGCCCCCCTCCACTCAATACCATAATCTCTCATCATCGAGGCTCGACGCTCGACGGTCATCGTGTACCATTCACCTGAGGCAACCTGCTTTTCAGCGCGCCCAGAGATGGCTCCGGGCCCAGAGCAGGGCGGTGGAAAGATTGGGATTTGATTGATTATTACCCCGGACGCATCACTGAAACCGCTAGGAATTTCAGAATCCCAATTCACGTTCCCCTCACCGCACGGACCCACAATGAACGAAGCCCAGCCCAGCCAGGCCACCACGCCCAGAACCGCCCTTTTCGCAACCCTGCCGGTATGGCTATTCGCCGCCTACCTTCTCCTCTGCTGCCCCCTGCCTCCCATCACGGACCTCCCTCAGCACCTGAGCCAGGTCCACGCGTTCTGGTGGGCGGTCCACGCCAGGGATGGGCTCTATTCAATCCACTGGATCTCACCCAACACTCTTGCCTACTGGGTGCAACTGGTCCTGTGCCTCGCCCTGCCCCCGGTTCTCGCCCTCAAATCCATGACGCTACTCCTCATCACCTTCGAGCTGGCCATCCTCGCCTGGCTGGGGCACAGGCTAAACTGCCCAAGGTGGAGGATAATCCTGACCTCAATGCTCATTCTCAACCTGGATCTGTACTGGGGTTTCTTCAATTTCATCCTGGGCTGGCCGATCTTCATCCTCTTCTACGAGTGGAGGCTGAAGTATCACACTCCGGCCCAGAGAGCGACCCAGGGCATCCTGCTTTTCATCCTGTTCTTTGCCCACATCTTCTGGCTTTTCGCGGCCCTGTTGGCGATGACGATCCCCCTTCTCAGTCGGTGGCGAAAGCACTTTAAGTTGTACGATTTATATGCCAACTTCCTTCCAGCCCTCCCCGTGCTGGTTCTAACGACCCTATGGTTCTTCAGTGGGTATGGGAGTGCGGCCTACATCCCTCCGGAGTACGGCATCCCAGTGCTGGCACGCCTCAGCGTGCTCTGGCTGACGGACAGCGCCCTGGGAGGCATCCAGGGCATCTCCGAGAATATCTTCACCCTCGCCCTCATCATCGTGATAGTCACCCAGCTGGCTCAGGCAGGCAGGCAGGCCTGGGCGCCCGCCAACAAGTCCTACTTCTTGTTGGGGATGGCCATCCTGTTCGCCGCCCTTGTAATCCCGGACAAGGCCATGATGACCGTCCGCATCTCCCAGCGTTGGGTGCCCTTCGCGGTCCAGCTTCTCCTCTTGGCCATCCCCGCCCTGCCTCCGGCCCGAAACCGCTGGATCCCCATCGGTGCGTTAGCCTGCGGGCTCTTCCTCGCCTTCCAGACGGCCCAAAGCTGGGCGTTCTTCGGAGGTGAGGACCTGACGGGTTATCGGGAGTCTATCCAGGCCATCCCGCCCCAGAGCAGGCTCCTCATCCTGGACTTTTACAAGTTCGGACCTCGATTCAAGCATCGAGCATACATGCACCTTGGTGTCATGGCCCAGCCCCTGAGGGGCGCGACACCTTCCCACAGCTTTGCGGACATCCCCTCAGCCTGGGTTAACTTCACCCGGCCTACTCCCTACACCAAGCGCCTCGAGTGGTACCCGGAATGGGCTTCATCCGCCGATTTCCTCCATAGCGATTTCGCCTTTGTTGGCGGCGGGCCAGAGGTTCACGCCGAACTTATACGTCGTCTTCCCCTGGCCCCGGTTACCTCCAGCGGGATCTGGAGGCTCTACAAAATCACCGGTACTCCCAAGGTTTCCCTCGTCCAGCGGACCTCCTGATCCGGGGGGACTGCCTGGGCCTCAGTCTACAATAGGCCATTTGCCAGTCCGAAAATATGGCCCGCTTTACCAGTGGCCTGTCCAGTATTTGATTGGAGACGAGTTGATCCTGCACCCCAACCGCCTGTCCCGCCTAACCACAAATCGCCTTTGGCCTTATGCCATGACCATGGCTTTCGCCGGATTCATCCTCCTGTTGGCATCCTGGTTCCGCCCCTATCCATTCTCCACCACGGATGATAACTGGATGTATTTTTTGCCACTCATCAAGGCTCACACCGATGCAACCTTGCACGGGACGCCTCTTCGGATCCTCTGGAGCCTGGGTGCAGGCTGGAATCCCTGGGAGAACGCCCAGGTGGGAATCCTCTACATCCCTTATCATATCGCCAATCTTCTGGCCAGACTCCTCGGGCACCCCCTCGCTCTCTTGGAGATCAGCGCTTGGCTCCACCTCGGGGCGGCGGGGCTGATCGCCTATCACTACGCACCCGCGATTCATTCCAAAACCACCCGAATCGGCTGGGGGATGCTGGCCATCCTTGCGCCCGGCCCCTTCCTGATTGGCCTTAACTGGCACAACTACCTGACCTGTTACCCCTGGTTCCTGGCCTTAGCATTCCAGCTGCAAACCTTGGTTAAAGGCCCCCCCGATTGCGTCGGACGACGGCATCGGCTCTGGATCGCCCTCAGTGTCCTGGGATTCTTGCTAAGTGCCCATGCCCAGATGTTCGTCATTGGCCTAGGAATGCTAGCCCTATGGCTGCTAGCGGATAACCCATACCGACGCGCCATCCGCGCACTTCTCCAGTGCAGCCTATCCCTCCTCCCCACTCTGGTCCCGCTGCTCTTCCTCAAGGTTCTTTCCCTCGAAGGCACCCAAGACTGGATGGGGGAACGGAGTGACCCATTTTACCTCCTGCGACACGCACAGAGCCTGTCCGGTGTGATCCATGGGCTAGTGTTCGGCAATCTTCTCTTCACACGCGATTTCCAGCTCTGGGCAAACATCTCCTGGACCGGCGTCGGCATCTTTTTCTCACCCGCTCTGGTGCTGCTGATTAGCCCAGCCCTTCGCAGCAGGCGTTGGAAGCTGCTGGCCTTTTTTGCTGCATGTCTCGTTTTCATGGGGGCCGCCAGCTTCCCGGCTCTGCGGCACTTGGCGGTCGGCCCTTTGGCGGGCTTCCGCTGGACCTGGAAGATCGCAATTTTTGTAGGCCCGCTGGCGATGGTCAGCCTCCTTCCCCACTGGGCCCAAACTTTCCGATCCCGAGGTAAGCAACGCATCCTCCAATGCGTCATGGGTTTATGCTCCCTAATTGTATGTTTGCGCGGGCTCTCCTTCGAAATCTGGCCCTCCCTAAGCCGTGCCCACTGGCTTGGGGCAACTGGGATCGTGGAGGAAACCCAGAAGATGGCGAACAACACCGGCCTCATGCCCGGTACTCGTATCGCGCTCCTCGGCCCATACAACATGGTTCAGAATCTGCCAGTCCCACTCATGGGACTAATCGGCAATGCACCCATCCTCTCAGGTCTTGAGACAGCACATATCTACGAGCCGATGGAGCCCGAGTGGGCCAGTCGGGCCCACTTCGGGCTGTCCCTCCCTTGGCGTAGGATCATTCCCGAACAAACCTATCTCGAGCAACCCGAAAGAGTGGAGCAAGCTTTGCTATCCATCGGAGTCCAAGCACTGGTTGGCCTCTCCCCTGAACTGGCCAAGCGTCCGAATGCCCGCAGTTTCCAGGATCGCAATGGACAGATCACGTGGGTGATCCCCCTTCCCAATGCCTGCAGAGCTATCTACCCATTCTGCGAACCTGGAGGGACACGCCTTTTGGACGGGCGTCTCAAGTGGCCTGCCAATACGCCCATCCCCAAATTGCTCAGCCCCAGACCAATCGTGTGGAGGCAAGTGGGCGACTTCCAGATTGGCCAACCAGAGAGCTTGCCTTGGGGCTGGATTCTGGGAACCGTCCTAGCCTCTCTGGCAGCCTTTGTCGGGCTACTTTATCCCCCCGCTATTTTGGCCTTTGGGCCTGCCGTATTACGTCACCAAGATGACCCTAGTGCGGCACCCCCAAGGCCAAAATCCCCCGTGGAAAGCCCTGATCACGAGCCTTAACCCAAACTGAGTGCAAAAATGCATTGGCACATAACCTGCAAGACCAAGTTGAAGTGCAACTATCCTTCACCTCAAGGAGACCTCATGAAAAAGCAATCTGGCTTCACTCTCATCGAACTGCTGTTGGTGCTCGCCATCATCGGCATCATCAGCGCCATCGCCATCCCGGCCCTGCTCAGCCAGCGTTCTCGGGCCCGCGACAAGTCCTCTATCTCCAACATGACGGGCCGCGTGGGTGATCTCGTGGGGCAGTACGACAAGCTGAAGGAGGCAGGCACCTCTAACGGAACGATCATCACCGCGCTGGGTTCCTACCTCACCGCCACTGGCGGTGCAGACAAGAACCCCTGGGACCCCACCACTGCCGCCTTTAACACCACCGTCACCCAGGGAACAGCTACGACTCAGAGCGCCGCCCTCTCAGCGGCCAAGGCTCTGGCCACCACCAAGGGCCAGGCTGCCTTTGGAATTTCCTTCCCCGGCACTGGCACCCCCGGCTTCGTCTATGGGGCTGTGCTGGTCGACAACGCCATCCAGAATTCCACCAAGGTCGCCAAGGCTACGGCCATCGAGTAGTCTGAATCAAGTAAGTCTTGGAAAGGGGGGCTTGCCCCCCTTTTTTGTTGTAGATGGAGGACCAGTGACTATATCGCAGACCCTCAGACGCTGGTTGGCGCCTCTTCTGGGAGGTTTCGTCTTCCTCTTCGTTTTGATGATTTGTCTTCTGGTCCGAACAAAGACTCTGGAAGCCGGTATCGCAGCCTGGATTGCAGAAAGTATGCTGGTCAAACCCGTGAAATTGTTTGGAGTGAAGTTCATTCTCACCCTGCTGCTGCCCTTTTACTTAGTGGCCAGCCTCTCACTTTGGGGGCTTGCCCTAGCCTGGACCAGCCTCTTCAAGCGAAACTTCTCCAAAGCATGGACTTTTCTTGAGGGTCTGCTCTTCTCCCTCAGCGCCATGCTCTGGGTCCATGCGTTGCTTTGGTGGCAGGTGCCCTCGACCCTCTGGCTCATCCCAGGGCTGAGACAACTGCCTTTCTTCGTGATATTTCCCATCCTTTTTCTCGTTTCGGTTCTTTATCCCCTGCTCTGGGCCCGAAAGCAGGCCTTCGGCCGGATTAAAGCCACCATCCTGTCCCTCGGCCTTCTGGCCATATGGTCAGCCACCGTCTACGCGCCCCAAGCCCTGCCAAGACTCCTGACCACTGCCCGGGGGGGAAATGATCAGGCCACCATGCTCATCATAGGCTTGGACGGCCTTCGGGCCGATGTAGGCCAAGCCCAAACCACCGCCTTCAAGGGAGTCGCTTACGAGAATAGCTATACCGTGCTCCCCGCCACTCGGCTCCTCTGGCACATCCTTTGGGGTGGGGACCCGCTCTACTACACAGTCGGACACGCCCCCCCCGCTCTCGAGGAATACACTGGGGCACAACCCCTTCCCCTCATTGACCGAAGCGCCGCAGAGGGCTGGAAGCCTCGTTTCTATATTGATGACGGAGGCACCATTGGCCTCCTTGGAAGACCCACAAGCTTCGACGATATGGTCATGCCGGCTCCTGGTTGGGAGAATTTCGTCAACTCGAATCTGAGTGCATCTTTTCCGCTTTTCGCTGTCTGGGAGAATTGGGGTCGAGCCTTCCCCACCACCAACCCCTGGGCCCCCCTGGATGGGGGGCTGAAGGAGGCCCTACGGTTGGGGCGGGGCAGCCGCTGGGTCATGTTCCACTCCTGCCTTGCCCACCAGCCTATCTTCCTCAGACGTTTCGAACTGCAGCAGCTTCCGAACTGGTGGACTGCCCGGCCTGGCGAACTTGAACCCTACTCCGCCAGGATTCAGGTCACCCCCAACCGAGCAGAGCATTACGATACCCGACGTGATCCGTTTACCGCTTATCGCATCCGCATGAGCTCTATCCTCAAGGCCTGGGAGCCCATCTGGAACGGCTTGGACCAGGACCCTCACTACGGAAAGGCTGTGAGGGTGCTCTTTTCCGACCACGGCGAGCGCTTCCACCACGCCACCGAGAAAATCCGCTTGGCCGGTGTACACGGCTTCAATTTGGATCCCTGGGAATGCCGGGTGATGTTCAAGGCTGCGGGGCCTGGATTCAGTTCAGCCCCGACAACCCGCTCCGAATCCCTGAGCCTGCTCTCGCTGCGCGATGGCTTCCTGAAGGCCCTGGAAACTGGCAAGCCCTTTACGCCAGAAGACCTTGAGAAGGCCTACCCGATAGCACCCATCCGCTATCAGGTAGTGGATACAAGCATCGTCACCACTGAACCTGCGGAGTACCGCAGGATGGATCTCAAGAAATTGGTCAAGGGCACGGCTATTGCTCCGGGTGGCATCTGGTTCACTCAGTATGAGAAACCTGCCGCAGAGCGGGCCGAAGACGTGAGCCTCGCATGGGGCGAGGGCAAACAACTGAAGGTCATCCTCCCCCTGAAAGAACGCGGCGCCCATCTCTACACCTATGAGGGTTACGAACTGAAAACCCTGCAGACGCTCTCTGAGGAGCAGTACAAGGATGAAAAGCAGAAGATGATTGAGAGCCTGACCAAGCAAAAGATGGGAGGCTTTACTCCCAAGGGTCAATAAGCAGCGATGGTCATCGAGCCAGTCTGGGTGGCGGTGAGAACCGTGGCCCCGGCAGCGCTTGGATCCTTGACAGTAAGCGTGTAGGTGAGCCCTGTGGACCCGAGGAGGAGACTGAAGTTCATCTTCGAATTACCTTTGGGCGTGAAACTGGGCAGGAAAGAGGAGCTGCTAGGAGTGCCATCCGTCCAGGTATAAGTACCACCGGTTCCGTACACACCATTCTCTGCCTTGCGGGATTCTAGTGCCATTCGGAGTACCTGAGCATTAGCCTGCGCATCGCCAATCAGCCGCGCCCGGCGTCTCTGTCCCAGATAGCTGGGTATCGCAATGGTTGAGATGATCCCCAGAATCGCCAGCACCAGCAGAACTTCAACAAGTGAAAATCCACTCTTCCCATTCCCATGAGCGCGCATGTTTTCCTCCCCAAGACTCTATGTACTATGCAACGGTCGTGCTGATTATCAAGGGGCGATTCCCTGGGGGATCTGTTCCCACTGCACCCCGAAGTGCCCCACGATGGCTTCCCGCTCCAACCTCTCCTGCTCGGCGATGCTGGTGTAGGGGTAGTGGTAGACCACACGGCGAACACCGCGGCGGATGAGGGCGCGGCAGCAGGTGAGGCAGGGCTCGTGGGTGACATAGGCGGTGGAAACGATGCCATCACAGAAACCCAGGGCGTTCTCCTCGGCGTGGCTGGTGTGGAGGCAGCGCTGGTTCGGGCCGCAGGTCTCGGGGGTGCAGTGGGGCATGCCGGGGAGGGCGCCGTTGTACCCGGCGGAGGCGATGCCTCCATCGGGGCGGAGCAGGATGCAGCCCACCTTGAGGCGGCAGCAGGTTCCCAGGCGGCTGAGTTCGAGGGCCATGTTCATGAAGACCTGGTCCTTGAGGCGGCTGCGTTCGGCGTCGTGGGTCATGGCGTCTGGATTCCTCGTGGGTTCATCTGGATGTCAACCCATGGTAGCGCGACAGCTGCGACTCATGCCGAGGACGGACACCCGGATGAAGCGGCTGAGTTCGTCCCCGGACCACACCGATCACGCAAAAGAGCTTACCCGTTCAAGGCCTCGCCCAATCGGATTCCCAGGCTGCCGCCCAGCGGGCGCACAGGTGCTCCCCAATCGATGCGGGCCTTCTCTTCGTACCGCCCACC
>JAFNAB010000071.1 GCA_017859955.1 Holophagaceae bacterium
TCCCGGGTGATGGTGGAGACCCAGCCCTCGGGCTGGGCGAAAATCTGCTCCATGCGATCGAAGGCGGTCCCGATACGCTCGCCCAGTTTGCGCCAGTTGAGACTCTCGGGGCTGCTGTCTGTGCTGCGGGAGGCGAGCCGCTTGGTCTCCTTCCAGGCGGCCTGCCCGGCTTCAACCCAGGCCCCCACGGCGTCCGCAATGACGGACAGGGGCAGGCGGCCGTCATCGAAGCCGTAGACCGAACTGTCCAGGGGGACCTGGGCCAGGAGCAGGCCCCAGGCGTCCTCCCAGGGCAGGAGGTGGGCCGAGAGGGCGGCGGCGTCCGGCTCCTTGAAGGACTCGGATTCCAGGTCCCGGAAGAGCATGGACATGGCCCGGCTGGACCAGATCTCGGCGCAGCTTTCCGTGAGCTGCTCCTCGATCTCGTGGGCCTCGTCCAGGATCAGCACCGGAGCGTCCGGCAGTACCTGGCCGAAGGCCGACTCCCGGAGCACCCGGTCCGCCAGGAGCAGGGCGTGGTTGGCGATGATGAGGTCGGCCTCGGCCACTTCCTTGCGCAAGCGGGTGAGGAAACAGACCTCGTAGTGGGGGCACTGCTTGCCGGTGCAGCGCTCGGCCCTGGCGTTGAGTCGGTCCCAGAGTTCGGATTCCCCCTCGCCGTGGGTGCCCAGTTCCTCCCGGTCCCCCGTGAGGGTCTCCCGGGTCCAGCGGGGCAGGGCCAGCCAGAGGCCATGGTCCTTGGCCTGCATCTCGGCCGGTGGGTGGGCTTCCATCTCCTCCCAGGCCGCCATGCAGAGGTAGTTGGAACGGCCCTTGGCCAGCACGGCCCGCACCTCACGGCCCAGGATGCCCCGGACCCGGGGCAGGTCTTCGTCCATGAGCTGGCGCTGAAGCTGCTTGGTGCGGGTGGTGACCACCACCGGGTTGCGCCCCGAGGCAAGGGAGGGGATGAGATAGCCCAGGGATTTGCCGGTGCCGGTGCCTGCCTCGATGGCCTGGAGCATGGCGTTGGGCTTGGTATCGGGTTCCCCCCCCGAGCGGCGCCAGGCCCCGAAGCGACCCTCGCCTTCGGCGATGGCGTTGGACACCAGCTCCGCCATGCGGCGCTGACCAGGCCGTTCCTCCGCCCCCGGAAAGCAGGCGAAGATGCGCCCCTGGGGTGGCGCGAAGAAGGCGTCCATGGCATGCGGCATACCTCTTCAGCATGGCGGAAAAAGGGCGAAAGGTCCAAGTGAACCTCCAATGCTTTGATCCCGCGAGGGGCCGCGCCGTCGCCGCCGATGGATTTAGCCCGCCTGATCCGCGAAACAGCACTATGCTGGGGGCGGATTTTTCGACCGACCGGGAGGAAATATGCCCCTCAGCAACCGACTCACTGCGGAATTTTTCGGCACGCTTTGGCTGGTGCTGGGGGGCTGCGGGAGCGCCGTGCTGGCGGCGGCCTTCCCGGGTCTGGGGATCGGGTTCCACGGGGTGGCGCTGGCCTTCGGGCTCACGGTGGTGACCATGGCCTACGCCATCGGGCCCATCTCGGGCTGCCACCTCAATCCGGCAGTGAGCCTGGGACTGGCCACCGCCGGCCGCTTCTCCTGGGCAGACCTGCTGCCCTACTGGGTGGCCCAGGTCCTGGGCGCCATCGCCGGAGCCACCATCCTGTTCGTGATCGCTTCCGGAAGGCCTGGCTTCGCCCTCGGAGGCTTTGCCAGCAATGGGTACGGGATCCACAGCCCGGGTCAGTTCAGCCTGAGTGCCGCCCTCGTCACCGAGATCGTGATGACCTTCTTCTTTCTCTTCGTGATCCTGGGGGCCACCTCGAAGAAGGCCGCCCAGGGCTTCGCACCCCTGGCCATCGGCCTCTGCCTGACCCTTATCCATCTCATCAGCATCCCCGTCACCAATACCAGCGTGAACCCCGCTCGGAGCACCGGTCCCGCCCTCTTCGTGGGAGGCTGGGCTCTCCAGCAGCTCTGGCTTTTCTGGGTGGCTCCCCTGGTGGGCGCCTTCATGGCGGGCCGTGTCTTCCCGAAGGTGGAGCAGGATTGATGGGACCGTCCGTTTCCTGCTTTTCATCCTGTACATCCTGTTGAAAATTGCTATCAAACAGGATGTACAGGATGGGCAGGATAGAAGATGTGATGCATGGCCGCTTGCCACTCGATCTTGTTCTGCAGGCCCAAGGGGTTATGGGATCATGGCCTCAGGAGACGGGATGAGAAGCTGGATTCCAAGCGCATTGGCAATGGCCCTGATGGCCCCCGTCGGGTTCTCGGCGACTCCCAAGCCTCAGCGGAAAACCGCCGAGGAAATGGTGATCGAGGCCAACCGGAAGATCAACGGGCCACGTCCCCTGGCTCGCAAGAAGGCCCTCACGCCCATGGAGCAGTCCCGGGTCAAGGTATTCCGGCAAGCCCGGAAGTCCGTGGTCTATATTTCCAGCGCAGCCCTCGTCCAGGACATCAAGACCCGGGACTACCTCCTGGTGCCCGCCGGGTCCGGAACGGGGTTCGTCTGGGACGAGGCCGGGCATGTGGTGACCAATCTCCATGTCCTCATGATCAAGGATGATCAGGGCAACATCAGTCCGGCGGCGGATCTGGCGGTGACCCTGGCGGATGGCAAGACATACAAGACCAAGCTCATCGGGGCCAGCACGGCCTACGATGTGGCGGTACTCCAGGTCTTCGCCCCCCTCAAGGACATGAACCCCCTCCCCATGGGCAGTTCCGCAGACCTGGAGGTGGGCCAGTCGGTGCTGGCCATCGGCAATCCCTTCGGTCTGGATCACACCCTCACCCAGGGGATCGTTTCGGCCCTCGGGCGCCAGTTGCGGACCCTTTTCAATACGACCATTTCGGAAGTCGTCCAGACGGATGCGGCCATCAACCCCGGGAACTCCGGCGGCCCCCTGCTGGATAGCGGGGGACGCCTGGTGGGCATGAATACCGCCATTGCCCCGGCCACCGGGGCCTCGGTGGGCATTGGCTTCGCCATTCCCGCCGATATTCTGCGCCGGGTGGTGCCCATCCTGATCCAGAAGGGCAGCCTGGAGCGCCCCCACCTGGGCTTCGAGGCCCTGATCTCCGCCGATGCCCTCAAGCTGGGGGTGCAACGCGGCGTGGTGGTCAGCGTGGTGGATGCCGGAGGGCCCGGAGCCCAGGCAGGCCTCCGGGCCCTCAAGACCGAGGAGGGCGGGAAGGTCGTGCTCGGGGATGTGATCGTGGGCTACCAGGGTCAGCGGGTGGACACCCCGGGACAGCTCTGGTCCATGCTGGAACAGGACCCTCCGGGCAGCACCCTGGTCTTCGATGTGGTCCGGGAGGGCAAGCTGACCCAGGTGACCATCAAGCCCGGGAAGGGCAAGGCCAAGGCAGAGAAGGCGACGATCTGAGGGCCTAGCCCTCCCGTTTCTTGCCCCTGGGGCCGGGTCTGGAAATGCTCTCCAAGCCTGGGGGCACCGGCGGCAGGTCCGGCAGGGAGAGGGGCACCATCTCGTGGCCGCCCAGCACGCGCCAGGCCCGGGCCTGCCGGGGAAGGCGCTCAGGCTGCATGACCTCCCAGCCCTGGGCGTAGGAGACGAAGGGCGGGATCACCAGGGCGAAACCGGTGTAGAGGAAGGCGGGGTAGCGCACCCACTCCTCCTTGCCGTCGGGGCCGGGCACCGGCACGGCGAAGAGGGGGTGCAGGCCGCCATTGATCCAGAAACCGTTGGCGGGGTCGTGGCGCGGGTAGACGAAGATCCGGCGCCGGTGCATGAGGGTGTGGGGTCCGACGCCCAGTTGTTCCACTGGCTTGATGCCGATCTTGTCCATGACGGGGCCAATGGAGCGTTCGGGATGGCCCACCACCTGGACCACTTCCCGGCCGCGACCCTTCAGCTTGCGGAAGAGGGTGCGCATTTCCTCGGCTTCGTCGTCCTCCACCGTGCCCTGGTTGGGCTTGATGTCCCCTAGTAGAGCCACCCGCTTGGGCTGGAACTCGTCCAGAAGGCCCAGGAGACGTTCCCAGATGTCGGAATGCTGGGAATCCGGGAGGAGATCGGGGCGCTTGCGCCGGGCGGCTCCCAGACCCAGGAAGAGATCCGCTATGACCAGGGTCTCCTGGCGAGGCAGGTAGACTGCCCGGCGGCTATCGAGGATGACATCGTCAGAAAAGGGAATGTGCATAGGGTCCGTGGAATGAGCAGCAAGAACTTCCATTGGAACATGAGGAGCCCCCTTTCGGGCATTCTGGTTGCATGGTGGCATCTGGGATCCAGTACCTGGCGGGCCTTGCATCCGGGCTGGCTGGAGGCCTGCTCTCCGGCCTTTTTGGATTGGGAGGGGGGCTGGTGCTCATCCCCCTCCTGGGGGCCTTCCTGGGGCTGGCTCAGCATCAGGCCCAGGGCCTGACCCTGGCGGCCATGCTGCTCCCCAACGGCTTGCCCGCCGTCCTGGAGTATCGGCGCCGGGGCGTCCGCATGTGGGGGCACCTGACGGGCTTCCTGGTGCTGGGCTTTCTGGTGGGGGCCTGGGGTGGCGCCATGACTGCCCATCTGATCCCGGCGAAGGAGATGCGCTGGCTCTTCATCGCCTTCCTCTGTGTCATGGCCCTGCGTACCCTGCTGAAGCGGGAGGGGCAGTCCCGGGTGGAGGATGCCCGGGCGCTGACTCTGCAGGAAAGCTGGCTGCCCGGTCTGGTCACCGGGCTGGTGGGGGGGCTGGCCTCAGGCCTCCTGGGTATCGGGGGCGGGGTGATCATGATTCCCATGCTCTGCGGTTGGCTCAGGCTCTCCCAGCATGAGGCTCAGCTCGCCAGTCTCGCCATGATGCTTGCCCCTGTGGGCCTGCCTGCCGTCTGGGTCTACGCCCGATCCGGGGCCGGGCTCCCCTGGTTCATCCTGGGCGGGGTGGCCTGTGGTTTCCTCTTGGGCGCCTACCTGGGCGCCCGGGTCGCCGGCCGGGTCAAGGGGCCGAAGCTCCGGCTCTGGTTCGCCTGCATCACGCTGGCGATGGCGATTCTACTGGCGATACGGGGGTAGGCCTCATACCGATTCGCAACCAATAAACTAAAGTGCAAAAACGACTTCCACCACTAATATCAAACCGCCATCAACCGTAGAGCAGTCACACGCTTCATCGAAGCAAGGACTGATGAGGGTGGTGATGGCGCGACATGTCTTCGCAATTGCGCCAGAAACCTGGTTTTCTTTCCTCCGCGATGCCAGCCTTCCCTGTCAGATGGATGCTTCCTGCTTCTCATCGCAGTTTATCGCTGGTTTACTTTCTTTTACTTCGCTTTTGGTTGCAAAACATTTGGCATTGCCCCCCCTCTTAAAAACGTTCAGCCAGCGATGGACGGAGATGGACAGCGATAAAAGACAAAAACCATCGCGGCCGCTTCTGTGAGCATTGACTCCCGGCCTACCTTACTTTTCGCCCCTTGGGGTCCGATGAAAAGTTCTGCGGAACGCGCGCCACATCATGGTGAATACTCTACCTATGACGGCGATTCGGTATAACGCGCGAAGACACCAAGGGCTCACCAGCGACCCAGGGCTTTGTCCAATGGCTAGTGAAAAAGCTAGCCCATGCCTACACTCCACGGGGCTGGACACTCTGCCCCTCCCGGAACCAGGCCCGAGTGTCCTGGTCGACCCATCAGGCTTTTCTTCGTGAAACTTGGTGCCCTTGGAGTCTTGGTGGTGGAATTTATGCTTTTTTCCGCGAAGGCGTATCAGCAGCCCTGGACCAGCACATCCCAATGCCCCCCGGGGAAGGGGGTGGAGGTCCGTACCTTGAAGTAGTCGGCGTCATGGCCCAGGACCGGGGGCCCTCCGGCGGGCTGATCCGAGGTGAAGCGATGAAACTCGTCCACCAGGCCTTCCGCCAGGGCCCGCTTGGCCAGGGTGGGACCCCCTTCCAGGAGGACCCGGCCGACGCCCCGGGCGGCCAGCTCGTGGAGCAGGTGGCGCAGGCTGCAACCCCGGGGGCCCGGGGGCAGCTGGAGATCTTCGACCCCTGGGATGGGTGGCCGGGCGCCTACGGTGGCCCGGAGGGCCGGCTGGCCCTCCAGGGGTTGCCATACCCGACAATCCGGGGAGAGGCGGCCGTGGCTGTCGAGGACCACCCGGAGGAAGCGACGGTGGGGGGCCGTGGGTTCGGGCCAGCGGTCCGAGAGTTGGGGGTCATCCACGGCCACAGTACCGCTTCCCACCACGATGGCTTCGCAGGCCCGGCGCAGGGCGTGGGCCAGTTTCTGGATTTCGGGGGGCGTGATCTGGGTGCGTTCGGCATCGGGACCGGTGGATCCGTCCGAGCCCAGGGCCAGTTTCAGGATCACCCATGGTAGGCCCGTGCGGATGAGCTTGAAGAAGGGGGCATGGAAGCGCTGACAGGCCTCTCCCAGCACGGATTCGGTCACCTCCACCCCGCGGGATCGCAGGAGGGCCATGCCACCGCCATCCACCCTGGGGTTGGAATCCTTGGTGCCCACCACGACCCGGGCGATGCCCGCCGCCAGCAGGGCATCGGTGCAGGGCGGCGTCCGCCCATGGTGGCAGCAGGGTTCCAGGGTCACGTAGGCCGTGGCGCCCCGTACATCGGCACCCCGCTCGGCGGCGTCCTTGAGGGCCATGATCTCGCCGTGGGGGGTTCCTGCCTTGGTGTGGACCCCACGGCCCAGCACCTTGCCGTCCTTGGCGATGATGCAGCCCACCGGGGGATTGGGGCTGGAGAGCCCCACGCCCTTGAGGCCTTCCTGGATGGCCAGGGCCATCAGGCGTTCGTCGCCCCGGAGGACGGTGGGATCGGGCCAGGGACCGCCGGTGGCGATCTGCCAGGCCCAGGCTGGGGTCAGTTCAGGCACTGAGGAGTCCATCGACAAAGGCCTCCGGATCGAAGGGAATGAGGTCG
This sequence comes from Holophagaceae bacterium, assembly GCA_017859955.1. GTDB lineage: Bacteria > Acidobacteriota > Holophagae > Holophagales > Holophagaceae > Holophaga. The sequence continues at coordinate 6,891 of JAFNAB010000071.1, forward strand.
TCAACACCCTCGCCCACTCCCACGAAGGTGATGGGGAGCTTCATGCGCTCCAGAATGGGGATCACGACGCCGCCCTTGGCGCTGCCATCCAGCTTGGTGAGCACCAGATCGGTGATGCCGGCGGCGGCCTTGAAGGCCTCGGCCTGCACCAGGCCGTTCTGGCCAGTGGTGGCATCCATCACCAGGAGCACCCGGTGGGGGGCCTCGGGGATGACCTTCTGGAGGCTGCGGTGGATCTTGTCCAGCTCCCGCATCAGGTGGTCCTTGGTGTGGAGGCGGCCAGCGGTATCAATGAGGACCCAGGGGGTCCCCTTGGCCTTGGCGGAGGTGGCGCCGTCGAAGGCGATGGCGGCGGGGTCACCCCCCATCTGGTTGCGGATGACCGGTACTCCGGCCCGCTGGCCCCAGAGCTCGAGCTGATCGATGGCGGCGGCCCGGAAGGTATCCCCGGCCACCACCAGGACCTCCTCTCCCCGGGACTTCAGGTGGGAGGCCAGCTTGCCCAGGGTGGTGGTCTTGCCCACGCCGTTCACGCCCACCAGGAGGAGCACCTGGGTGCCCTTGGCCTCCAGGGGGCGAGCGGGGACCTGTCGGAGGATCTTCAGAAGCTCATCTTTGAGGACGGCCTTGGGATCGATCTCGGCGTTCCGCTTCATTTCGAAGCGCAGGCGTTCCATGAGGCGCTCCACGGCGTGGACCCCAAGGTCGGCCTGGAGCAGGAGGTCCTCCAGCTCCAGGAGCTGGTCCTCGTCCAGGCGCCGGAGCCCCAGGAGCCGCTGCATGGGGGCGAGGACCAGTTCCTGCGTGCGCTGGAGGCCCTGTTTGAACTTGTCGAAGAGATTTCCGAAGAGACCCAATGCTTGCCCCGCTTCCCAGGTTGTTCCACGTGGAACCCCGGATCATTATCCCGGAAATGGATAGACTGTGGCCATGTCCCGGCGATCAGACATCCCTTTCCTGACGGTCTTCGGTGCCGCTTTCTGGATGACCGGCGCCTGGATCCTGTCCAAGGCGGGCCTGGACCTGCCCACCCGCACACCTCCCCAGGTCATCCACCTGGAAGACCTGACCCAGGTCCTCTTCGCCGGAGGGCCCATCCTGGGCGGCGTGGCCCTGATGATGGCAGCCTGGCGGGTCTACCGCGGTGGTGAGCTGGGGCCGGATCAGGTCACCCTTTGGGAAACCGTGGCCTTTCTGGCGGGGATCGCCAGTCTGCTGGCCGGGGTCTTGATGGGGGAGCGGGTGTAGCTGACGCAGCCATCCCCTCCAGACCGGCTGCAGCGCCGGCGTGGAGGGGATGCGAGTGCCGGATGGCGGTTTACTTGGTGGCCGTCTTCTTCTTCGTGGCAGCTTTGGCCGGGGTTTTGACGACGGCGCCCTTCCGCTTCTCGGGGCAGACCCACTTGGTGAGGGCGATCTCGAAGACCTCCTCCACGTGCTTGACGGGATGGAAGCTGAGCTTGCTGCGGACTTCGGGGGCGATCTCCTCCAGGTCCTTCTGGTTGGCGAAGGGGATGATGATGTCCTTGATGCCCACCCGCAGGGCGGCCAGGGACTTCTCCTTGAGGCCTCCGATGGCCAGGGCCTCGCCCCGGAGATCGATCTCACCGGTCATGGCCAGGGTGTTCTTCACGGGGATGCCCTTGAGGACCGAGAGCAGGACTGTGGCGATGGCCAGGCCCGCCGAGGGACCATCCTTGGGGATGGCGCCTTCGGGGAAGTGGATGTGGAGATCGTGCTTCTGGAAAACCTCGGGATCGATCTCGAAGGCGTCGCTGCGGCTGCGGATGTAGCTCAGGGCCGCCTGGGCGCTCTCCTTCATGACGTCACCCAGCTGGCCCGTAAGGATCAGGCCGCCCTTGCCTGGCATCTTGAGGGCTTCGACAAAGAGCACATCGCCGCCGGTGCTGGTCCAGGCCAGGCCCGTGACCACGCCCACCCGGGGTGCTTTGAGGCGCTCGTCCTTCAGGAGCTTCAGGGGCCCCATGAGCTCCTGGATGTTGGCCTCAGTGAGGGTGAACTTGCCCTTCTGTTTGTCCTCAGCCACCCGGCGGGCGATCTTGCGGCATACGCTTCCGACTTCCCGCTCCAGCTGGCGCAGACCCGACTCCCGGGTGTAGCCCTGGATGAGGGCCTTGAGGCCGGACTTGGCAAAGGCCACCTGTTCCTTGGTGACGCCGTTCTTCTCAAGCTGCCGGGGGATGAGGTGCTTCTCGGCGATGCTGATCTTCTCCTCCAGGGTGTAGCTGGAGAGGGTGATGATCTCCATGCGGTCCCGGAAGGCGGGCTGGATGGGATCCAGTTCGTTGGCCGTGGTCAGGAAGAGCACCTGGCTGAGGTCAATGGGGACGTTCATGTAGTTGTCCCGGAAGGTGTGGTTCTGCTCGGGATCCAGCACCTCCAGCAGGGCGGCGCTCGGGTCGCCGCGCATGTCGCGTCCGATCTTGTCCACTTCGTCCAGGACGATGACCGGGTTCATGGTCTTGACCTGGTGCAGGGCCTGGACCAGACGGCCAGGCATGGCGCCCACGTAGGTGCGGCGATGGCCCCGGATTTCGGATTCGTCGTGGACGCCGCCCAGGGAGACCCGGGCGAACTTGCGGCCCAGGGCCTTGGCCACGCTCTTGCCCAGGGAGGTCTTGCCGGTGCCCGGAGGGCCCACGAAGCAGAGGATGGTGCCCTTGAGGTCGGGCCTGAGCTTGCGCACAGCCAGGAACTCCATGAGGCGGTCCTTGATCTTCTCCAGGCCGTCATGCTCCTCGTCCAGGGTGTCCTTGGCCAGCTTGAGATCCTTGTTGTCCTCGGACATGACGCCCCAGGGCATTTCCGTCATCCACTCCAGGTAGGTGCGGGTTACGGCGGTCTCGCTGGAGTCCGGGTGCATGCGCTCGAGCTTCTTCAGGTTCCGCTCGATCTCGGTCATGATCTCCTCGGGAACCGTGAGCTTGGCCAGCTTGTCCCGGAAGCCCTGGATCTCCTCGGCCAGCTCGTTGGTCTCACCCAGTTCCTGCTGGATGGCCTTGAGCTGCTGGCGGAGGTAGTACTCCCGCTGGCTCTTGTCCATCTCGCCGCGGGCCTCCATGGTGATCTTCTGCTGGACCTCCAGGAGGTCGATCTCTCTCATGATTAATTCATGAATGCGCTTGAGCCGCTGAATGGGGTCGATGATCTCCAGGACCTCCTGGAGAAGGGGGCTCTTGAGGTCCAGGTTGGAGGCCACCAGGTCCGCGAGGCGCCCGGGGCTGTCCAGGTTGGCGGCGATGACCAGGACCTCCTGGTTCAGGTTCTTGCCCAGGGCCACGGCCTTTTCCAGGGTCTGCTTCACGGAGCGCATGAGGGCGTCCAGTTCCACGCCGGAGCCGGAAACCTCGGGCTCGACCAGGGGCTCCACCCGGGCCTTGAAGATGGTGTCGGTCTCGGTGAAGTACTCCACCCGCACTCGCTGGAGGCCCTGGACCAGGGCCCGGATGCGGCCGTCCGGCAGCTTCAGGACCCGCACGATAAGGGCGGCGGTGCCCACCTTGTAGAGGTCATCGGGGCCGGGATCGTCCATCTCCGTCTGCTTCTGGGAGAGGAGGAGGATCATGCGGTTTTCCACCAGGGCCGTATCCACGGCCTTGATGGACTTATCCCGGCTCACGCTGAGGGGCAGGATCACATAGGGGTAGACCACCACATCCCGAAGCGGCAGAACCGGCAATACCTCAGGGATCTTGGGTTGCTCATCGAAAAGTTGGGGGGGGTTCAGTTCTTCGGCCAAGGGATACCTCTTTGGGGTTCAGTGTAGCTTGGGGACGCTACCATTCGATCTATCGCAAGCCCTGATCAAATGCAAAATGAGCGGAGGGCCTATCCGTTCGGGAGGCGATTCCGTCCGATTCGGCCCCTTCTGAGCCTTGGATGCCAGAGTCCGTTCATATCCGCAGTCAATCCCCACTCGAGAAAGCCGATGAAACTTAGTCTTCCATCCTTCCAGCTCGAACGTCGAACCCTGGGATGGGTCCTTCTCGTCACCTTCCTCATCAAGACTTGGTTGGCCATGGCCATCCCCATCACGAGTGACGAAGCCTACTTCGTCCAGTGGGCCACCCATCTTGATTATGGGTACTACGACCACCCCCCCATGGCGGGCTGGCTCATTCACACCACCATGGGTCTGGGGCACGGACTCTTCTGGGTGCGCCTGGGGGCCATCCTGGCCACTCTGATCGTCGGTACCGGTATCTACTGGGTACTCAAGGAATACGGCGAGGAAAGAGCCCTGGGGGCCGCCCTGATCTTCCTCCTCTCACCGGTAAATCTCCTGACGATTCTGGTGACGACGGATACCCCCCTGGTCCTCTTCTCATTCTTTTCGGCGGCCTGTCTCTTCAAGGCCCTCAAGGGAGAGCGGATGGGCTGGTACGCCCTCTCGGGTCTATGCCTGGGGGCGGCCTTCCTCTCCAAGTACTTCGCCCTGCTCCTGGCCTTCGGCTACTTCCTCTACTGGCTGACCCAGCCCAAGACCTGGCGTCGCACCGTCGGCTTCCTTTTGGTCTTCCTGCTGATGCTGCCCTTCGTGGGGGTGAACCTGGTGTGGAACTACTACCACGGCTGGGCCAACATCCTCTTCAACCTCATGAACCGCACCAAGGGCGAGACCTTCTCCCTTGGCAAGCCCCTGGGCTTCCTGGTGGGGCAGGTCTACTTATTCACCCCCTTCCTGGCCTGGCGGCTCTGGAAGGGCAGGGCCAAGTTCCAGGTGCTCCTGCTGGATCGCCGCTTCGCCCTCTTCGCCTACGCCTTTCTGGCTCCCATGGGGGTCTTCGCCCTCCTTTCCCTGAAGAAGAGCATCGGCCTACACTGGGTGCTCTCCTTCTATCCCTGCTACTTCGTGCTCCTGGCGCTGCTCTTCAGCCGGGATCAGCTCCGCTCGGCCATCAAGGCCATGGCCTGGTTCTCCGGTGTTCATCTGATCCTCCTTGCGGTGATCCTGACCCTGCCGCTCTCCCTTTTCCACAAGCAGAAGCGCTATGCGGTGGTGGTCAGGGGAATGGAGCCTGGCGAGGTCTTGGAAGGACTGAAGCCTTTCCGGGGGCACTACACCCTGGCCGGCACCAGCTACGCCGATGCCTCGATCCTGGAATACTACGCCCGAGAGCATGTGGCGGTCTTCGGGAAGGGCTCCTTTCACGCCCGCCAGGACGATCTCCTCACGGACTGGCGCCAGCTGGATGGCAAGCCCCTGTTGATCTTCGGGGACCACCTGCCCCAGGCCGAGGAGTTTTCACCCTTCTTTGAGCGTCTGGAACTCCGGACCTTCAAGGTGCGGGGCGCCAGCTTTTACGCCCTCCTGGGCGAGGGCTTCCGGTATCCGGTCTACCGAGAGAAGGTCCTGAAACCCATCATGGAGGAGTACTACTCCATTCCCGAGGGGCTCCCCACAGGGGCGGCCTACTTCCGGGACGAGTATTTCCCTAGCCCCAGATAAAGACCACCGCGAAGAGCACCATGGCCCCCAGGGTCACCCAGTCGCCGAAGAAGGTGGAGGACTGCTCCTTGGCGCTGCCCGGGGCCCAGCTCTGGTAGGCCACCCGGTGCATCCCCACCAGGCAGAAGAGGGGGGGGAGTTCCGGCATGCGCAGGGAACCGTCCAGACCGCGCCTCAGGCAGATGGCCACGAGGGCTGCCAGGGTCAGGGAGCCCGCCAGGCCCGCGCCCAGGCCCATGGCGAAGCGGTAGGGGCGGTGCGAGTCATGGGTTCGCTGATGGAGACCTTTGAGGCAGTTGAGGTAGTAGGCCAGGCCCAGGGTGAAGAGGGCCGCCCAGGGTGTGAGGGGGATGGGGGCCATGGGCTCGGCGCCGCTCTGGAGGCGCAGCCAGAAGCCCAGGGCGATGATGGCCTGCTGGAGCCCCAGGTGGCGCTTGAGGCCCAGGGTATAACCCAGGTTCAGCAGCAGGTAGGTCCCGATCAGCAGGGACAGACGCCCGGGGAAGCGGGTGAGAGCCAGGGCCAGAACCAGGGCCAAAAGCCCCGCCAGGGCCAGGGCAGCTCGCTGGGACAGCACCCCCGACACCAGGGGGCGGTGCGCCCGGTCCGGGCGGCTGCGATCGGTCTCCAGATCCGCCACATCGTTGAGCACGTAGACCAGGCTCGCGGTGATGATCCAGACCAGGGTGATGCCCACCAGGTGGGGGGCCTGGGTTCGGAAGGCGTCGAAGCCGTGAAAGAAGGCCGGCAGCCAGATGATCCCCGCCTTGTAGTGCTGGAAGGGTCTCAGGAGCTTGAGAAGGGCGCGGAGGCGACGGGTCAACGGAGATTCCTTGTCAGGGGCAGTGCCGATTTCTCATAGATCCTATCGCGTTGGATGCCTTCCCCATCCCAGGGATACGTCAGACGCCGGACCGGGGTGCACTTCCCCAGGAGGCGGGGTTTGAAGACCGCCGCGCAGAAACCCCCTTCCCATCGGACACTGGGGTAGTGGATGCCGTCGGCACCTTCCATGCGGGCCTTGAGGCCGAAGGGCTGGCTGTCGGCGTAGCTGTCGCTCCGCAGGAGGGAGGCGTGGTGTTTCCGGTCCAGGGTCAGCAGGCTGCCGCGGAGGTGGGCATGGAGCACCTGCATATCCAGCTCTTGGGGGGCCTCCTGGGTTTCCCGCATCCTCCGGACAAGATGATGGACTGTCTCGGCAATGGCTGTTTCCAGATCCCCGGCTGCGTAGTAGATCCCGAAGCTGCCGGGGCTGAAGCGACTCCCACAGGGGTTCAGGTGGGTGAAGGCCGCCATGACGTAGCCCGCCCCAGGGCCGGAAGTCCGCTCCTCTGGTGGGATCAGGGTCAGGTCCCCCACCTCTTCACGAATGCGGTCGTTGGTCAGGGCCTCCAGGGCATAGACCGCCTCCAGGTCCTCTGGAAGCGCCACCCGCTCGAAGAGGGCGATCGGCGGGAAACGGCTTGGAATGACGCGCACACAAGGGTTCCAGTTCACCCGCAACGGCTTCACGCCCAGCCTCCGCGCCACCCATCCAGGAACTGGCGGACGATATAGAGGTCGGCTACCTGGCCGCTCAACATCCGATCCAGGGCGGGGCGTCCCCCGAAGAGGGGATTGGTGTTGGGGCGCTTGATCCACCCGGCATGGCTCTCGGGCAAAAGGATCTGAAGGGCCTTGTATATGCCCAGGACGTAGCTCAGGCGCTCCAGGGTGTCCCTGCTCAGGTTGATATCCCCCTTCGGGAAGACCTTCTTCTTCCAGTGGTAGTAGGTACTGCTCGGTGCGCCCAGGAGGGTCATCTGCTGCTCCGCGCTCAGGCCCCACTCCGCCGCGATGCGGAAGAAGGCCCTGAGACCGGGCCCCCCCATCCTGGGGAGGCTTACGAGGGCCTTGGCACTGGAGGATCGATCGCTTGTCATTTCCCATCTCGCAGTTAACTAGAATAATACTCCAAAATGGGAGGCGCACAAGGGTCCCATCTCTTTCCCCCAGGGCATCCCAGCTCATCACTGTTCGGCTGGGCACAGCCGGATCCGTGCCCTCAGGCTGAACAGCTACCGCTCCTCTCCGCACTTCTGCCAGGATCGTGGGTGGGCCTTGCCCTCCGATGAGGTGAGATGGTGTTGCCAGTGCGTGAATGCGAGCTCAGCGGCTGGGGTCGCTACCCCGTCCAGCCCTGCGGCGTACTTAGGCCGGATCGATATGGGGACCTGGGTCGTCTCACGCCCGATATCCTGCCCCGGGGCCTGGGTCGCAGCTATGGAGACTCCTCCCTCAACCAGGGGGGAAGGGTGGTGGAGATGACCCGCCTGAACCGCATTCTGTCCTTCGATGAGACCCTGGGCATCCTGGTGGCAGAGGCCGGCCTCAGCCTGGCGGAGATCGCCGAGATCTTCCTGCCCCGGGGCTGGTTCCTGCCGGTGACCCCCGGCACTAAGTTTGTGACCCTCGGTGGTGCCATCGCCTCGGATGTCCATGGGAAGAATCATCACGGCGAGGGCAGCTTCTCAGCTCACGTGCTCTGGATCGAGCTCTTCACCCCCGCCCTGGGGCGCCTGACCTGCTCGCCGGAGGAAAATTCCGAAATCTTCTGGGCCACCGCCGGTGGACAGGGACTCACGGGCATCATCGGGACCGTGGCGCTGCAGCTCAAGCCTGTGTCCAGTCTCTGGATGGAGGTGAGCCATCACCCGGCCACGGAGCTGGAATCCGCCTTCCGCCTGCTCTCGGACCCCGATGCCGATGCCCCCTACACCGTGGCCTGGATCGACTGCCTGGCCAAGGGCAAGGACCTGGGTCGCAGCATTTTCATGGCGGGGCACCACCGCACGGAAAAGAATCTCCCAAAGGCCAAGGCACCCCGTTCCAAGCCTTTGATCCAGGCCCCCTTCGACTTCCCCTCTGGCTGCCTCAACGCCCTGACCGTCCGCGCCTTCAATGGGGTCTACTACCGCCTGAATGGGCGCAAGCGGTTCCCCTTTCTCAGCCCCATGGATCCCTTCTTCTATCCTCTGGACATGGTGGGGCACTGGAACCGCATCTATGGTCGACGGGGTTTCGTCCAGTACCAGAGCGTGCTGCCACCGGACACCGCATTCGAAGGGGTGAAGGCCCAGTTGGAGGAGATCTCCAACGCCGGGGCGGCCTCCTTCCTGGCGGTGCTCAAGCGTCTGGGGGCTGCCGGTCCCGGTCACCTCTCCTTCCCCACCGAGGGCTACACCCTGGCTCTGGACCTGCCCTTCCGGGGCTCCGAGACCGTGGCCCTTCTGGCCCGTCTGGACACCATCGTCCTCAAGGGCGGCGGGCGGGTGAACCTCTGCAAGGATGCGCTCCTGGCCCCCGAATCCTTCCGGGCCATGTACCCCCGCTTTGAGGAGTGGCTGGCGGTGAAGGCCCAGGTGGACCCCGAATGGAAGCTTCAGTCCAGTCTCAGCCGTCGGCTGCGCATGAAGGAGGGCGCATGATGGGGCCCGATATGAACGAAGGGGACCGCCCGCTCGCCAAGCTCGCTCTGCGTCCCCCTCGTGCTCCCCACGCAGTGTCCGGGCTGAGCCCGTCCAATGCGCCCGTCCTCATCCTGGGAGCCACCTCCCCTATGGCCCGGGGCTTGGCCACGGCCCTGGCTGAGAGCGGCCACTCCCTCTACCTCGCCTCCCGGGATGTGGAGGAATGCGCCCGTCTCGCCTCGGACCTGCGGGTCCGCTTCGGAGCCACCGTATTCCACGGCCACTTCGATGCGGAGGATCTGGAGTCCCACCTGCCCTTCCTGGGAACGGTGGTGGAGACCCTGGGTTCCCTGGAGGGCGTAGTCTCCCTGGTGGGCACCATGGGCACGGACCCCGCCACCCTTGATTCCCAGGCCGCCGAACGCATCATCCGCGGCAACTACCTGGGGGTGGTGAGCATCCTTGGGGCCTGCGCCAAGCACTTCGAAAGCCAGCGCCGGGGCGCCATCCTGGGGGTCACCTCGGTTGCCGGAGACCGGGGCCGCCAGAGCAACTTCGTCTACGGCTCCGCCAAGGGAGCCCTATCCCTGTGGCTGAGCGGCCTGCGCAACCTTATGCACCCCAAGGGGGTGCGGGTGGTGACCTTCAAGCCCGGGTTCGTGGACACCGCCATGACCT
>JAFNAB010000072.1 GCA_017859955.1 Holophagaceae bacterium
CCCTGCCTGCGTTGCCTCATCGAGGAGCCCCCAGCCAGCGGCGATGTGGACACCTGTGACAGCGCCGGAGTCCTGGGCCCCGCCGTGGGCATCGCCGCCAGCTGGGGCGCTCTTGAGGCCATCAAGATCCTGACGGGGCGGGAACCCCATCCAGAACTGGCCCGCTTCGACTTCTGGTACAACGAGCGCCAGTTCATCCAGCCCCCGACCACCCGGTGCCGTTTCTGCACCGACAAGGTGACTGAATTCCTGGATGCCCGGTGGACCCTCAAGGCCTCATCCCTCTGCGGCCTGGAAGGGGTCCAGATCCGGGTGAACCCTCCCCGCCAGCTCGACCTCGCCGCCCTCAAGCCCCGACTGGAGGCCCGCACGGGCCGGGACTGGAAGGATTCGGGCCTGGCCCTCACGGGCACCGAGGGGGAGCTTCGCTTCACCATTTTCAAGGACGGGCGCGCCCTTATCCACGGCCCCATCACCCCGGAACGGGCCAAGGGCTGGTACACCGAAGTCATCGGAGCCTGACGTGAGACGCCTTTGCGAACAAAAGCATAAATTCCACCACCAAGACTCCAAGGGCACCAAGTTTCACCAAGAAAAGCCTGATGTTCGACCGGGACACTCGGGCCTGGTTCCGGGTGGGGCAGGCGGCAGGGGCACGCGAGCGTGCCATGGCGGCCTGTCCCGCCCGGAACGCGTGCGGCTTTGCCGCACGCCCCCGCGTCGCGGGGCGGCCAGCGTGTCCAGCTCTGTGGAGTGCATGGCATGGGCGGGCTTTTGCACTCGCCCCTAGGCAAAGCCATGGGTCACTGGTGAGCCCTTGGTGACTCCTTGGTGCCTTCGTGTCTTGGTGGTGGAAGTCGTTTTTGTGTTTCAGGTTATTGATTGAGAATCGTTATGAAACTGCTGCTTGCCACCCGGAACGCCCACAAGGTGGAGGAGTTCCACGAACTTCTTCCCAGCATCGATTTCATCCCCTGGCCTTCGGACGCCCCGGAGATCCCTGAAAGCGGGGCATTCTTCCAGGACAACGCCCTCCAGAAGGCAACCTATGCCCGGGACTGGTGGAAGGCCCAGGGGCTGCCTCCCGTGGATGGATTTCTGGCGGACGACTCCGGCATCTGCGTGGACGCCCTCTGGGGCGGGCCCGGCGTGCTGTCAGCCCGCTTTGCCAACCACCTTTCCTACGCCGAAAAGAATCCCCTCCTCCTCTCCATGGTCCCCGCCGGTGCTCCCCGCAGCGCCCGCTTCGTCTGCGTCCTGGCCCTGGCACCCACCGCTGGCGAGCCCTTCACCGTGGGGGGCGCCGTGGAAGGCAGCCTGGCAACGGAACCCCGGGGTCAGAGCGGCTTCGGCTACGACCCCATCTTCATCCCCGAGGGCTATGACCGGACCTTCGGAGAACTGGAGAGCGCGGTCAAACATCAGCTCAGCCATCGAGGAAGGGCCGCAGAGGCCTTGAAGGCCCCCCTGGGGCTATAGCCCCTCCCAGACCTGCCTCTGGTGGGAACTCCGCCCCGCCAGGTCCCGGGTCAGGGTCTTCACCCTTGCCCGCAAGACTTCGGGCAGGAGCCGGGAGGCCTCCAGGGCCTGAAGCTTGAGGGGGGGCGCCAGCGCCTCCCAGCCGGATTCCAGGGCGCTCACCCAGGCCTCATCCCCCAGGCGGGCCCGGGGCACCCATCGCCAGGGACTCCCCAGCCCCTCTTCCCGCAGGCTGTTCAGGGCTTCCTCCCCCTGGCCGGTCCGGATCGCAATGAGGCTGAGAGCCTCGGCGGCCTCGGTCCGGGCGAAGGGGTCTTCCAACAGGGAGATCAGGGGCCCCAGGCTGGCGCTACCCCCGATCTGCCCAAGGGCCAGGACCAAAGCGAATCTAGCGCCTTCGGCTGCGGTTCCCAGGGCGGCCAGGAGAAAGGCCTCGTCGCTGGCCAGGACCACGGTCCGCAGGGCTTCGGCCGCCGCTCGCCGGGCCCCGACCCCTCCGGTCTGGAGGGCGTCCAGATAGGGTGCCAGGCGATCCTCCGGGTCTTGGGATCGGTCCGGAGACTTGACCCGGGCCAGGGTCGGCTCGGCGCGATCCTCCTCGCCCCACCCCGGCAGGGGTTCCTCGCCCCATCCAGCGGCCTCGGCGCTCTCCAGCCAGTCCGCCAGCTCCTGCCGGAAGACCTCCATGGAGGCCGTACGCCGCGAGGGATCCGCACTGAGGGCACGCATGAGCATCCCCGCCAGGCGGAGCGGGAAGCCGGGGCGGATGGCCGCAGGGGGCAGCTGGACCTGGCTGAAGGAGTGTCCGGTGCAGTACTCGTAGAGGATGGCGCCGAGGGCATAGACATCGCATCGGCCGTCCACCTTCCGGGGATCGCCATGCTGCTCGGGGGCCATGTAGCCCAGGGTGCCCACCACCATCTGGGAACGGGTGACCCGGGTCCCCTCATTCCCCTCCCATAGGCAGACCCCGAAATCCGTGACCTTCAGGCGCCCGTCCGCGGCGAAGAGGAGGTTCGAGGGCTTGAGGTCCCGGTGGATGACCCCGGATTCGTGGGTGTAGCGGAGGGCGTCCGCCACCGGAAGCAGCCGCCTCAGGATGCGGGCAGGGGGCTCCCCCATGCAGGCCTTGACGCTGCCGCCCGGCAGGAGCTCCATCAGGATGTAGGGCGTGCGCCCTGCCCGTCCGAAGTCGTAGACCTCAACCAGGTGGGGATGGGAGAGCCGTTTGAGAACTTCGCCTTCCCGAAGGAAACGCTGCACCAGTTCTGAATCCGAGCTGGTCTCGGCCCTCAGGAACTTCACAGCCAGGCTGCGCTCAGGATTGAAGAGATCCTCGGCCCGATGGACGAAGGCCATGCCTCCCTCCCCCAGGCGCTGCAGGATTCTCACCCCTCCGATCTGTTTGGGCAGCAGCAAGGTCATAGGGGATCATCGCACTCGACACGGTTCCGCCCCAGGGCTTTGGCGCGATAGAGGGCCATATCGGCCCGGGCGAAGAGGGATCCCGCATTCAGGTCCCTTTCCTGCAGCTGGGCCACCCCGAAAGAGGCCTGGACTTGGAAGGGGGCACTTCCGTCCGAGGGTGAAATGGGCTCACCCGCGATGGCCGTCCGGAGTTCCTCAGCAACGGCCAAGGCTTCCTTGAGCAGTGTCTCCGGCAGCACAATGAGGAATTCTTCCCCCCCGATGCGCCCCGCGTGATCGCAGGTCCGCAGTCGCCGCAGGAGGACCATTCCGAAGAGCTTGAGGGCGAGGTCCCCGGTGGCATGCCCATAGGTGTCATTGACCCGCTTGAAGTGGTCCAGATCACAGAGCACCACCGAAAGGGGTCGGCGGTAGCGTCGGGTCAGATCTGTATGCTTTTCCAGATAGCCCAGCACCGTCGCCCGATTGCTGACCCCCGTGAGGTGGTCCCGAGTGGTCTGGGCCTGTACCACTTGATGATAGTTGCGCTCCAGGTGATCCAGCAGTTTCAGCTTGAAGGCATGGCCCCCCACCCGCAGCACATCCCCATCGAAGAGATGAAGCGCCTGGTCATGGGGCGGCACCCGCTGACCATTGACGAAGGTCCCGTTGGTGGAACCGAGATCCCGCAGCATGACGAGGCTGCCCTCGTCCCCGTGCAGCACCAGGTCCAGCTTGGCGTGGTGCCGACTCACCTCGGCATCCGGCAGACAGAGGTCATTGTCCAGGCCTCGCCCGAGGCTCAGCCCATCCCCACGGACCGCCACCACTTCCCCAATGGGATGCCCGGCATAGCGGATAAGGGCCCATTCGTCATCCGCCCCCACCGCGCCAGTCCCTGAGACGAAGGCGTAGGAGGTCGGGCTATCGGGATCCTCGGTTTGGGAATCGGGGGGGGTAGGCTGGCGCATAAGACTGTTACGGATTCATGGCAGCAGTCTAACAGCGAGACGACACCTTCCGGGAGATGTCCCATCAATTAATTCATCCGGCGGACACCACCCGATTCCGTCCCTTGTGCTTGGCCCCATAGAGGGCCGCATCCGCACGAGCCAGCAGGGCTCCCCCATCCCGATCCTCCGAGGACCGCTCGGCCACCCCCAGACTGCAGGTAACGGCATGGGCAAGCCCATCGACCATCATGGGTTCGTCGGCAATGGTGGCGCGCAGGCGTTCCCCCAGCTGGAGGGCGCCCTCCAGGTCCGTTTCGGGAAGGATAAGGAGGAACTCCTCTCCTCCAATGCGGCCCGCGATGTCCGTGGCGCGGAGTTTCTGGGCAATGCGCTCTCCAAAGGTCCGGAGCACCTGATCGCCACCGGCATGGCCAAACATGTCATTAATTTTTTTAAAGAAATCCAGATCACACATGATCACCGCCATAGGGCGGGAGTGGCGGGCACTCAGCTCAAAGTAGGTCTGCAGATCCCCCAGGGTAGCTCCCCGATTGGAAAGTCCTGTGAGCGGATCCCGGGTGCTCTGGTCTATTAGTGTTTCATAAAACTGGCGCTCCAGGGAATCCATCGCCACCAATTTCAAGACATGCCCCCCGAGAGCAATCCGATCCCCGGCCTCCAACCGGATAGCGCCAACGAGAGGGACACCATTGACGTAGGTCCCGTTGGTGGACCGCAGATCCTCCAGGGTGACGCGTACTTGGCCCTCCTGTATTTCCAGACTCAGACGGGCATGCTGGCGGCTCACCTCTTCATCCATCAGAGTCAGATTGACCTGGGGGGAACGTCCCAGAATCTGCTCGCCGGGCACCAGGGGGAAGACCCGGCCCAGCTGAGCCCCGGCGTAGACCACCAGGGCCCACTGGCTTGGCATGGGTAGCCGTTCTGAAGGTGCACGCCGTCTCAGCGCGGTTTCGAAGTCCTCCCACGCCTCAGCGGGAAGCGTCGGAAACGCCGATTCTGGATCATCAGGTGTGGGCCACCCTGAGTCGGGACGACCGGGAAATTGCGGTACAGACGCCATCAGCCTCCCTCCAGGTAGCAGCTTACAATCGTCCGGTCATCCTTGCGCCGGGCAAGAATAAAAGGCGCCCTCGGAGCTCCGGAGGCAGCTGAACCGAGCTGGATCACCAGCCGCCCGGTCCGGGCGTCGTGACGCAAGCCCGTCACTCCCTTGGTGGGGATACGGTAGATCCCCAGCACATCCAGGTTCCGGATGTTCTCTCCCGTGGCCTTCACGATCTGGAGGGTATAACGCATCCAGAGGGGCTTTGGCAGTTGCTGGGGATCTTCACCCAGGATGGCCATCGGAAGCCCCAGGGCCAGTTCCAGATCCCGCCGCACCTTGGGAGCCTGAAGGGTGGGCTCGGCCTGGAAGGTCCGGGGCCTGGACACCGTCTCCAGCCCCCCCCTTGAGCGGGCCTTCGGGGCATCAAGGGGCAAGTTACGTACATTGGCCCGCCTTGGAAGGGGTGGAATTTGCGAACGGACGCCGGACGCATCCCCGAAAACCGGCATCTCGCAGACCTGGGCCCCGGCAGCCCAGGCCGAGAAGGCGGAGTCCCCCTGCACCCTGGGCTGGAAGGCCACTGTCTCCAGGCCGACCCGGACAGCGAGCCCCAGCTCCGGCTGGACCAGCTCGGCCCGACAGAGGAAATCCGGCCCCAGGATGCGCCCCTCGAAGGGCTCCAGGGCCAGGATATTGAAGGTGTCGAGAGACGGATCCAGGCTGTGACAGGGGGGAGCCGAGAATACCCGCCGCAGGGTCTCCGCCACATCGGAAACGGCCCCCTTGAGGCGACCCATCACCATGACATCACGCGGGCTGTACGAGGGTCTGGAGGGCGGCAGTCACGCGTTCCAGGGGCTCCACCAAGTCCATGTGGTAACCGGCTTCGATCAATTGGGCAGCAGCCTGGTCCTGGGCTGCCAAGTCCACGCTGGAAGCGAAGATGGCCCGGACCGGAGAGGCCCCCTCCACGACCTGGAGGAGCAGTTCCCGGGGGGTGGCCCGAAAGACCTCCCCCAACCGGGCCAGGGGGGCTTCCTGACTCTTCTGGAGCGCCAGCGCCGGACAACGGACTTCGGCATTCCAGCCCCCCGCCAGATCCGAGGCCGGGAGGATGAAGAGATCGGGACTGCCCTTCAACTCCTTGAGGAGCGCCTTCTGGATGACCTCCTCCCGCAGGTGGGACTCCAGGGCCTTGCCGTAGAGGACCGACTGGAGCTTGGTGGGCGTGATGGGTTCGGTATAACGGAAATCCAGGGGAATCCCGGACTCATCGGTGAGGAGCAGCCCTCCCAGAAAGCTGGCCCCCTCCTTGACGACCATGAAATAGGCCAGTTTGAGTCCATCCGCCATGCGTGCCTCGTTGAGAATCTTTCCCAGCATAGCGCCTGACCGGAAATCCTGCCTTGAAACCATGCGAGATGCACGATAGAATAAGGGTTCCTACTGGGGAGTGGTCTAATGGTAGGACAACAGATTCTGATTCTGTCAGGTGAGGGTTCGATTCCTTCCTCCCCAACCACCCAAGGCCTCCGCAAGGAGGCCTTTTTTTTGCCTCGCGGTCTGACGCAGGCCGCGCGGCAGGGCCCAGGAAAAACGGGCAGCGGCATTTTGCGGTAAGTTCACCTTCAGACGTACGGGACCCTTCATGCTCTATCAGACCCATGTTCGCATCCACCTGGGGAACATCCGGGCCAACCTCCGAGGCATCCGCCAGCGGATCGGAGGAGAGCGGAAGCTTCTGATCTCCATCAAGGCCAACGCCTATGGCCACGGTGCCCTGGAGATCGCACGCATGGCACAGGACGAGGGACTGGCGGACTGGCTCGGCGTGGCCACCCTGCCGGAGGCCCTGCTCTTGAGAGAGGCGGGGATCCGCCTGCCCATCCTCAAGCTGACCCCCACCTTCCCGGAAGAGATGACCGAGGCTGTGAAGGGCGCAGTCACCCTTTCCGTCTGCGACGAAGAGAATCTCGCCGCCTTGGAGGCCACCGCCAAGGCCCTGGGAACAACCGCCCGAGTGCACCTCAAGGTAGACACGGGGATGGGGCGCATCGGCGTTCCCGAAGCCGGGGCTCCCCTCATGGCCCGGAGCATCGAGGGTGCCAGCCACCTTCACCTGGAGGGCATCTTCACCCACCTGCCCGTGAGTGACGAGCCCCAGCAGGACGCCGACACCCTGGCCCAGGTGGAACGATTCAAGGACACAGTGAAGCGCGTGGAAAGCGCCATCGACCGCCCCCTGGAACTGGTCCACTGCTCCAACTCGGGCGGCGTCCTGGGCCACGACTATGCCTGGCTCAACATGGTCCGGCCCGGGGTCATCGTCTATGGCTACTACCCGGATGCCACCACGCCCAAGACCATCGCCCTGCGCCCCGGACTCTCCTTCCTGAGCCGGATTTCCTTCATCAAAAAGGTGGCCCCCGGCACGGCCATCGGCTACGGCCACACCTGGACGGCGCCCCGGGAAACCTGGATCGCCACCATTCCCGTTGGCTACGCCGACGGCTTCAACCGCCTCTTCTCCAATACCGGTCGGGTACTCATCGCCGGGCAGTCCTGTCCCGTCGTAGGCCGGGTCTGCATGGACCAGATCATGGTCGACCTGGGTCCCGAGTCCACCGTGAAGGTGGGCGAAGAGGCCGTCCTCATCGGCCGTAGCGGCGATCAGGAGATCACCGCTGACGAATGGGCCAAAAAGCTGGGTACCATCACCTACGAAATCACCTGCCAGATCGCCAGCCGGGTCACCCGGATCTACGATCCCTCCTGAGAGAACCCCATGGCCCAACCCCTTCGCGATGCCCACTTCCTGACCTCCGCCGCCGACGCCAAGAACCTGGGGGTCTGCCATGCGGAAGTGGCCTTCGTGGGCCGCTCCAACGTCGGCAAGAGCAGCCTGCTGAACGCTCTGGCCAACCACACCCAGCTGGCGCGGGTCTCCAAGACCCCCGGCCGAACCCGCCTCATCAACGTCTTCGTGACCGGACCTGACCGCTGGATCGTGGATCTGCCGGGTTACGGCTTCGCCACCGGCCCCGTAGCCGAAAAGGCCAAGTGGCAGGCCATGATCGAAGGCTACCTCACGGGGCGCGAGACCCTGCGCATGGTCTACGTCCTGGTGGACGCCGAAGTGGGAGCGACCAAGCTGGACCACCAGATGATCGACTGGCTGCGCCATTCGGAGATTCCCTGCCGGATCGTGGCCACCAAGTGCGACAAGGTGAAGCCCTCCCGTCAGCTGGCCCAGCGCCGGGATGTCGCCGCCAGCCTCATGCTCCAGCCCACCGATATCGCCTGGGTCTCCAGCAGCAAGGGCACGGGGATGATGGAACTCCGCATGGAAGTAGCAGGGCTGCTGAACCTGCTCTAGCCGATCACATCCTCGGCCTGCTCCATCCGCCACTTCAGGAACCTGGGTCCAAGCTCCGCCAGGAGCATGGAGCCCAGGATGATGGCGCCCCCCAAAAGCTGGAGGGGCCCGAGGGCATCCTTGATCCCAGGCACCCAGCCGCTCATGGCCAGCAGGGCCGAAAAGACGGGCTCGGCCGAATAGATGATGGCCGCCTCCGTGGCCCCCAGGTGGGCCTGGAAGAGCATCATGAGGAAGAAGGCCAGGGCCGTGGCCAGGACGGCCTGGTAAGCCAGGGCGATCCAGACCCCCGGGATGGCCAGAGGCGCCAGGACGAACCCGTAGCGCCCCGGCAGGCAGGCCGTGATGGCCAGCGAGAGCAGGGCGGCCACGAGCACCTGGACGAAGGCCAGGCTCCAGGGATTGCCGCGCCGGGAGTACCGCCCCGTCAGGACAATCTGCCCCCCGCAGGCCATGGCGCAGAGCAGGGTCTCGAAGTCGCCCCGGTTCCAGCCCCCCATGGGCTGGGCCGGGTCGTGAACCAGCAGGTAAAGCCCCACCACAGCGAGGATCGCCCCAAGACCGTGGGAAAGCCGGAGGCGCTGCCCGATGGCCAGGCTCACCATGGGCGTGAAGAGCACATAGAGCCCGGTGATGAAGCCGGACTTGCTGACGCTCGTGAAGCGAAGGCCATCGGCCTGGAGCCAGATGATCAGGGCCAGGAGGAGTCCCAACCAGAAACCGTCCAGAAGTTCCCGGCGTCCCGGCCGCACCCCCTGAAACCAGGCGATGAGCCCCAGACACAGGGCTCCCAGGGTGAAACGCAGGCTCAGCATGGTCCCCACGCTGAGGCCCGACTGGAGAGCGAACTTCATGGCCGCGAAGCTCGCGCCCCAGACCAGGGAAACCAGGAGGGTGCCGATCACCGCCCGACCATGCATCGGGCTGCGGTGCTCCCCGCTCAACGAAGGACGGCGGAAACGCGGAGCTTCAGCTCGGGCTGATCCGGATCATCGGTCTGGAAGGTGATCCACTCGTTCAGGACCCCGCCGCGGTTGTCCGCCCCGAGTACCACCTTCAGTTCATGCTTGGCCGCCGCAGGGGCGCCCAGCCCCTCCACCCGAAGGAGGGGGGAAGTGCACTGGGCACTCAGGACCCGGAAGGGCTTGGCGTCGGCGTGGGTCAGCACGAGGTTCGCCCGCAGCTCCTTGCCGGCAGTATCCACCCAGGCCACCCGTTCCGGTGCCGCGTGGATACGGGCCTTCAGGTCCCACTGGATGCTGGTGCGAACGTAGGGGTTCTGGGGGTTATTTTCAATCTGGGCCGTCAGGGTTTCTACGCCGCTGGTCTTGCCCGGGGGCACGGCCTTGCCCTCGAAATTCACCTCGATCACCGCATCCAGACCGTTGGGCCGGACGTTGGCGGACAGGAAGGGGGCCCCCGGGATCTCGACCCGCTTGACCTTTACGGCCTGGCCATTGCCGGAAGCCAGGGTGAAGGTCGACTTGCGGGTTCCCGTCCGGGGCACTTCATTGAAGAACAGCGTACTCGTGCTGGGGACGATGTCCCGGATCACCTCGGCCTGAAAAGTGAGGGTCTGATTGAAGGGCATAGTTTCGGTCCCGAGCACCTCCCCGATGACCTGCACGGACTTGTGAACCACCCCACGGAAGCCCTTGGGATCGAAGGCAATTTCAAGCTCTGTGCTTTCCCCGGGCTTGATGTACCACTGCCCGGCAACGGTGGAGGTACAGCCGCAGGAAGGCACCACCTGCTTGATCTGCACCGGCACCTTGCCGCGGTTGAAGACCTTGAAGCGATAGCTGGCCCGGCGATCCGCGGAAATCTTCCCGAAGTCGTGGTGAAGTTTTTCAAAGCTGACCCCGTCCTGGCCATGAAGAGACACAAGGGCGGGAACCAAGAGGACCAAAGCGCGCATAAAGACCTCGTAGCCTTCATTCTACCCCAGCATCCATTGTCCGGTCATACTGACGCGATACGTCATGCCTCCACAGCCCCCCGATTCCTCACGCAAGCGCATCCTCCTCGTTGAGGATGAGGAGAGCTTCCGCGAGGTCCTCCAGCTGGGCTTGGAACCCGAGGGGTTCCAGGCGGTGACCGTTTCCGGCGTCCAGGAGGCCAAGCTCCTGCTCAAGGCGACGCCCTTCGACGCGGTGGTCTCCGACCTCCGACTCAAGGACGGTTCGGGCATCGACCTTCTTATCTGGATCAAGGACCAGGGCATGGATACGCCCGTCATCATCATGACGGCCTTCGCCACCACCGAGACCACGGTGCAGGCCCTCAACCTGGGCGCCGTGGACTTCCTGACCAAGACCAAGAACGACATCCAGGAACTCACCAAGGTATTGAAGGGCCTCTACGCCGTGGCCCAGCCCGCCACTGGGCCCGTATCGGACATCGGCGACCTGGTGGGCGTGGGCGACAAGATGCGGCGCATCCAGGCCCTGGTGGGCAAGGTGGCCATCGCCGACACCACCGTGCTCATCACGGGCGAGAGCGGCACGGGCAAAGAGATCGTGGCCCGGCTCATCCACCGCTACTCCGAACGTTCCAAGGGCCCCTTCGTTCCCATCAACTGCGGGGCTCTGCCGGAGAACCTCCTGGAATCCGAACTCTTCGGCTTTGAGCGGGGAGCCTTCACGGGCGCCACAGCCGCCAAACGGGGGCTGTTCGAAGAGGCCCAGGGGGGCATCATCTTCCTGGACGAGATCGGCGAAATGCCCCTGCCCCTCCAGGTAAAACTGCTGCGAGCCCTCCAGGAGCGGAAGATCCGGCGGGTGGGCGCCAACGAAGAACGGCCCATCGACGTCCGGGTCATCGGGGCCACCAACCAGGATCTGCGGACCCGGGCCGAACAGGGGGTCTTCCGCCAGGACCTCTTCTTCCGGCTCAACATCCTGAACATCGAGCTCCCGCCCCTGCGGGAGCGCCCCGAGGACCTGCCGGTGCTGGCGGAACACTTCCTGGCCCGCTTCAGCCGCAAGCTCAACAAGCCGTCCATGAGCCTCACGGACGAGGCCCTGGCGGCCCTGGGCCGCTATACCTTCCGGGGCAATGTCCGGGAGCTGGAAAACCTCATGGAGCGCTGCGTGGCCCTCAACTCCGGCGGCCCCATCGGCGTGGAACTCTTCCCGGACAGCCTCCTGGCGGAGGTCAACGGCGTCCAGCCCGCGACCCGCCCCAGGACCTGCCAGCTCCCGGAAGAGGGCTTCGACCTGGAAGCCTATCTCAATGCCTACAAAGGCCATCTCCTTCGCCGGGGAGCCGAGAAGTGCGGTGGCAACCGGACCAAAGCCGCCCGCTACCTGGGCATGAGCTTCCGGGCCTACCGTTACTGGCTCCAGGAACTCGGGGGCCTTGAAACGCTTCCGGCGGGCTGTCCCCAACCCGAGGATTTCCCGCCCAAAGCATCGATCGAGGGGGAGGGGGAAGCATGATTCCTTGTAAATTAGAGGAAGTGTGGCACACTGGGATGCTTGGGTCCCCTGACCCGGGAGCTCATTCCATGTCCCCGAAACACCGCAAATCACCATCGAGCGCGTCCCGCCAGCGGGGCTTTTCGCTCATGGAGCTGATGATCGCCCTGATGATCATCGGCGTGATTGCGACCCTGGGATTCAAGGCCTATGGCAAGTACTCCGCCAAGGCCCGCTATACCAAGGCCCAGGACACCATGAAGACGGTGGCCGAGGGTCTGGACCAGCACTACCTCAAATACGGCAAATACCCCGATCTCGGCAGCTTCGATGCCATGGTGGACGCCAATTCCCCCTTGGTGAAGCAGAACATGATCCCCGTTAACACCCCCGCCAAGGATATGTGGGACCAGCCCTTCGAGGGCAAGTCCACCAAGGCCACTTACGAGCTGAAGTGCCTGGGTGACCCCACTGACCAGGAAGACCGCCCCCCATTCACCCGGGAACCCGGCAAGATCGGCGGCGCTTCCACCACACCAGGCGGCGAGGCTGCCGGGGGTACCAAGTGATCGATTTAAATAAGCTGACCCCCGAAGGTCTCCGCCTGGAAGGCTCCACCGAACGTCTCGAAATGGACGGCGGCAGCGCCCTGCGGGAACTTCGCTGGCAGATCTTCGCCATGCCTTCGGGCAAGGACGTCTTCCTGGATATCAAGGGTGAAGCGGTCATGGAGTGCACCTGCTCCCGCTGCCTGGACCCCTTTGAGATGCCCCTGAAGCTGGAAAGCCAGTTCCTGGGCAGCAAGGACGGCGATCTCGTGGCCCGCGGTTCCCATGTCCTCGGGAGCCAGGACCTCGATGTGGTCTATCTGCCGGAGTCGGAACTGGATGAGGAGGACCTGGTCAAGGACCAGTTCCAGCTCCAGGTCCCCATGAATCCCCTCTGCAAAGAGGACTGCCAGGGGCTCTGCCCCCTGTGCGGCAAGAATTGGAACAAGGGCCGTTGCGGTTGTCGCCCCGAACTCAATCGGGAACCCAGCGCCCTCGCCCAAGCACTTTCCAGGTTGAAACTGGACCTGGAGCCCTGAAAACTGTTTTCTAATTAGGAGTTCGCCATGCCGAATCCGAAGCGCCGCCATTCCAAGGCCCGTCGCGACCGCCGCCGGACCCACGACTCTCTCGATGTCATGAGTTCCAGCACCTGCCCCAACTGCGGCACCGCCAAGATGCCCCACCGCGTCTGCCCTTCCTGCGGCTTCTATCGCGGCAAACAGTCCGTTCGCGTCCAGCAGACCGTCTGAGGGCGTGGGGGTGGAAACGCCATCCATGTACCGCATAGCGCTGGATATGATGGGCGGAGATCTCGCGCCCTACGCCACGCTTGAAGGCGCCTATGCGGCCCTTAACAGACACGAGGACCTCCGCCTTCTCCTGGTGGGGGACGAGGCCGTTCTGCGGCCCATGCTCGCCTCTTACGGGATCAAGGGGGCCCTCGCGGAACGCTGCGAGCTGGTCCACGCCCCGGATGTGGTGACCATGGCCGACAAGGCCACGTCCATCCTGAAGGAAAAGAAGGGAAGCTCCATCCGCGTCGCCGCCCAGCTCGTCCGTGAAGGCCGGGCCGATGGTGTCGTGAGCATGGGCCATACGGGAGCCGCCATGGTGGCCTCCAAGATGGTCGTGGGCACCCTTCCCGGCGTGGACCGCCCCTGCCTGGCCACCGTGCTGCCCAACACCAAGGGTCGCCCCACCGTCCTCCTGGATGTGGGCGCCAACGTGGACAGCAAGGCGGAACACATCGCCCAGTTCGCCCTCATGGGAGCCGTCTATGCCGAGGAAGTCCTCGGTCTGAAGTCTCCTCGGGTCGGCCTCCTGAGCGTCGGTGAAGAGGACGGCAAGGGCACCGAGGTCACGCGCGGGGCCTCCAGCCTCCTCAAGGAGCTGGACCTCAACTTCCTCGGCAACGCCGAAGGACGGGACATCTGGAACGGCAAGTTCGACGTCATCGCCTGCGATGGCTTCGTCGGCAATTCCATTCTGAAATCCAGCGAGGCGCTTGCCGAAGGTATTGTCCAGGGCATGAAGGAAAGCATCATGGAAGGTCTCTTCTCCCGCCTGGGAGGGGCCCTCATCAAGCCTGCCATGAAGCGCTTCATGAAGAAGCTGGACTATGCCGAATACGGCGGTGCCCCCCTGCTCGGCGTAAAGGGTGTCTCCATCATCGGTCATGGCCGCAGCGACGGCCGCACCGTGGGGAACGCCATCCGGGCCGCCCTGGTGGCCTGCGAACACCGCATCAACGATCGCATCCATGATTCCCTGGAACGTCTCCTGCCCCAGGCGACGGCCAGCGAGTCCTGAGGTTGCGCGGCATGCTTTCCATCCGCCCCGAGTCATCGGGGCGTTTTTTTGCGTAAAAATGATGGGCCGGTCCCATCCCATGAACCTGGAGCTTCCATGAAATACCGTCGCATCCTGCTGAAACTCTCCGGAGAGGCCCTCATGGGCAACCAGGGCAATGGAATCGATCCGGAAGTGGTCAACCTCATCGCCAACCAGGTCAAGGAAATCCGCGAACTGGGCGTGGAGGTCTCCCTGGTGATCGGCGGTGGCAACATCTTCCGTGGCGTCGCCGGGGCCACCAAGGGCATGGACCGGGTCACCGGGGACCACATGGGCATGCTGGCCACCATGATCAACGCCCTGGCCCTCCAGGACGCCCTGGAACAGAAGGGCCTCCATGCCCGGGTCCTCAGCGGCATCGAGATGCCCAAGGTGGCGGAGAGTTACATCCGCCGCAGGGCCATGCGTCACCTGGAGAAGGGCCGGGTGGTGATCTTCGGCGCAGGAACCGGCAACCCCTACTTCTCCACCGACACCGCCGCCGCCCTGCGGGCCAACGAGATCAACGCCGAGGTGGTCATGAAGGCCACTAATGTGGACGGGGTCTACGATTCCGATCCCCGCAAGAACCCCAACGCCGTGAAGTACGAGACCATCACCTTCCAGGAGGTCCTGGAGAAGGATCTAAAGGTCATGGACGCCGCCGCCATCGCCCTCTGCCGGGAGAACAAGCTCCCCATCCTGGTCTTCAACATGATCGAGCCCGGCAACCTCCTGGCCGCCGTCCAGGGCAAGGCCGTGGGCACCCTGGTGAACCAGGGATGAACGCCCTCACGCGCCTCCCGGATGCCACCGTGATCCTCGATCCGGAAGCCCTGGAGGCGTACCGGCGGGACGAATCCCACGTGGTGGGCTGCGCCCCCCTGGCGGTGGTGAAGCCCCAGGGGCCCGCCGCACTCCGGGAGCTGCTGCGCCTTGCCAAGGGTGAGGGCCTGACCCTGGTTCCCCGGGGGGCCGGCACCGGCAAGGCCGGGGGCTGCACCCCCACCCCGGGCTCCATCGTGGTGGACTTCTCCCACTGGCCCGGCGAGATCGAACTCTCCCGGGCCGACCTCTGCCTGAGGGCCCCCGCCAGCGCCATGCTGCGGGATGTCAAGGCCAGGGCCCTGGAGGCGGGCCTCTTCTACGCCCCGGATCCCAACTCCTGGGACCAGTGCTCCTTCGGGGGCAGCCTGGCCACCAGCGC
Source organism: Holophagaceae bacterium (assembly GCA_017859955.1). Lineage (GTDB taxonomy): Bacteria > Acidobacteriota > Holophagae > Holophagales > Holophagaceae > Holophaga. The sequence goes on from JAFNAB010000072.1 coordinate 15,292, forward strand.
GGGCGGGGTGAGCGCCTGCAAGTACGGCATGACCCGCCACTGGGTCCTGAGCGTCGAGGCCCTCATGGAGGATGGGGAGATCCATCGCTTCGGCATCCCCACCGTGAAGAACAACTCCGGCCCCAATATGGCCCAGCTCCTGACCGGGAGCGAAGGGATCTTCGGGATGATCACCGGGGCCACCGTCAAGCTGATCCCCACACCCCAGCAGCACCTCACCCTGCTGCTGCCGGTAAAAGACTGGCATGAGCTCCTGGATCTCCCGACGGCCCTGACGGACGCGGGCTTCCTGCCCAACGCTTTCGAGTTCTGGGATCCCGCGGTGCTGGAAGACCTCCGTCGCCACGGCCCCGAGACCGCCCGCCGCATGCCCGGCGAGGCCCTGGCCCTCCTGGAGTTCGATGACCCCCATTGCATGGAGGAGGCCTTCCTGGAGCGGCTCCTGGAGGTCCTGGGCCCCGTGGCCACCGATATCCAGACCGCCACCGACGAACGGCAGCGGGAGGCCCTCTGGTCCGTGCGCCGCACCACCTCCAGCCACCTCAAGGAACGCTTCCCCAAGAAGGTCAGCGAGGATGTGGTGGTGCCCCGGAGCCGGATCCGGGACTTCTTCCGGGTCACCGAAGCCCTCAAGCTCCCCATGGTGACCTATGGCCACCTGGGGGACGGCAACCTCCACGCCAACCTCCTGGCCGCCGGAGAGACGGCCCCGGAGGAGCTGGAGGCCCAGCTCACCAGCCTCTTCCGCACCTGCCTGGACCTGGGGGGCGGCCTCAGCGGCGAACACGGCATCGGCCTCGCCAAGCGCCAGGCCTTCATCACCATGAGCGACCCCTACCTGATCCAGAGCCTACGGGGGATCAAGCAGGCGCTGGACCCCCAGGGAGTGTTCAACCGGGGGAAGGTGATCTAAGAAGATCCCTTGTAGCCGAGCACGCTACGCCTCCCGGCAGAGCGAACCCCCCAGGCTGGATGGCCGCCTGGGGGGTTCAAGCGTATCGATGCGGCTAGGGGATGGTGATGCTGTAGTAATCCACGCTGGAGGAGACCATCCTGCAGTTGTAGAGCTGATTCAAAGAGATCCCCTGGGGACTTGCCTTGACGGTGCTCTGACTGCCGAGCAGGGCGGTGGCGTCGGGACTGACAAAGGATCCGGGGGCCGAGGCCAGCGGGTAGAGACCCGGCCCGACCCAGAGGGCATAGTCCCCCACCCTGTTGTTGTAGGGCTCGATCCCTATGGTGTAGGTTCCGGAAGGCAGTAGGATGGGCAGAGTATCGAGATAATCGACATCATAGGAGCCGATCAGCTCATCCGATGCGTTCCAGACAGATATCATCGTGTCCTCCGTGCCCGTGCTTCCCGCATCTGCGAAAGTCTCGATGTTGTAAATCGGGAGGCTGAACGAGATGGACTTGGCCGGGATGACCTCACCCTGGGCGACCTGGAAAACGCCAGTGCTGCCCACGTTGCCACCCAGCGTGCTGGTGGCGAGATAGTAGCCGGGCTTGAGGAGGTTGAAGTACGCCGAGCCGCTGGTCCCATTGGTGACGCTGTTTGCGACCGACAGGCTGCTGGCGACATAGTTCGTGATACTGGTGCCGGTGGCATCGCACTGGTAGAGGTTCACGGTCATGCCGCTCAGAGGATAGTCGACGCCCTGGACGGTGTTGGCGACCTTGACCTCGATCCGATAGTCCACATAGGAAGTGCTTGGAGTCGTGTCGGCATTGCGGTCAGACACCACCGCTGCAATGGTATTTAGCACATTCACTCGGCCCCATCCAGTAGCCGCAGTGTAGCCCGTAGCGCCCTCAATATAGTCCGCGTTGGCCTCCAGATAGGTCTTGATCTGGTCGGGGCGGAGATCGGGGGCGAAGGTAAGCATATAGGTCACCAGGCCCGTCACGAAGGGGGCAGCCATAGAGGTGCCGGATTCGGACTCGTAGGCATCGGCGCCCGTGTTGTAGGTAGAGATGATGTTATAGCCAGGGGCGCTGACCGAGATATTCGGTCCCGTGGTTGAAAAGTGCACCTTCTTGTCGGCCCCATTCGTGGCGCCCACCGCAATGACCCCTGCGTATCCGGCAGGATACTGAGCCAGGTTCTGCCCGGTGTTGCCCATGGAGGCGATGATCACCACATTGTTCTCGAGGGCGTACTCCACCATGTCGGCCGCGAACTGGCTGGCGTAGCTTCCGCCGAGGGACATGTTCACGGGGATGGTGTAGGGATAGTAGGCTGTCTTGGTTTTCCAGTTGACGAGGTGGTACAAGGACCCGTAGATGGCCCAGGTGCCCCCAGAACCGCCATCGGACAGTCCCTTGTAGCTGATCAGGTCCGCATTCCAGCAAACGCCGGCCACACCAAGTCCGTTGTTGCCGGTGGCGGTGATGGTGCCACCAGTGTGAGTGCCGTGGCCGTTGCCGTCCGTGCTGCCGTAGGTTTCAGAGGCAATGTAGTCAATCGGCTGCACCGTATGGTCGGCGCTGCCATCGATGAGAGCACCGGAGTTGTCCAAGTCGTACCATGAATAGGCATGGATAACCTGGTTCGCCAGATCCTCATGGCTGAAGTTGACCCCGGTGTCAATGTCCGCCACGACCGGCCGATGGGGCCCGAAACCGTACGCGCTCCATGCATCCTTGCAGCGGGTGATCGCCAGGGAGTATTCCTCACTCAGAGCCCTGGGATCGGGGTTGTCGTACGTGATGCCCGAGTCCTTGGTGATCGCGAGTTCCGGCTCGGCGAAAAGGATGCCCTGGACCGTCTTAAGGGCCTTGAGGGCGGTCAGGACATCGGCATCCTTCTGGAGATGGTAGTAAGTTTTCTCCCCGACCGTGAAGCGGCCGACGACCTTGAGGCCAAGCTTCGAGAAGACGCGCTCGTTCAGCGACTTGTCGGCCTTGGCGATGAGATAGCCATAGGTTGTCTGGCTCTGGAGGTCGGCTTCAGAGCCGGGCGTGAAGAACTGGTAGGCCACGGCGGGCGCGGTCGTCGTCGTAGTGTGGCTGTCCGACTTGGCAGCAGTGGCCTGGTGTGTCTGGGTGCAAGCCAGCCCCAGCAGGAGTCCTGCGGTGGCAGCCAGGCGGGAAAGGCCTGAGAATCGAATCAAGTTCATGGCAATCTCCCTGGGCTACTGGGCATTGGGGGCAATGGTCAAGGTGAAGTATCCGTTGACGGCACCGTAACTCTTCTCATACGTGCTGCCGAGAGACATCCCGACCTGCGACGTCAGACCGCCGTAGTATTTGATGAAATGGCTGGCATTCCGGGAACCGTATGCGATGTCGCCGTATGGAGACAATCCAAAGATGCTCCACTCATACGTCTCGCTGGGCACCAGGAGAGCAGCATCCTCGAACGGGATGCTGATCGTGGTGTGGTCATCGCTGATGGAACATGTCGTATCCGTGGGCCAAGTGCCGCTGTCGTACCTCTGGAAAGTCCCCGTCGCAAACGAGTATCGGAAGTTGTGGCCATAGATCTCGTTGCCGACCTTGTCCTTGACGTAGAGGTAGAAATAGAAATAGTCGGAGACAGCGGGATCCCAAAGCGTGGGATCCGAGATCTGGAACCGGAAGGTGGGCACGGTCGTGGTTGAAACCGCTCCATTGGCGGGCGCGCTCAGGGTCGTCTTGAAAGGCGCCAGGAACTTGGAGGAACGGGTGTTGGATTCCAGAGAATAGCCTCCGTTGCCGGTCGTGTTCGCGTTGAAGGCCTTGACCTTGTAGGTGTAGGTCACCCCAGGGGCCAGGGTGGGGTCCAGGTCGTTGACGCTAATGGCGGACGAGGTCACCAGGGAGGGGTAGTTGACGGTCTTGACCTTGGTGAAGTTGGTGCCATCACTGGAGCGATAGAGGTCGAAACCCCGGATTCCCCTGTAGCTCCCGCCCGCGTTAACAAAGAAGCTGACCGTGGTCATATAGCTGGTGTCTCCCCCGTCCAATGAGGGCACGACGAAGATGTCCCGGGTGAGGGCATAGGTCGACATTTGGACCAGGTTGACCGTGGGGGTGGCCGAGGAAAGATCGTAGTCCCCGGTGTTGGTGACAGCGTCCGTCACGGTCACCGGGATCTTCTGCTCGGTGCGGTTGTTGGCCACGTCATAGATCACCAGATCGATGTAGTGGGTCGTGGCCGCATTGGCATTGGTGAAAGAAACCGCGAAATCATAGGTGGAGCGGTAGCGGGACTGGCCATTGTAGGTAACGGGCGTCGAGTTCTCGACTTCGTTGATCGCCGGAGTGTAATCCCAGGACCAGGCAGCGCGGTCCACATTGATGCCCATGCCGAAGCCGGACCAAGCCGTGGGGCTGATACCCGCGGTCCCGATCGCCGATACGCGCAAGAACCTGATATTCGCCAGGACATCCGTAATGGCGTTCCCGGTGACCGGCGTCCAGGTGGTGCCGTCTGCAGAATAACTGAGAGCCGTCACGACCGGCGCCGAGGCGGGATAAGAGATCATCCCCAGATCATGGCAATAGAAGTCCGCTCGGGTGTTGGCATTGGGGTCGAACAACGCTGCACACGACTGAGCGGCCCCGGTAGCCTGGGAATACAGGAAGTATTTCTTGGTGGTGTCGAGCCCCAGGGTCGTGGTGCCGGTACTTCCCACCGCGATTCCGCTCTCCAGGGTCTGCCCCGTGTCATCAGCCACGGTCAGCGTGGCCCCGGTCACCACGGATCCGTTGCAGGAGTCCAGGACATAGACCGGCGTAGTTGCTGGAAGACGATTCACCGTCAGGGTGGTGGTCGTTGTGGTCCCATCCTCGGCAGTTACGAGGATGGTGATCGTATTGGTCCCATCCGCCAAGGCAACGGAAGTTCCGCTGCCTGAGGCGACTGTCACCCCATTCACCTTGACTGCGGCCTTGCTGCTGCCCGTCGTGGGAGTGACCTGGAGGCTCGCCGCCCGAGAATAGATCGTCGTGGCATAGGTGGTGACAGTGTCCGAGAACGCAGGGCTCATCACTCCGGTGGAAAGGGACAGACCCGCCAGCTTGCTATTGCTTTCCTTGACCACCGTTGTCGAACCCGAGTGGGATCCACCGCATCCCGTCGACAGAACCGTCCCCAGGAGCAGGCCGGTTGTGATTGGCAACCACCTGCAGAATTTTACGTATTGCATAGGCATGCCTCCCCGCATGAAAAAAAACCGATAAACGGCATGAGTATAATAAAAATGTGACTTTTTTCTACATCCTTTTTTGAGGTATTTTTATAAAAATAATATTCAAGTTAACGAATTGGAACCGCCTATCTCGGTCAATATTTTTTACAATTATATAATTATTTATGAAAATTTCCTGCGCAGACCTCGGCACCCGCCTCGACACCGAGTAATGGCGCCCCCCTCCCGAGTCGAGTCGACATGCGCGATCGAAAGAAATGTCCCTCCAACCCCTTCCGGGGCTGGAGGGACATGGGCGACAATCCCCAGGCGCCCTCCGGCGCCTCAGGAGGATCCATGTCGCTCATCCTTGGTCATCGCGGATTCTCGGCCCGCCATCTTGAAAACTCCATGGAGGCC
>JAFNAB010000073.1 GCA_017859955.1 Holophagaceae bacterium
CTCCCCCCCCATCCTCTGCGCCTCTGGCTCCAGGACCTCACGGTGACCTGGACTGGGGAACAGCTCCCCAAGGTGCCGGAGGACCCCCAGCAGACCCGTATTGCTCCCAAGCGGTACCGCCTGCGCCAGGCCGAGGCCCCGAGCCCCGCCGAAGCCCAGGAACGCCCAGTCACCGGTAGCCCTGCGCCGGAAGATGCGCCCTTCCTGGCCTCCACTCCCCTGGCGCGGCTGGAAGACCCGGTCTTCGATGGCCTGCTGGAGCGCCTCAAGGCCCCCAAGGGCAGTAGCCGCTGGGAACTGACCCGTCGTGTCACCACCTTCGTCTTCGATTGGATCGAGGACAAGGATTACAGCGTCGGATTTGCATCCGCCCAGGAGGTCGCCCGGAATGGTCGCGGAGATTGTACCGAACACGGTGTCCTCGCCATCGCCCTGCTCCGCCGCCTCGGAGTTCCCTGCCGGGCCGTCACTGGCTGGGCGGCCCTGGATAACACCCTGGGGCTCCACTTCTGGGTGGAGGTCAAGCTGGGCAATCGATGGATCCCCATCGACCCCACCTTCGACCAGGCCCCGGCTTCCGCCTTCCGCATGAAGCTCAGCACCTCGAATCTCGCGGATCTGGGGAGCCTCGGCTGGGAGGACGCCGCCATGGACCTGAGACAAAGCGCGTGGCAACAGGATCAGCCTTGGCCCCAGGGGATCAGGATCGAGGGAGACCATTTGCAGATTGGCCAGGGCGACCTGCTCTCGGCTCCAGGGAACACCTGGGAGATCACCCGGACGGGGCTCTGCCTGTCGGGCAGCCCGCAGGTCCAGGTGGAAGCATGCATCCGCCCGAGCCGGGCACAGAGCCGCAGAGCCAAGCTCCTGATGGGGGCTTCCGGGCAGAAGGGTTGGTGGAGCCCCGAGGGCCCTGTGCTCTGGCTGGAAGTGCGCCCGGGGGCTTGGCTGAAGCTGGGGCCCGTGGGCGAAGGGCAGGCGGTTGCCCTTCTGGACACCATCAATCACCGAGCCCCAAAGGGAAGCCTCCCCTGATGCCTTGCCCAACCCTCTCCGGGGCCTAGACTCCAGGTCAGGAATACCTGATGCGATGAGGTGGCACCATGGCGGCTATTCATTCCAGACTCAGAATCCGGGGCAAGTTCTACCTCATCCTGGCCACCCAGGTGATCCTCCTGCTTTGCGTCGCCCTCATCGGCTGGACCAGCCTGAATCGGCTCCAACGCGATCAGGCCTCGGTCACCGCCATCTTCAACAAGCTCACGGCCACCACGGATGTGATCGCCAACGCCAACCGCTTGAGAATCGTCCATGTCTCTCTGCTGGGGGCCCACCGTTACCCGGACTACCTCTCCAAGCGCACCAAGCGGCTGACGGAGGTTGAAGGGATCCTGACCAGCAACCTGAGCCGGATGGAGGCCCTGGACTGGGGAGCGGACAAGGCTCAAGTGACCGAAATCGCCCAGATCATCCGCCACTATGCAGAAGCTTTTCCACCCCTTTTCAAGGAAGCCACGACCGCCCCAAACCCCGACATCCCTCGGATGATGGATGCCAATCTCAAGGAAATGAACAAAGCCCGGGACGATTTAGACAAATTATTATCCATTTATCAAACAAAGGCCGAAGCCATCAGCAAATCCGATGAAGTCTTCGCCAAGCGGCAGCAGGTATGGATCGTGATGGGGGTGGCCATCGCCCTCATCCTGGGGATTGGCTTCACCCTGCTGGTGGGCCATCGGGTGGAAAGGGATGCCCGGGCCATCCAAAGCTCCATGTCTGCCCTGGAAGCGGGAGATCTGACCCGGCTTTGCGCCGTGGACAGCCGGGATGAATTCGGAGATATCGCCACGGTGCTCAATCGAGCAACGGCCCGTCTTCGGGATGACTTCCGACAGGTGGCCGCCATCACAGAACGGACCGCCAGCGGGGCCACCCAGCTGGCCGCCACCACGCAGGAGCTGGAGGCGGCCACCTCGGATATCAGCCGATCCGCCGATGGCCAGCGCACTGAAGTGCAGCGATCGTCCCAGGCCATCCAGGAGGTGGCCCGCTCCGTGGAAGAGGTCCGAAGCCGCACCTCCCAGGCTGAGAAGTTGTCGGCAGCTTCCCTCCAGGCCAGTTCAGATGGCATGAAGAGCGTGGAAGAGTCGACCAGCGCCATGGCTGCCATCCAGGAGAGTTCCGCGAAGGTCGGGAGGATCACCACGGTCATCGCCGATATCGCCCGCCAGACGAACCTCCTTTCACTCAACGCCGCCATCGAAGCCGCCAAGGCCGGTGTACACGGGAAGGGCTTCGCCGTGGTTGCGGACGAGATCCGCAAGCTGGCGGAAAGGAGCGGGTCTGCAGCCCGGGAGATCACTGGCCTCATCGAGGAGAGCGGATTGCGCGTGGGGGCAGGGTCCCAGGCGGTCCAGAACGTCAACGCCTCCCTTGAGCTCATCCAGAAAAACATCCGGGACTACGCGAACCAGATCAAGGAAATCACCTCCGCCATGGAGACCCAATCCCAGGCCAGCACCCATGTGGTGGAAGGCATCCAGCGCACCCAGGACTTGACCCAGCGCAACGCCTCAGCCACGGAGGAGCTTAGTGCCACCATCACGGAGACCGCCCACACGGTAGCCGATCTGGCACGCCAGGCTTCTGATCTGCGGCAACTGGCTTCCCACTTCAGGGTGAACTGAACTCCGGAAACCTAGGCCTTCGGTCGACCGCCCATCTCCCAGGCCAGGATGATCAGCTCACCGGTGTGCTGTCCGGCCCGCTCCAACTGCCCCTTGACCACTGACCCCTGACTGGCCCAGAAGATGGTCCAGTAGGCGCCACCCCTCCGCTTGCCCCGGGCCAGGCCAGCGGCCTGGTCATCCGCCAACACCAGGGCGCTCATGGAATAGGTCTCCTGGAGCCAGCGCCAGGGGCTCAAAAGGGTCGTCCGCCCCTGGGCGGTGGGCAGGACCCTCAGAGAGGAGGGCTCTACGTATCGTTCCACCAGACCCGTTTCCCATCGGGAGTGCACCCCTCGCTGCCCCGTGTCCTTGCCATCGTAGTTGCTGAGGGTGTGGAGGGGAACGTGCAGATCCCCCACATAGTGGCTCAGGTAGGAAGCCTCCATGAGCACCCTGCCCCGGTCCCGATCCCGGAAGGCGGACGCCAGGCTCCGCACCTGATCCTGAACGGTCCAGGGGAGCTGACCAGCCTTATGGAAGCGGCGGGCGCCGACCAAGCCGATGGCCTCTTCCGCTGTGAAGGGCACTGAAGCAGGCCCGCCGTAGACATCACAATTGATGAAGTGCCGGGGCGGCTCTTTGCGATCCCGTTTCCAATGGTCTGGATCCGAGGCATGCTCCACCACCAAGCCCTCCTGCCCTGAGAACCAGGCCCCCACTGAACCGGACAGGCCACGGACCGCCGAACTGGCAATGATACGGTGCCCTTTCTCCCCCCAGGCCGCTCCGGGCACGCCGGACACGAGAAGAACAGACAGGGCGAGCAGGCGAAGCATCATTTCAGGTTCCAGACCAATCAAGATTGCCATTGGGCACGACGGAGCATCGGGCAGAAGCGAAGCAGGATCTCAGTCCCGCTTTTCTCCGTGCCCTTTCTTTTCATCCTCCGTGCCCTCTGTGTTGACTCTTTTTCACGACATCACTTCGGGATCGTGCCCGTGCGCTCCCAGCGGGTCCAGGGGAAGAAGTGGCGGGCGCCATCCACAAAGTTGGCGATCACATCGGCGGGACCGCTTGGAATCCGGGCATTCTGGTCATCCACACCGCCCTCACGGTAGCTCCACCAGATGAAGAAGGGGCGACCCCGGAGGTGGTCCATGGGCAGGAATCCCCAGTAGCGACCGTCCAGGCTGTTCTCCCGGTTGTCACCCATGGCGAACACGTGTCCTTCCGGCACCTTCACCGGGGCCAGGTGGTCCCGGTAGCCGTAGCCCAGAGGCTCCCGTCCCTGTTGGTCCATGGCCTGGATCTCAGGGTCCTGGTACGGCCAGACCGCGGACACCGGCAGGCTCTCGGGGAGCTCCTCGCTGACCGCACCGGTGCTCCGGGTCGGGGGCCAGGGCCCTGGCAGAGGACCTTCCTCGGACTTGGGGGTGTGATGTTCCCAGGGCCCAGTCGCCTGCTTGCCGTTGATGTAGAGCCGCTTGTCCCGGATCTCCACCGTGTCCCCAGGGAGGGCGACACAGCGCTTGACGTAGTCCTGATCGCGCTCCAGGGGATAGCGGAAGACAATGATGTCGCCACGCTGGACCCCGCGCATGGGGAAGAGCTTCTCTTCCCAGGCCCACTGGGGCCGGGCAAAGATGAACTTGTTGATCAGCAAGTGGTCGCCGATCAGCAGGGTATTGCGCATGGAGCCGCTGGGAATCGTGAACTGCTGACCCACGAAGGTCTTGAAGAACATGATCAGCAGGATGCCGAAGCAGGCCACCTCGAGGTTGTCCCGGAATGACCCCTTGGCCACACCTGCAGGCAGCACCTCAACTTTGTCCTTCGCCATGAAAACTCCAGTAGGTTCCCAGGCTATTGCTGCCTGGGGGCATCTGCAAACATCCGGGAACTGAGCCGCTGAATGGTGACCCACTGCCCATCCTGCCACACCCGGGTCTCCACCACACCGACTTCTGGCACGAAGCAGGTCCGGGCCCGCACACCTGGGTTGACCTTGTCCTGGGTTTCCACCCAGTACCCCGTCCGATCGGACCCGGGGGAAAGAGGAATACTGGCCTCAGCGGTCGACCGCCCCAACACCCGACTGAAGGTGTCTTTACCCTCCCACCTTTGCACCTGGGGAAAGCCCTCTGGGAGCACGGTCTGAAGGATGGCTTTGCCATCCCAGACCGCCAACCCTCCCCTCCGGAAGAAGAGGCGCTGGGGCACCTGCCCCCTGAGGGTGGATAAGGTCATCCGGACATCCAGGCCTCCCTCCACCTGGGCCGTAGAATCGACCCGGAGCTGAACCCGCTCATTGATCCGCTGGTTCTCGGGCAGGCTGGGATTCTCGTAACCCAGCACCAGCCCAGCTTCCGTCGGGCCATAGGCCGGTGCCTTGGCGCGATCGCACCCGAGCACGGAAAGCAGGAGCAGGCCCGAGATGGCCCAGGTTTTCACCGGAGCCCCTTGTTGAACTTGGCGAGCAGATCCGTCAGGCTGGCGGCCTTCGGTTCAGACTTGGGCCTGGGGTCCGCCGAGCGGCTTGCGGCGGGGCGCCCGGCATCTGGGCGGCGCTCCGACCGCCCGTGTTCGGGGCGCCCGGCTTCGGGGCGTCCCGCGTCCCGCTTCTTCTCGGGCCGGGGGGCAGAACCCTGAGTCTCGGGCCTGCGGGGCCTGGCGTGGGGGCGCTGGTGCTCGGCCCTGGCCTGTCCTGCGGGAACAGGCAGCAAGGCCTTGATGGAAAGAGAAATCCGCTTGGCCTGAAGATCGACGTTGAGGACCTTGACCTTCACGGCCTGCCCAACGGTCAGGGCATCGGCGGGGTTCTTGACGTAGGTGTGGCTGATTTCCGAGAGGTGAACCAGTCCGTCCTGGTGGACGCCCACATCCACAAAGGCTCCGAAGTCCGTCACATTCGTGACGACACCCGGGAGCTCCATGCCGGGTTCCAGGTCGGAGGGCTTGTTGACCCCTTCCATGAACTGCACGGCCTCGAAGCCCTGCCGGGGATCCCGCCCGGGCTTGCGCAGCTCGGCGATGATGTCCGTAACGGTCTCCACACCGAAACGCTCATCCACGAAAAGCTTGGGATCCAGGCTTCCCAAGACCGCCTCGTTGCCCACCAGCTCGGGCAGGGTCTTGCCTGTGAGCTGACAGATGCGCTGGACCACAGGATAGGCCTCGGGGTGGACGGCGCTGGAGTCCAGGGGGTTCTCTCCGTCCCGGATGCGCAGGAAGCCCGCGGACTGCTGGAAGGCCTTCTCACCGAAGCGGGGCACTTCCATGAGCTGCTCCCGGTGCTTGAAGGCCCCGTGCTCGAACCGGAAGTGGATGATGTTCTTGGCCAGGGTTTCGCCGATGCCCGCCACGTAGGCCAGGAGCTTGTAGCTTGCAGAGTTGAGGTCCACGCCCACACGGTTCACGCAGGACTCCACCACCTCGTCCAGACTCTTCTTGAGGGCGGTCTGGTTCACATCATGCTGGTACTGGCCCACGCCAATGGACTTGGGCTCCACCTTCACCAGTTCCGCCAAGGGATCCTGGAAGCGCCGGGCGATGGAGATGGCGCCGCGCACCGTCACGTCCTGCTCCGGGAATTCCTCCCGGGCCACTTCGCTGGCGCTGTAGACCGAGGCCCCGGCTTCGCTCACGGAGATGCAGATGACGCCCTGGCGATCCGTATCCTTCAACCACTGGCGGATGAAAGCTTCGGTCTCCCGACCGCCGGTGCCATTGCCCACGGCAATGGCCTCAAGGGGGTATTTGGTGGCGATCTGCTCCAGCACAGCACGGCTGCCCTCGAAGTCCCGCTTGGGCTCCAGGGGGTAGATGGTGGCGGTCTCCATGAACTGCCCGAGGCGATTGATCACCGCCAGCTTGCATCCGGTGCGGATACCAGGATCCACGCCCAGGGTGCACATCTGCCCTGCGGGAGGTGCCAGCAGGAGGTGATCCAGGTTGGTCTGGAAAACCTTGATGGCCTCGGCATCGGCCTTCTTCTTGGCCTCGACCCGCACATCTGTTTCGAGGGTGGGGGCAAGGAGGCGATCGAAGGCGTCCCGGCAGACCTCATGCAGCAGCTTGCGGAAGCCGGACTTGGGGTTCACCTGGACCCGGGAGACCAGATGGGTAACCAGCCTCTCCCCGTCCACCAGGAGCTTGACGGTGAGGATCTCCTCCTTCTCGCCGCGCCGGACCGCCAGGATGCGGTGGGCAGGCATCTTCTTGATGGCTTCCTTGTAGTCCCAGTAGGACTTGAAGCGGAGGGCCTCCTGGCCATCCTTGCGCTCCTCGCGCAGGGTGGACTGGAGGGTGCCGTGCTCGTAGAACTCCTCGCGTAGCCAAGCGCGGATGTCAGCATCCTCTGCCATGCGCTCCGCCAGGATATGACCGGCGCCTTCCACGCACTGGGAGGGCGTCTGGATGCCCTCCTGGTCCTCCTTGACATAGGAGGCCGCAAGCATCAGGGGATCGGCACCGCTCTCATCCGCCAACAGGGTGTCCAGGAGGGGCTCCAGCCCCCGCTCCCGGGCATCCGTGGCCTTGGTGCGCTTCTTGGGCTTGTAGGGCAGATAGAGGTCCTCCAGCTCGGTCTTGGACCAGGTGGACTCGATTCGCGCCTTGAGCTCCGGGCTGAGCTTGCCCTGCTTGTCAATGGTCTTGAGCACCGTCTCCCGGCGCTCCAACAGCTCCTTGAAGTAGGCCACACGGTCCTCGATGGCGCGGATGGCCACCTCGTCCAGGCTGCCTGTGACTTCCTTGCGGTACCGGGCGATGAAAGGCACTGTGTTGCCTTCGTTCAGCAGTCCAACCACCGCGGCCACCCCGGCGCGAGGCAGGGTGAGTTCCTGGCAGATGCGATCGACAACCAACTCCACGTCACTTCCTTTCGAGTTCACCGAGGGTGAAGGGCCATCTTACCTCAACGCAGATCCTGGGGAACTATCACCGAAACTCTGAATAGCAGCTAGAATGGCTCAAAACCAGGATCCCCCATGAGCGCAGTAGAAGTCAGTTCCAAAGTCCAGCGGGTCGGCATCGTAGGCGGTGGCCGGGCCGGTCTCAGATTCTTCAACCTCCTGCACCAGAGCAAGGGGGCGGAGGTCTCCTTCGTGGTGGATCGGCACAATGAAGCTCCAGCCATCGCTGCAGCCCGCCAGGCCCGGGTTCCCGTCTACACCGACATGGAGGCCGCCGTCAGGAGCCATCCCACGGATCTGGTCTTCGAGGTCACGGGCCATGCCGAAACCAGCGAACACCTGACCAGGCTCCTGGAGAGGTCCAGCACACGCGTCCTCACCAGCGACCTGGCGCGACTCCTGGTGCAGATCCTGGAGGAGGACCGCCACCGCATCGAGAACGAGGTCGTGGGCGACATCGGCGAGATGAAGACCGAGATCACCGAGAGCCTCAAGGGCAGCGGCGGCCTGGTCGGACGCATCAATTCCGTTATGAGCAGCATGCAGATGCTGGCCCTCAACGCCAGCATCGAGGCCGCCAAGGCTGGCGTCCACGGCCTCGGCTTCGCCGTGGTGGCCGACAACATGGGCAAATCCGTGGAGACCGTCCGCAAGCTCACCCTCGAAATCGAAACCATGAACGCCAAGATCCGGCAGGTGGCCCTCAACATCGACCGAGTTCTGGACCGGTTGAAATAAACCGATATCCGTTTTTATCTTCGCAGCAAGGTCAGCGGCTCCGCCTTACCGCTGTCCAGGGTGTAAACGAAGCGCCGGAGATAGCTCTGGCCCAACAGCCCGTCAATTCCGACTTCTGAGACCGGGACAACGGACCCGGCCACGGACTGCTCGGTCGAGCCATTCACGGTCACAGCAGGGAAATCCAGCTGCCGCCCTCGGATCCTCTGGCCCCCGGCCAGGACCAGAACGGACTCCTTCCCCAGAAGGCCCTCGAAACCCGCAGCCACGATGATCTCCATACTGAGACAGACCCGCTGGGCACCCGTATCGACGATGAAGCAGCAGGGTTCATCCCCCACCATGGCTTCCACCAGGACCAGCCCGTTGTCCTGGGCCTGCTGCTGGGCCATGGCCCAGCGGGCCAGTTCCCGCCGAAGCCCCCGGACCCGTTCCACCTGCGTTTGAAGGCCCGCCCCGCCCTTTGAACGATGCCGTTGGCGGAGATCCGCCAGCAGGCGATTGAGCCCCTGAACGAATGCGACATCCCGCCCATCCCTCTGGAAGTCGTCCAAAGCCATGACTCGAGACGCCAGGGCCTGCTGTTCCCCCTGGAGACGTTCGCGTTCCTTCTGGAGCTCGACCCTGCTCTGCTGCGCCAGGGATTCATAGGCCTCCGCCGTGTTCCGGGCCCTGGCCACGAGGAGGTTGTACCGCGCCACCAGAGCATTCCGCTCCTCAATCCGCTGATTGAAGCGGCGAAGGGCAGCGGGATCATCAGCGGCGGCCTTACGGGCCAATTGCCGATCCAGAGCGGCCACCTGGGATTCAAGATCGCTCAAAGCGCCGGTATCGGCTGTCGCCTCCACCTTGGCTTGGTCCAGGCGGGCATTCCATTGGGCCACCCGCCCATTGAAGGCATCCACCTGGGTATTGACCCGCCTGCGGGCTTCCTCCAGGCCTTCTCCGCGATAGAAGCGCGCCACCACGGACTCGGCGGCCTGGATCCTGGATTCGAAGCCCCCCACATCCTGGGCGGCGACAGGGAGCATGAGAACCGGTACGAGCAGGGACAGGAAGCGCATGGCCTATCCTATCCCTTCAGGCCAGAATCTCCTTCAGAGCATCCACCAGAACGCCGCACTGCTCGGGGGTTCCGATAGTGATCCGCAGGAACTGATCGATCCTGGGCAGCTTGAAGTGGCGCACGATGATGCTGCGGGCCCGGAGGGCAGCGGAAAGTTCCAGGGCGTCCCGTCCGGGGTGCCGGGCGAAGATGAAGTTGGCCACGGAAGGCAGCACCTCGAAGCCCAGGGACTCCAGATCGGTCACCAGTTGCTCCCGGGATGACATGATCGCGTGGCGGGTGCGCTCAAAGTAGTCCCGGTCCTCCATGGCCGCCATGGCCCCGGCCATGGCAAGCCGGTCCACCGGATAGGAGTTGAAGCTGTTCTTCACCCGATCCAGGGCCTCGACGAGCTCCGGGTGGCCGATGGCGAAGCCCATGCGGAGCCCGGCCAGGGAGCGGGCCTTGGAGAGGGTATGGATCACCAGCAGGTTGGGGTAGCGGTTCACCAGCCCCACGGCGCTCTCGCCACCGAAGTCCACATAGGCCTCGTCGATGACCACCGGACTATCGGGGTGCGCCTTCAGCAGGGTCTCGATCTCGGCAAGGGTCAGCCAACGCCCGGTGGGGGCATTGGGATTGGGAAAGATGATGCCGCCACAGGGGCGCTCGTAGTCCTGCACGCGGATCTGGAAGTCCTCATCGAGAGGCACCAGCTCGGCGTCGATCCCATACAGACCACAGTAAACCGGATAAAAGCTGTAGGTGATGTCGGGGAACAGCAGCGGCTGCTCGTGTTTCAGGAGTGCCAGGAAGACCAGGGCGAGCACTTCATCCGAACCATTGCCCACAAAGACCTGTCGGGGCTCAATGCCCTGGTCACCATAGAAGTTGGCGATGGCCGCGCGGAGATGGTCAGCGTTGGGATCGGGATAGAGCCGAAGCGTATCCGCCGTGGCGGCCTGGATGGCCTCCAGGACCTTGGGAGAAGGCCCGTAGGGATTCTCGTTGGTGTTCAGCTTCACCAGGTTGTGCAGCCTGGGCTGCTCTCCCGGCACATAGGGGGTCAGGTTGTGGACGACCTTGCTCCAGAATCGGCTCATATCTCGCTCGCAAAGGGCGGAAAACAAGCCAGGGCAAGCCTCCGCGATCGATAATAAGGTTAACACGGAGCTTGCGGCAGCCTTCAGTTCCTACTTGCCCGGCGAGAAGGTGAGGGTATTGGACACATAGGAGCCTGCCTCATTGGTCACCGTAACCAGGAAGGAAGTCCCCGATCCCAGGTTTGAGGCCGGGAAGCGCAGCGGGCTCGTTTCGCTGCTTGCCACCACCTGCCCCCCCTGCTTCAGCTCGGCTTTCCCACCCTTGAATTCGGCAACCACCACACAGGCGTTGGGGCTGCCAGGAACAAGTTCGCCTCTGAGTCCGAGGAGTTCTGGAGCCGGCACAACTTTGATCTTCACGTCCTGCGAGGTGGCCACTCCCAGGCTGTCCGTGGCCTTCAGCGTGTAGACCGTGGTTTCACCGGGTTTGACCTCCACCGAGGACGCAAGGCTCTTGCCCAGATCCTGGCTCCCGGGCTCCAAAACCAGTTTCTCCGCATTGCTCACGGTCCAAAAGATTCGCGCACTCTTCCCCGCAGTGATGACCGGAGGCACGGCCTCGAAGCGAGTGATGGCTGAAGGGGGACGCAAGGCGACGCGCAGCGTGGCGGTGCTCGTCCGGCCGTCGGCGCCAGTGCCGGTGCAGGTCAGAACGGCTTCAGTGCCCGTCCCGGCCTGCCAGACAACGGAAGGACCTTCATTGGTCCATTCGAAGGTGCCACCAACGATGGCCCACTTGTAGGACAGGTCAGCATCCGAGGACACAAAGGCCTGATGTCCACCACTCTGGACCGCCACGGGGTTATCCGTGTCGATACGCAGGACGGGAGCACCAGGCTCGCTTTCCGGAGCCGTAGAGCCTTCCGCAGAAGCCACCTGGGCATTGGAGGAGGGCGTTCCGCCGGTGACTCCCCTTCCCCCGAACACGGCATAGGCCGACAGAACCACGATGGCAGCCACAAGGGTTCCGATCAGGATGCGAGTCTTTTGATCAGAGGTCACGGGTCCTCCTTTGTCCAGTTGCAGCCATGGTCTGATAGGCGAAAGCGTGCATCGAGGTATTTCATCAGGCTAGCACGATGGGACGATTTACGTTTCCGGCAGCGCGCAGGCCTGGAGAGGCCCGTGCACTGCCGGAAGGTCCGGAAAAACGGCCCTGAGATAAGTGCGTCAGTGCACCGTCCGCCAAACCCTGGGTTTGGGGTACTGGGCACTGGCCTTACCGGTGAGGGTGGTGGCAGCCAGGGCTGTGGTGCTGGTATCCGAAGTGCTGGTCGAGGACACGGTGCCAGTCTGGATCACCCCCCGGTTACCCAGAGCCGTATAGTCGGAGGCCACACCTATCCAGGTGTATTTGCTCCCGCTCTGGCAGGACACCGTTGTCCGGGCGTCCACCACCACGGGGTTCATCACATCGCAGATGAGGTTGCTGTAGGTATATCCACTGCCTCCGGTGCACACATCCGCTTCGGTGGGTGTGAAATAGGAATAGTAGAGGCTTCCTGAAACCACCATCGGCGAATTGATACCCTTGGGCACCAGCTTGGTGGTTGTATCCCGAGTGGGAAACTTACGGTAGTAACCGAACCGGGTAGCACTGGAGGTGCTCGGAGCGAGGTAGTAGCTGCTGTTGCCTTGAGAGATGACAGCGTCTCCGTAGGCATAGGAAGAGAAGCTTGGGTATGCATCCAGCAGATGGGAGGTCGTATCCGAAACCACGATGGGATTGGAACTCGTGAAACCCCAGCGCAGGCTGTCCTGGCGATCGAAGATGACGGACAGCCGATGATTGGATGGCAGAGTCGTGCTCGTGTAGTAGTAGTCCAGAGGATTGTTCCGGTCCCCACTCTCCAGGGCAATCCCAACGGCGGCAGGAACCGGAGAGGAGGTCAGCGTGGCCTTGCCTGGGAAGGAACTGACCCGGAAAGGCGCCGGGAGGGTCGAGTAGAGCGCCTCACTGTAATGGAGGGTGGTCTTGGCGCCGGAGGCCAGGGATACGGCATTGCCGCTCCTGTCCTTCGCCACGAGACGGATGCCCGCAGAAGAGGTGGCCACACCATCCGATGTCCAGGTGCTCATATCCGAGCTGTCCATGCGGTACTGATAGGTCGAGGAGCTCGAATCCGCGTCGGTCATCTGGCGCCCCCAGGACCAGAGTCCACCCCAGAAATCCATGAAATAGGCCCGCTGGGCCATGCCTGAGTTCAGAACAAACTCGAAGGGCACCACCCCCTTGGACACGGGGCCCATCGTCACTCGCCCGCTGGTGTCCGTGGCACCGGCCAGGGAGCTCATATCCACGGCGGCGATGATCTTGCCGGTATAGACATCCAGGGCCAGAACCGAACGCCCCAGGAGAATGGGGTTGCTGGAGGAATCCGTAAAGTTCGCCTCCACCTCCGGTACGCTGTGCCCTCCCCCCAGGAAAAGGACATCCCGGACCACGGAGGTCGAGGTGTCACCGGGAGTCGCCGTGACCTGGACGCGGCCTGCTGCGGGGGTGCAGGTGGAAAAGCCCATGTTGGCCACGACGCTCTTGACCGTCGCCAGATCGGGGGAGCCGGAACGGGTCAGGATGCGGTCCGTGGTGAGGTAGGTGGATTCATCGGGCCTCAGGGACCATTGAAGAACCGGGGTGAAGGGGTCTGCCAGGTTGATGGCGTAATAGCTGCGCCCCCCCTTCCCCAAGCCGAAGATGGCCAGGCAGCGCTCCGGACCAGGAGAACTGCTTATTTCCACTACACCGTCAGCCGCACCGCCCCCGGTGGGAGGCAGGTCCAGGTGGTATATCAAGGGCGTACCGTCCACCATGAAGCGGTGGGCGTTGGTGCTGACCGTCACTTGGTCGAGATTGCTCAAAAAATCCGTGGGCATGAAACTCCACAGTTCATCCACCGCCCCGGTCCTGATGGTCCGGGTCGTACCATCGGTGAGCGTCAGGGTCGTGGCCTTGGTGACCTCTCCGAAGGCATGGATCCATCCCTGGTTTGTGCCCACCAGGATCAACCGGAAGCGGTCCCCCCCCACCGCGGCCAGCGCCCCGGTCAGGTTTGCGGCGACATCGGAGAACTTGAACTCGATGGCAGCAGGTGATGAATTGATTATATCACCCATAATGTTGGAGCGATTGGTGGTCGGCACGCCGGAGCTGTCGATCTTTTCGGTATCGCTGTAGTCCCCCCCCATGACCGTGCGGATCACCTGCAGCTGTGCGGTTCCACCCGCCACGTACGTCGACTTGTTGGTACCCTGGGCCACGTAATTCTTCAGGGTTGCATAGGCCGCGCCGGTGTCCGAAAAGCCGACCTTCAGGCTGTCTTCGGCAGTTGAAGCATCGGTTCTCGGGATACGGCTGTAGAGCTTCCGGGCGCTCCAAAGACGGTTCGAATAGAGTGAGTCCCGGGCGGACCACTGGGCCGTGGTCGTGTCGAGGGTGGTGGTCACCGCGCCGGAAGTGTCCAGGAACTTGAGGTTATTGTTGCTGAGAATGGTGTTGAACATAAGTAGATCCCCGCCCCAAATGGACCCCCCATTCGTTGGAGGACGGAACTTGCCCACGTAGATCTGGCCGCCGAGGCTGGCCCCGACGTAGGGAAGGTTGGGATTGCTGGTGGTGTTGATGTTGGAGGCCGCGATTGCGGACTGGATCGCGTAGCCAAGACCCGAGCTCAGGGTGTCGGGCGTATTCCCATCAAAAAAGTAGATTGAATTCGACACCCGCTTTTCGTTGGCCGAATCCCACTTAAAGGGGATGAGCGTGCTGATGTCGGCGCAGGTGGTCAGGGTCGGATCACCGACAACCGCTGCGTAGAATAGATTCCGCTTGGGGCTTGCGGAATCCGTGTACTGGCCACCCAGGCTCACCCCCACGGCCATGGTGGTGATCTTGTGGTCCTTGCTAAAGGTCACTTTGCTGGTCCCGGTTCCTCGGGAGGCGATGGCGTATGGCAGAAAGGCAGCGGGCGTCGCCGTAGTCGTACCGCTTGAACTGGCATAGGACGCCGCGGAACTCGGCAAATAGTTGGTGCCCGCAGTTCCCAAGGACGAATCCGACATGTGGGCGGCAATGCCGGCGAAGGTAAAGAGGTTCCAGTAGCTGCCGGTCTGATTGATGGAGGTCTTGTTGGCGAGGATGTACGTGTTGCCGGTCTTGGCACTGAAAGCCGATCCACTGATGTAGGGCGTCGACATGTTCACGTTGGTGGTGCCGGTATTGTTGTTATCCAAGCCGTCCGTGAACAGGATGAGGAAGTGGTTCATGCACTGGGAAGGCGCATCGGTCCCCTTCTCCACGGTATTGAACACGCTGCTGGGATCCGTAAACTGGGCCAGACTGCGGGCCGTCGCATAGGTCAAAGGAGTGCCATTGTTCTCCAGTTTGCCGGCGAGCAAAGCCATGCTGCTGGCGGAGCTGCCATTGAAGAGCTGCCACGCCGAATCACAGCCGTAGGAACTGGAATAGGCATAATTCGAGGAGCTATTGTCGATATTCTTGGTCGAAGAGGGCGTGCCGTTCTCCATGGAATTGCTCGTATCCAGGAAACGAAAGGCCCAGAGGACATCGGCCTGATGATTGATCCAAGTCGTGATGGCAGCGCGCTTCACAGCCTGGGAGCGCGTCAGGGCGGGCACCAGATTGATGGAGGATGTCTTCGTCGACTCGGTTCCGGCGTAGGTGCCATTCAGGTTGTAGTCCGGCACTTTGATTGTGTAGTTCGCCGCATCCGCCCCGAAGCCCCGCCCCTGGGCAAGCGTGTTCTGACCTCCGGCCAACCCGAGGGTGACCGCATCGAAAACGATGTAGGACCCTGCATAGGAACCCACCGAATATTTACCGGTGAATAGCCAATCCACATAATTCACGTTGTAACCTACGCGTCTCAGGCTGGTCGAAGTCGCGGTGCTGCTCGACCCGCTGAGCACATTCGAACCGCTACTAGCGGAATAGACGGTGTCCATCTCGATGTAATTACCGGTGCCGTAGGTTGTCGAAGTCCCGTTCTTGGTAACAACTTCCTGATCCAGCACGGTATAGGAGCTCAACGGGTTGCTGGTCGAGGAGCTGCACATGACTTTCCAGGGGATGGGGACGTCCACCGTCCGGGTAGTGCTGCCGCTGGTGTATGCGAATCGCACATGACTGGCGGCCCGTACCCAGTTGCGCACATCCAAAGCGCCGACACTGGCCCCATAGAAGCCAGATGACGTGTTCTTCGACTTTTCGGCGTCGTCATAGGTCACCTGGGTGCCGTCCGGCTTGACCAGAATGGAGCTGGTCAGCGGTCCAACGGAGTTGCCGCTGAGCGAAGCTGTTACATACGGGATGGAGGCATTGGAGGGAACCGTCCAGGTAAAGGTGGTGCTGTTGTTGGAAGAGGTGGGCGAACCACCCGAGGCGGTCCAGGTGACGGATCCCGAGGATACCGTCGCGGTAAAAGTGACCGAACTCCCCGCCGTAAAGGTGGATGAATTGACGGTCACTGCGGAAAGGTATTGCGTCCCTCCGGTGCTCGTCACCGAAGTGCAGCCCCCACCCACGGTGATCGTCAGAGTGATGTAGTTATTGCTGTTTTTGGTGGATTTGGCCTTGACCGTATAGGTACTGGTCATGAGATTGAAGCTCATGTACGCGTAGTCCGCATTGTCCAGAACATCCGTATTGGGGTAGAGCGGATGGTACATCAGGCGCGCCATCGACCCCGAAAAGTCGAAAATCGTCAA
>JAFNAB010000074.1 GCA_017859955.1 Holophagaceae bacterium
GAGGTGCATCCTCCTCTTTCTGCTCACTCAGGTCGATGCCCACAGTCTTCTTGAGCGCCGACTGGACCGTCTTGGAGGTGCGGGCCAGATACCAGGCCGCTCCGCCGCATGCCAGATACATCGCGATCGTGATCGGTATGGTCACGGCGGGGCTGGCATGGCGGACCGAGGCGTTACCCTCGGCAAGCGAAGCGCGGTAGACCGCGGCCTCCAGGCTCTCCTGGGAGCTCTGGGAGGGGGCGTTTTTGGTGGGGTCTGTACTCATGCCACTCCCGTAACGAGCCATGACGTTGAAATGAAAACGGAAACAGATAGGGCTTTAGCCGTCCCGGTCCCCGTTGTAAAAACTTGAGGAACAGGAGCCAAGCCCATCCTGTAAGATGGCCATGGGGGGGGGCCTTAGTCAAGGATCGATTGCCGAAGGTAACCCTTATGGGGCCTAGTTTTCCATCTTCATGACATTTCCGGCCCTCCGTGTCACTTGGCCATGACAGTTCCTTATTTTGCGTATAGGTTTTTTACAAGCATGAATAAACAATTTATTCTGAATACAGAAGCCCAGAGCGGCCAATCCCGGGCCGGTCATTTCGACACGGCCCATGGGAGGGTGTTGACCCCTGCCTTCATGCCTGTGGGCACCCAGGGGACGGTCAAGGGGGTTACCCCGGCCCAGCTCGCCGAGATCGGTCCCCAGGTCATTCTGGGGAACACCTACCATCTGGGGCTCCGCCCCGGTGATGAGCTCGTCGCCCGCCTGGGCGGCCTCCACGCCTTCATGGGCTGGAATGGGCCTATCCTTACGGATTCCGGGGGCTTCCAGGTCTTCTCCCTGGCCTCCCTGCGGAAGATCACCGAGGAAGGCGTCAAATTCCAGAGTCATCTCGACGGCTCGCCCCAGTTCCTGAGCCCCGAGCGCAGCATGGAGATCCAGCGGAACCTGGGTTCGGATATCGTCATGGCCCTGGACGAGTGTCCCCATGGCCAGATGGAACGGCCCAAGCTGGAGGCCTCCATGGCGCGCACGATCCGGTGGCTGGCCCGCTGCCGGGACTACCCCCTGGCGGCCCACCAGGGCCTCTTCGCCATCAACCAGGGAGGCACCCATCTGGATCTGCGCACCGCTCACCTGGAGCAGATCCTGGAGATCGATGCCCGCACGCCCTTCCAGGGCTTCGCCGTGGGCGGTCTCAGCGTCGGGGAGCCCAAGGAGGCCATGAACGCTACCCTTGCGGAGTTCGTCAAGCTCCTGCCTGCGAACCGTCCTCGTTATCTCATGGGGGTGGGGACGCCCGAGGACCTCCTTTTTGGCATCGAGTGCGGGGTGGACCTCTTCGATTGCGTACTGCCCACCCGGGAGGCTCGTCACGGCCGTCTCCTGACCTCCAGGGGGCGCATCAACATCAAGAATGCCCGCCACCGGGAATCCAGCCAGCCCCTGGATCCTGACTGCAACTGCTACACCTGCCGCACCTTCACCCGGGCCTACCTCCATCATCTCTTCAAGGCCGGAGAGCTTCTGGCCTGCACCCTCAACAGCATCCACAACCTGAGCTACACTGTTGGGCTGACACGAGCCGCGCGACAAGCCATTCTGGAGGAACGCCTTCCTGATTTCGCGCACAAGATACGGAACGATTGGAATACCGAGGAGCCCTGAATGACCTTCGCCCTACTGCAACAAGCCGGTGGCAGCCCCATGATCGCCCAGCTGGGCCTTTTCGCGGCCATGGGCCTGATCTTCTACTTCCTCTTGATCCGCCCCCAGAGCAAGGCCCGCAAGCAGATGGCCGAGCGCCTCTCCAAGCTCAAGGCCGGCGATGAGGTCCTGCTTTCTTCCGGCCTTTACGCCACCGTGGACCGGGTCGAGGATCAGACCCTCTTCCTCAAGCTCGGCAGCTCCGTGGTCAAGGCTCGCAAGACCGCCGTGGTGGCCTTCGCCAATGAACCCGCGCCCCAGCAGCAGAGCTAGTCTGCCCCTGGTTCTTTGATTCTCAAGCCTGGGCGGGAGCATTCCCGCCCGTCCTTCTTTCTGGGAGTCCTTCGTGAGTAAACGGAGTCTCTTGCGTCTGGTCACCACACTGGTGGTCTGTTGCGCATGCGCGTTCTTCTTTGTGCCCCTCTCCAAGATCAAGCTGGGCCTCGATCTCAAGGGCGGTATCCACTTCGAACTGGCCGTTCAGAGCAATGAAGCCCTGGACGCCGATCTGCGTTTCACCCGCGACAAGGTGCAGGACCGCCTGAAGGAAAAGGGCCTGCTGGATGCGCAGGTCGTGGTTGATGGCGGCGCCCTTAAAATCACCGGGGTTGCGGCGGATCAGAAGCCCACGCTGGAAAAGCAGCTGGAGACCTTCCGCCGCGAGTACAACGTGAGCTTCGAGGGGGATGTCGTCCGACTTTCCCAGACGGCCTCACACCAGACGGCCGTCAAGGAGGATGCCAACAAGCGCGCCCTTCAGATCATCGAGAACCGCATCAACCAGTTCGGCGTGGCCGAGCCTGAGATCACCGCCAGCGGTGCCGATGGCAGCCGTATCATCGTCGAGTTGCCGGGCGTGGGCGAGGCCGAGCGCGAGCGCATCAAGGGGCTCCTGGCCACCCCAGGCCGCCTCGAACAGCGCATCAAGGCCAAGCAGGACCCCACGGGCTACCAGGGCTTCCCTTCCAAGGAAGCGGCCTTGGCCCAGTTTGGGGGACAGCTGCCCCCTGGGACCGAGCTCCTTCCCGAGCCTGTGTCTGATCGGGACCTGCGCCGGGCCGGCAAGTTGAGCGGCACCAAGTCCGCCCCCGGCACCGAAGAGGCGATCAAGGGCTGGCATCTGGTGGAGAGCAAGGTCTACGTTGACGGCGGCGATATCGTGGACGCCAACCGCGTGGTCAACAACCAGACCGACGCCAACGAGATCAATTTCACCCTGAACCGGAAGGGCGGGGATGACTTCGCCACCCTGACGGGCCTCGCCTCCGAGAGCGAACGTCTCATCTCCATCGTCCTGGATGGCAAGATTGTCAGCAATCTTTCATGCCGCGAAAAGATCCCAGGGGGAAGCGTGCGCGTGTCGGGCTCCTTCACCAAGGATGACGCCGATGACTTCGCGCTGAAGCTGAAGAGCGGCGCCATGCGCGCCTCCATGAAGTTCCTGGAGGAGAAGTCCATGGGCCCCAGTCTGGGTGCCGACTCCATCCGTTCCGGTGTCCGGGCGGCCCTGGTGGGCTTCCTGGTCATCGTGGCCTTCATGGTCTTCTACTACCGCTGGTCCGGCGTGAACGCCATCGTGGCGCTCTCCGTGAACCTGATCGTGATGCTGGGCCTGATGGGCAGCTTCAACGCCGTCATCACCCTGCCGGGCATCGCCGGTTTCGCCCTGACCCTGGGTATGGCGGTGGACGCCAACATCCTCATCTTCGAGCGCATCCGCGAGGAAATGGCCAGTGGCAAGAGTGTGGCCGGGGCCATCCAGGCCGGTTTCGACCGGGTCTTCTGGACCATCGTGGACAGCCACGTCACCCAGCTTTTCGCCGCCCTGCTCCTCTTCATCTTCGGCACCGGGCCCGTCAAGGGCTTCGCCGTGACCCTGACGGTAGGCGTCGTGGCCTCCCTCTTCACCAGCATCTACATCAGCCGCTTCATCTATGACTGGGTGCTGGAGCGCCATCCCGGCACCAAGACCCTCTCTGTGTAACAGGAACGAGCGATGAAGATATTCGAGAACCTGCCTCATTTCGATTTCATGAAGTACAAGGTCCATGCCCTGGCGATCTCCTGGGGGATCATCGTGGCCTGCCTGCTGATCGCCCAGCCCTGGAGCCGTGCCCACAGCCGGGTCAAGCTGGGGATGCAGTTCACGGGCGGCATCGACATGCAGGTGCGCTTCCATGGCGATGTGCCCCAGGATGCGGTCCGCTCCGCCCTGGCCAAGGGCGGCTTCGGGGATGCCGCCGTGGTGGCCTACGAGGGCGGCAAGGGCGTGCGGGACTACTCCATCAAGGTGAAGTCCCGGAAGGGCCAGGACGAGAACGATTCCACCCTCCAGATCAACCAGATCCGGGAGATCCTCCGCAGTCTGGATCCCGGCAAGGCCAGCGATGCCCGTCCCGACCTGAACACCGAGTCCGTGGGTGTGCTCAGCAGTGCCTGGGTCAAGTCCAATCCCCTGGGCATCCAGGGGGATGACGAGGCCCTGCGCCGGGCCTACGAGCCCTACGTGAAGAAGCTGACGGACACCCGGGAGCGCTTTGCCCCCCTCACCAGCTACACCCAGCTGCCCCAGGATCTGCCCCAGGTCCTCAAGAGCCAGGTGGAGAAGGAATACCGTCTGGGCAACCTGGCTTTCCTCAAGAACGAAAGCTTCTCGCCCTCCATTTCCGGCGAGTGGACCAAGAAGACCCTCCAGGCCGTGGCCTGGGCCATGGGCGCCATCCTGGTCTACGTGATGTTCCGCTTTACCGCCAGCTTCGCCATCGGCGGCATCGTGGCACTGATTCACGATCTCCTGATGGCCATGGCCCTCTTCACCCTCTTCGGCTTCGAGTATTCGGTGCCGGTGGTGGCCAGCTTCCTGATCCTCATGGGCTACTCCATGGCTGACACCATCGTGGTGTTCGATCGGATCCGCGAGAACAGCCACAAGCCCGAGTATCGGCGGGTCACCATCACCAAGCTCGTGAACGACAGCATCAACCAGACCCTCTCCCGCACGATCCTGACTTCGCTTTCCGTGCTCTTCGTGGCCTTCTGCCTCTTCGCCTTCGGCGGACCGGCCCTGCGGGACCTCAGCTTCCCCATCTTCATCGGCGTCATCACGGGCACCTACAGCTCCATCTACATCGCGAGCCCCGTGGTGGTCTACTGGGAGAAGTGGTTCCCCAAGCACGACAACCTCAAGCAGAAGCACGCTTGAGCCTGCGCCTTTGGCGCCCTCTGCAGACTTCTGACCGCCCGCTTCTGCGGGCGGTCTCCGTTTGTGAAGGATCCCGCTGAAACCAAATCCTGTTCGGGCGTATAACAGTTCCATGGCTACCACCCTCTACTACTACTCGGGCACCGGCAATTCGCTCTGGGCGGCCCGCCGCTTGGCGGAACTCATCGGGGACGCCAGCATCGAAGCCATGGTCCAGCACTCCGGGGCTGTCCGTCCCCAGGCGGGTGCGGTGCTCCTGGTCTTCCCGGTCCACATCTGGGGGATCCCAGGGGCTGTACTGGACTTCATTGAGCGCCTGGAGCTGTCCAAGAGCACCTGGCTGGGTGCCGTGGCGGTCAATGCGGGACAGGTGAGTCGGACCCTGGTGCAGCTCGACCATGCCTGTGCCCAGCGGGGCTGGCGCCTCCAGGCGGGCTGGTCCCTGGTGATGCCCTCCAACTACATCCCCTGGGGCGGTCCCGGGTCGGAGGCCCTTCAACGACGCCGCTTTGATGACGCCGGGGCCAAGCTCCAGGCCATTGCCCCCCTGGTGCGGGAGGGTCGCTCGGCCCCCGTGGAACGCGGTCCCCTCTGGCAGCGCGCCCTTTTTACCGCCCTCTATCGGATGAGCTTCAGTCGGGTCCCCGCCCTGGATAAGTCCTTCTGGACCGATGGCAAATGCAACGGGTGCGGACTCTGCGCCCGGATCTGCCCGGCTGGCAACATCGCCATGGCCGATGGAAAACCGACCTGGCAGCACCGCTGCCAACAGTGTCTTGCCTGCATCCAGTGGTGTCCCCAGGAGGCCCTCCAGTACGGCAAGAAGACCCCGGCCTACCCCCGCTACCACCATCCCGAGGTGGAAGTCTCCCAGCTCCCCCGGCCCATCAGCACTCCGGAAGGCTGACCGCCAGGCCGCCCCTTGCGGTTTCCTTGTATTTCGTCTTCATGTCACGGCCGGTCTCCCGCATGGTGCGGATGACCTTGTCCAGGCTCACGAAGTGGTGTCCATCGCCATAGAGGGCCAGGCGGGCGGCATTGATGGCTTTTACGGCGGCCATGGCGTTGCGCTCGATGCATGGGACCTGGACCAAGCCGCCGATGGGGTCGCAGGTGAGGCCCAGGTTGTGCTCCATGCCGATCTCGGCGGCGTTCTCCACCTGATCCGGGCTGCCCCCCATGACCTCCGCCAGGGCGCCTGCGGCCATGGAACAGGCGACGCCCACCTCACCCTGGCAGCCCACCTCGGCGCCGCTGAGGGAGGCGTTCTCTTTGTAGAGTGTTCCGATGGCCCCAGCGGTGAGCAGGAAACGCACCACCCCGTCCTCGGTGGCTCCGGGGATGAAGCGGGCGTAGTAGTGCAGGACCGCGGGAATGATCCCAGCGGCGCCGTTGGTGGGGGCCGTCACCACCCGCCCTCCGGCGGCGTTCTCCTCGTTAACCGCCAGGGCATAGAGGTCCACGAAGTCCATGGCCGTGAGGGGATCGCGAAGGCCTGCCTCGGGGGAGCGCGTGAGTCTGCGGTAGAGGGTGGGTGCACGGCGGACGACGCCCAGACCTCCCGGGAGGGTGCCTTCGGTGGTGCATCCCCGGTAGACGCAGGCCTGCATGACCTCCCACAGGCCCAGTAGACCCTTGCGGAGTTCCCCTTCGGTGCGCCAGGTAATCTCGTTCTCCAGCATGACCTGGCTGACGGACTTGCCGAGGGTGCGGCAGTGTCCCAGGAGCTCCTGGGCCGAGCGGAAGGGGAGGGGGATCGGAAGACGATCCTCTGCCGAGGCCTCCCCTTCCTTGACCACGAAGCCTCCTCCGATGGAGTAGCTCGTGTCCTGGAACAGGCAGCGTCCGGCGGACAGGGCGCTGAAGCGCATGCCGTTGGGATGGTAGGGCAGGGCTCGGCGGCTCAGGCTCAGGTCGCTCTTCCGGAAGCCGATGGCGTGGCGGCCCAGGAGCAGGAGGGTTCCACTTGCCGCGATCTCGCTGAGGAGCCTGGGGATCTGCTCCACATCCACGCCTTCCGGCGTCTCTCCCAGGAGTCCCAGGAGGACGGCGGTGTCGCTGCCGTGTCCAAGCCCAGTGGCGCCCAGGCTACCGAAGAGCTCGCAACGGATGGCCTCCACCGAAGGCAGGAGGCCCCGGGTTTCCAGCTCCAGGGCGAAGGTCCGGGCGGCGCGCATGGGCCCCACGGTGTGAGAGGAGCTGGGGCCGATGCCCACCCGGAAGAGATCCAAGACGCTGAGGCTCATGTTTTCACCGCAAGTGGGAGACCTGTTCGAGGATCGTGGGCAGTAGATCCCTCAGGCCCAGCGCCATGAACTGCACGGCCATGGTGGCGGTCATGAGGCCCATGATCTTGGCGGGGATCCTGGCCCCCATGGGGCCAAGCCAGCGCATGATGCGATCCGAGGCCCGCAGGAGGAAGTAGGTGGTGGCGCCGGTTAGCAGGATGGCGGCGACCACGGGAATGAACTTCCAGGGCTCCCGGGCATTGCCCGGCAGGATCATCACTGTGGCGATGGCCCCGGGCCCTGCCATCTGAGGAATGCCCATGGGGGTGATGGCGATGTCCCGCCGACGCGACATCGCCACTTCGTCCTCGGGGGCCGTGCGGGTCAGGGAGGACTTGCCGTGGAGCATGTCCATGCCCACCCTCAGGAGCAGGATGCCTCCGGCCAACCTGAAGGCCCCCAGGGTGACGTGGAAGAGGCGGAAGATGAGGCCCCCTGCGAAGAGGAAGGCGATGAGGGTCAGAGTGGCTGCCACGCAGGCATGGAGGGCGGCCCGGTTGCGTTCCCTGGGGCCCCAGCCCATGGTCAGGGCCGCGAACACCGTGGTGCCGCTGATGGGATTGACGACGAAAAAGACCGAGGAGAGCGCGAAAAGGCTGAAGGTGTAGATATCCGACCACGGCATGGGCTGGCGTCTCCAGGGGTTCGCCGAATCATACCTCGCGTGGTGATGCAAGTGTCACGGACAGCTGAACAAAGGGGGCCAGCCCATCTATGCATCAGGCCCCTTGCGGGGCCTGATGCATAGATGGGCGGTGCGGAGTGCTACTTCGTAGCCCAGAACCCGTGCAGATTGCAGTACTCGCGGGCCACCAGGGGCTGCCCGTCGTCCGGGATCAGGAAGGTGGCCTCGGCCACCGTATCGCCCTCTTTCAGGTCGTGGCGATAGACGTCCTGTCCGTGAAGCACCTCGATGAAGAGGATGTAGTGTTCGGGGGTCATGGGGTGGGCCACTGACCCGACCTTCACCGTCACGACATTGCCGACCCGCTCCACCACCGGGATGTGCTTCTCCACCGCAGCCTCGGTGGTGTTGGGCAGCAGCTCCTGCATCAGCTCGCCGCAGCAGGAAAGGCTCGTCTTTCCGTTCCACAGAGCTTCCACGAGGTTGCCGCACTTGCCGCACTTGTAGACTTTCTTCTTCTCGATCATGGATTTCTCCTCTTTCTCCCGATGGGATGACTTGGGCCGATGGGAAGTTACACCCTGGATCCGACAAGGACAAGATAGACCGTCCTTGGGTGAGGAATTTCAGAGCTGATCCGGGGACAGCCAGGGCAGCGATCCCTTGGGGTGGGCGGCCTGCATCCTTGCCAGCAGCTCGCTGGCGCTCCCGGCCACGATGAGGGTGTCCCGGTTCCGGGGCCGGACAAAGCCCTCAGCGGTGGCGTGATCCAGAAAGGCCAGCAGGGGGTTGTAGTAGTCAGCCACATTGAGGAGACCCAGGGGCTTGGCGTGGAGGCCAAGCTGGTCCCAGGTCCAGACCTCGAAAAGCTCTTCGAAGGTCCCCAGGCCCCCCGGAAGGGCGATGAACCCATCCGATAGCTCAGCCATGCGCGCCTTCCGTTCGTGCATGGAATCCACCACCTGGAGTTCGCTGAGGCCCTGGTGGGCGACCTCCTTCTCCACCAGCCCCTGGGGAATGACACCGATGACCCGGCCTCCCTCTGAAAGGGCGCCATCGGCCACCGCGCCCATCAGGCCCACCTTGGCGCCGCCATAGACCAGGGTGATGCCGGACAGGGCAAGGTCGCGTCCGAGTTCCATGGCTGCGGTCATGAAGCGCGGATTGCGGCCTGTGGAGGACCCGCAGTAGATGCAAAGGCTGTTCAGGGTCACGGGTGGCCTCGCTGGGGCAGGGAAGCAGTCATGGCTTGGGCTGATAGATGCCGGTCCCGCCGCAGTTGCCGCAGGGGGACTTGTAGCGGAGGCTGCCACCGCAGCGCTTGCAGGCCACCTTCGTGGTGCCGGTGCCCGAGCACTTGAAGCAGGGGGAGGAGAATTCCAGCTGAAGCTTCCTGCCCTTGCAGCGGGGACACTGGGTTCCATCCTCCAGGACGCCCGTGGCCGCGCAGCGCGAACAGGGGCCTGCCAGTTGGGTGTAGGTGCCCTTTCCTGCGCATTTCCGGCATCGAACGACCATTTTTCCCTGGCCCTTGCAGATGTCGCAGTCGAGGATCAGGTGGCCGGTGCCTTCGCACCGGAGGCACTTGACCCCGTTCCCGGGAATGGGTGGGGTGACGACCTCTTCCGCCGGATCATCGGGCATCTCCCGGGCGATTTTCAGGATCGCCTTGTCCCTCTTCTTCCGCTTCTCGGCTTCCCGTTTCTGTTTTTCGATCTGAGCAGGTGTCTTTGCCACGTGGTTCCCTTCGCTAAGGTGATTCTGGGGCAATCACCAGCAACAACATATCCCCTCTTCCTTCGCGGGCTACCCAGACAAGTCGCCTATGGGGTGCGGGGAATCCCAGGGAAGCCGCGTGTGGTAAGCCTCTCTTCGTGGCAGGGGACCGGGCCTGAGCTTCCGACCGCTGCCCTCTGTAGGAGGATTTTCGGGATTCTGAAAATATTTTTGTACCCATATTGACTGCATAGCGGTACGGCTGTATCGTTAGGTAGTGACGAACAGGGCGTTCTGATCACAGGTTCCAAGTCCGAGCAGCGGAGGGCTGACATGATCGATCTTCTGATGAGCATCCTCAAACTCATGGTCAAGCGCTCCTTCCATCGCCTCGGCGCCCTGGTGAGCGGAGCTGCCTAGGCCCTCCTGACCCCTTGCCACGAAACCAAGCCCCAGGACCTTAGGTCCCGGGGCTTTCTGCTTTTCAATGGCCGTGAATCGGATCAGAGGTCTGCCATGGTGTCCACGTGAATGGGGGATCAGTTGGCGGCGGCGATCATGGCCTTGACGTTCTCGACCTTGGCGTTGGGTGGGACAGAGCAGCCGCTGCCGAGGATGAAGCCGGGCCCCATGTCCTTGATGAGCTGCTTGCAGTAGTTGTAGACCTCGTCGGGGGTGCCCAGGGTGAGGAGGACGGCGGGCACATCGCCCTTGATGCACATCCGATCCCCGAGGACCTCCTTGACCTTGCGGATGTCCGTGGCGCCGTCGGTCTCAAAGACGCATTTGCCCTTGGGGAAGCACTTGAAGTAGTCCAGATCCCGTTCCCAACTTGAATCGATATGGAAGTTCACGATGGCGCCCTCCGCGATGATCATGTCGGCGATCTGCTTGAGGTACTTCCAGATGAAGCGCTCCCAGAGCTTGGGGGAGTAGAACTCACTCGCACCGCGGGCCGGGGAGATGAAGACGTAGGTGGAGTTGGTGGCCCGGATGGCCCCCTTCACTTCCTCGAGGACATCCTGCTGGATCAGGTCCAGGACCGCCTCCACCTTGTCGGGACAGCGCCGGATGTCCCCGATGAATTTGGGCATGGAGCGGCCGCCGCTCAGCTTCTCGTTCACCAGGTTGATGACCAGGGGTGAGTAGACCACATAGCCTGCCTGCTCGAAGTTCTGGCACATCTCGGGGATGCCCTGGACCTCTTCCATGATGGCACCCATATCCAGGCCCAGCTTCTCTTGGAAGAACTTGGCTTCAAAGGGACGCCAGCCCCCCTTCAGGATGGTGTCATAGTCGTCGACGCTCAGCAGTTCCCGCTCGTCCAACTGCCAGAGGCTGTCGTAGGGGAGTTCCCTGCCAGGCATTTTCACCTTGGTGAGGAAGCCAATGGGGAAGAAGGGGGCAGGGGTGAATGCGAAGTCCAGACCGTCCAGGTTCTCGCCCAGCTGCTTGACCGACTCCAGCATGACCTTGCTTGAAGCCTTCAGGCTGCTGCAGAACTCACCCATGGGGACGCCCATGTGCCGGGCGCAGAAGCTGTCGGCCATGGTGACCACCGGCGTTCGGTCGGGCTGTTCCAGGGCGACGGCCCTTCGGATCCGTTCTTTGCGTTGCGCCAAGAGTTCAGCGTTGCTTGACATTGCATCACCTCGAAAGAGTGGGCCAGGGCCTTCAGGTCCCTGGAGGGGGGTGGGAGAACGGGCCTGTGAATAACCTTTTTGATTCGAGTGCTTGCCAAAAGGCAGGGCCTTGCCCAGCGCCAAAAGGCGGCGGACAACGTGGGGGTAGGGGTGCCGATCGTCTCTAGATGGATTGCCTGGTGAACTCGTCGTACCGAATTTAGAGCGGACAGGTTCTATCTGCAAGAAGAAAGTCCACAATGTGAAAATAGTTGTCCGCAATGCGGACAATTGTAGGGTTCAAATATGGGTCGACCAGTTCTGGATCTTCGTGCGCGGCCGTGGATGTCACGGGGGGGCTTGATTGGGTTTTGTTGTTTGATTCATGAATGTAGTCCCGGCCTGACCACTTCCCCTCACTGGGCCGTGAATTGGAGGTTTCGCTCTGGCCTGGTTGTGTCCTAAAATCCATTCTGAGAGCCAATTGATGCCGACCAAATTCACTCCGCTGAAAGCCTCCGATCAAAGGAACCGAAGTGGCGATCGGATCCTTGTGCTCTCGAAAGCTAATGATTTATTAATGGCATTAAGCGGTCATCCCGATGGGCTGTCCCTCCGGGAAATCAGTCTCTACGTCAAGCTCCCCCGCTCCACAGTCCGGCGCATTCTGGAGACCATGGAAGAGCACAACTGGGTGATCACGGCGCCGTCCACCACCACCTACCGGTTGGGACCGACCCTGGCCTGGCTCGCTTCGAACATCCGGCCCTTCGATATCGGGAAGTCTGCCCGGCCGATCCTGATGCAGTTGGCCGAGAGGACGGACGAAAGCGCCTATCTCTGTGTGGTCGCCCACGGCATGGCGGTGGTCGTGGACCTGATTCCCGGCAGCTACCCCCTGCATACGGTGGCGACCATGGGGACCTCGCTGCCCCTGTACGCGACGGCCTGCGGAAAGGCCTTGCTCGCGACGCTATCGGACGAGGAGCTAGGGATCCTCCGGGACCAGCTCAAACTCCAGCCCTTGACCAAGAATACAAAGACAGACTGGGATCTGCTGCTCGCCGAGATCGAGACGATCAGGGAAACCGGGGTCGCCATTGACCAGGAGGAATACCAGCCCGGCATCTGCGGGATCGCCATTCCCTTGAGGGGCCCCAGTGGAGAATTGGGCACCATCAGCATCCCCATGCCCACGGAACGTTTCCGGACCATCGGGGAATCCCTGATCCAGCAACTTCTTCAGGCGACCCAAGCCCTGCGCTGGAGCAGGTAGGACGCTGCACTGAATCGATTCTGGAGCCGGGGAAGGCGCCAGGCATCCTGTACCAACTGCCAGCGTGGTGTCCCCGTGCAATGGGGACCGTTTGAAGCAGATCTGGCACCGCCCTAGCGCAGCCGTGTGGGGGTTTCTCTGGAGTCATAGGCCATGGCTCAGGAGGGGGAAAGGAGCCCTCGGGCACAGGAGTGAGGAACTCTGGTTAGGTTTTTTTCTTCAATCATTGACCGCTCGACGGTACGGATGTATTGTTTGATGGTACCAATCGCGCAGATCCCTGCTTTATATCTCGAGCCAAAAACATCCTGGAAGTGGAGGCGGACATGTTCAATCTTCTGATGAACATCCTCAAACTCATGGTCAAGCGTGCCTTCCATCGGCTCGGCACCATGGTGACCGGAGCGGCCTAGGTTGACATGCCGGTGGCCGAGCGGGCAGGCAAAGGGCCTGCAGCTTTTGGCCGCAGGCCCTGGGATGTCGGCTGTTTATTGATGATTTGGTTTTAGTTGGTCCTTGCTACCGCTTGCCATCCCAATGCCCGCTCCAGGCCTCCCGGTCGTGGCCCCAATCACCCCGCTCCCAGCCGCGGAACCTGGAACCATCCACCGGGCTTCCTTCGCGGAACTCAAAGATTTCCTCCACCCCCCTGGGGCCCCGGGCATAGATCCTCAAGGTCTTCTTTCTTCCCCGGTCGGGATCCCCTCCGAAGGTGCTGTTGTTGGCGGGGAACACCCGGTCCCGCTTGGCCAGTTCCCGTAGGCGTTGAGTGACATCAACGTGGTGATGCCGGGTGCCGTAATGGGCACCCAGGATCAGGAACTCGCCTTCGTCGCCGTTCCAGCGGCCGCTCCACCGTTCCCGACCATTGCCCCAGTCGCCCCGATCCCACCCACGGAACAGGGAACCATCGATCAAGCTGCCCTCGCGGTACTCAAACACTTCCTCCCGACCTCTGGGCCCGCGGGCGAAGATGCGCAGGGTCTTCACCCTGCCCCGATCGGGGTCTACGCCGAAGGTCTCATTGCTGGCCCTGAACATCCGGTCCCGCCTGGCGCCCTCCCGCAGACGCTGAGTCACATCCACATGGTGGTGCTCCGTGCCGTACTGGGCGCTGAGGATCACGTATTCCCCGGCATCATGGCCGTGATGCTGTGCGCGAGCGGTTCCCGGCAGGAAGAGCAGCATGGCCAGCATCAGGAGTAGGGTAAGTCGGGTGCGCATGGGAGTCTTCCTTTACGAGTGGCATCAGGTACATGGGAAGGGTCTTGAGTCTAACCCAGTCGGTGCGGAAGCTCACCTAGAACTGCAACTCCTCACTGGGAGTGGGTTGCCAGGTTCTTTTGCCGCTGCAAGTTCTGGGGTGGGCCCTGAGGTGCTGGTCCTCGAGTCTCCTGGGTCCAAAGAGGCTGCGAGGACCTGAGGCACAGGCATCCGGTACTCCTATTCCATGGCTCTTTGCGGTCGTGTCATCGATGGGGCCGTAGGACTTCGATAGATTGAATGTCCTTTCTGGAATAGACCGACTGGTCTACTCTAGGGTGCATGGCCACCAACCCTACCCGCCAGACGCTCCTGGAAGTCGGCACCGAGCTGATCAACCGTCACGGCTTTACGGCCACGGGGATCGAGGCGGTGCTGAAAGCGGCGGATGTGCCCAAGGGGTCTTTCTATCATCACTTCAAGAGCAAGGAGGACTTCGCGCTGGCGGTGGTCGATGGGTTCGCCTCCCGCCTGGAGCAGATCCTCCGGACCACCCTGGAGGCAGAGGGCTCGCCCCTGGAGCGGCTCCACCGCTTCCTCTCGGATCGGATGGACCTCTTTGTCCAGAATCGGTGTGTCCGGGGCTGCCTGCTGGGCAACCTCGGGCAGGAGCTGGCCGCTTCGCACCCCCGCCTGGCGGCGCGTCTTCAGGAGGCTTTTGACATGTGGTGCGAGCGGGTGGCGGACTGTCTGAGGGAAGCCCAGGCGCGGGGAGAGCTCCGGGCGGATCTGCCCGCCGGAGCGCTGGCAGGCTTCATTCTCTCCGGCTTCCAGGGCTCCCTCCTCCGCGCCAAGCTGGCCTGCTCCCCTGAGCCCATCCGGGAGTTCCGGGACACCCTCTTCGCCACCGTGCTCCACCCTTGATGCCCATGCCCTGGAGGTGATTCTCATGATGACCGTTCAAAATCCCGAGCTGGCCCAGGATGGCCTGGCCTTCCTGGATGGGGTTATCCGGGACTTCCTGCGGGACAGCCCCCTCAATCGCCTGGAACACTTCGGTGGGGAAGCGGTCTTCACGGATGTCCAGGTGGGCCTCGCCCGCGGGGATGATCCCATCTTCCAGACCTTCCGGCAGGTGGTTCACCCCGAGCACGGGCTGCCGACGGAGCTTCTGGCCTCCCGCCTAGACGCCCTTGGGGAGCGGGAGGCCACGGTGCCCGGCTCGGTGGCCGTGGTGGCCTATGCGCTGTCCATGCATCCGGAGACGGTCCGGAGCAACGCGGAACAGACGGTGGGGCCCTCCCTGCGCTGGAACCATTCCCGCTGGCAGGGGGAAGCCTTCTCCAATGCATTGTTGGCCCATCTTGTTGAAACCCTGGAGGCGGCCGGTGCCCCGGCCCTGGCCCCCAGCCTCGCCGCAGACTACCGGATCGACCGTGAGGGCCGCATCGCCTCCAACTGGTCCCATCGTCACGCCGCATATGCCGCGGGCCTGGGCACCTTCAGTCTGAACGACGGCTTCATCACCCCCAAGGGGATCGCCGTGTGGTTCGGCAGTTTGGTTACTGCGGCCGCGATGGTGCCCACGCCCAGGCCGGAGGGCGGGCATCTGGCCAACTGCCTCGCGGCCTCCCGAGGGACCTGTGGGGCCTGCATGGCCCGTTGCCCAGTCCAGGCCATCTCCCGGGAGGGCCATGACAAGGCCCGGTGCATGCAGGAGATCTTCCTGGGGCAGAAGCCCTGGCTCGAAGGCGCCCACGGCCCGGGCTACATCGGGAAATACGCGGGCTGCGGCCTTTGCATGACCGGAGTGCCCTGCTCCATGCGCAAGCCGGGCTGAACCCAGGCCCCTTCGCAGGGCGTGGCAGCCAGGTTCGGGCAGGTGGCCAGGTC
The DNA here is from genome assembly GCA_017859955.1 of Holophagaceae bacterium. GTDB lineage: Bacteria > Acidobacteriota > Holophagae > Holophagales > Holophagaceae > Holophaga. Next base: position 15,522 of record JAFNAB010000074.1, read on the forward strand.
CTCCCCGCCCCCCCAGGCTCCGAGGTAGGGCTTGAGCCGTGGGTCCTCGAAGCCCTGGAGGAAAAGGCCATCCACGGCAATCAGGGGGCGTCGGATCAGGATGGGATCCTGGAGCATGAAGGCCAGGGCCTCCTCATAGCCCAGGCCCGTTGGATCAATTTCCCCACGCTTTACGGCTGGCGCAGCGCGGTTCAGGAGCATGGCTGGGTCCCGGGAGGCGAAGAAGGGGGTGAGCGTCTCCCGGGTCCAGCCTTCCTCCAGCAGGTTCCGGCAGACTAGCTCATGTCCTGCCGCCCGCAGGATCTCCTTCTGTCGGCTGTTATTGATACAGCCGGGTTTCTCATAGAACACGACGCTGGCCATGGAAGCCTCCCAGTTACTGGGGTTCCGGCGGGCGGTCCGGCGTTCCCGGAATGACCCGGCTTTCCCTCACTGACCCGTCCTGATCGG
>JAFNAB010000075.1 GCA_017859955.1 Holophagaceae bacterium
CAGGACCCCGAGGAGGTGACGGTCTTCTTCCTGCCCGAGTCCTCCGGCCCCTGCCGCTTCGGCCAGTACAACGTGCAACTGGGCCAACTCCTCCGCCACAAGAAGGTGGAGCAGACCGCCATCCTCTCCCTCACCTGCGAAAACGGTTATGCGGGCTTCGGCCAGCCCATCCAGCTTCGGGCATGGCGCGCGGTCCTCATGGCCGATGTCATGGACGACATCTACAGCGCCGCCCTGGTGCTCCCCAAGGACCGCGAGAAGGCCCTGGAGGAATTCCAGGCCGTCTCCGCCTCCTTTGAATGGGCCCTGGAGAAGGAATCCTGGGATGGCATCAAGAGCACGCTCCGCGCCGGTAGTGCCCGTCTGGCCCGCATCCCCAGGAAACTTGAGATCCACGATGCCAAGAAGGTCGGCGTGGCGGGCGAGATCTTCGTGCGCCGGGACCCCCTCTCCACCCAGTACCTGGCGGAGCGCCTGGCGGACCACGACATCATCTGCAAGGTGGCCCCGGTCCACGAATGGATGTACTACACCGAGTACATCTACCGGAATGCCATCTACCTGCAGCAGCCCGGCTTCATGGACCGCATGGGCTCCCTGGCCCGGGACTTCGTGAAGAACCGCATCGAGCGCCAGATCAAGGGCATCCTGGCCAAGAGCGGCTTCTACGAGTTCAAGCTGGTGGATGTCGGCAAGATGATGAAGAGCGTCAAGCACCTCATCCCGGCCCAGTTGACGGCTGGCGACGCGGTATTGACCGTGGCCGCCGCCATCAACGAGATCGTGGACGAGGCCCACGGCTTCATCATCATCGGCCCCTTCGGCTGCCTCCCCAACCGCATCGCCGAGGCCATCCTCACCCACAGCATGAAGGATGAGAAGCCCAAGGTGACCGACCACCTGGAACTGGTGAAGGCGATCCTGGAGCAGCACGCCTCCCTGCCCTTCCTGGCCATCGAGAGTGACGGGGGCGTCTTCCCCCAGGTGGTCCAGGCCCGGCTGGAGACCTTCTTCCTCCAGGTCGAACGGATGCACGAAACCATGAACCGGATGACAGGCAAGCCGGTGTAAAAGGAAAGGCCCCCGAAAGGGGGCCTTCACTTTGGATGGACGGCTTCACTTCTCCAGGAGTTCCTTCACCAGGGACTCGGCATCGTAGAGCTTGCGCAGCGCCTCGGTCATGCCTGCGGTGTGGACTGCCACGGCGCGGTTGGCGGTGTCGTCATAGATCATGTTGCCAACCAGGGACTCGATGTTGCCATCGAAGATCAGGCCCACGATCTCGCCGGAACGGTTCACGACGGGCGATCCGGAGTTGCCGCCGATGATGTCGCAGGAGGCCACGAAGTCCAGGGGCGTCGACAGGTCCAGCTTGTCCTTGCGTTCCAGGTAGCGGCTGGGCAGATCGAAGGGAGCCTTGTGGTCGAAGCTGGCGGCCCGGTCGTAGAGGCCGTAGAAGGTCGTCTTGCTGGGGGCAACGGTGCCGTTCATCGGGTAGCCCTTCACGGTGCCGAAGGTCAGGCGCAGGGTGAAATTGGCATCGGGGCTGAGGTTCTTGCCGTAGACCGCGAAACGGGCCTTACCGAGCCGCTCACCAGCGGGGGTGGTCACACTTTCCACCTGGGTTTCATGCCACTTGCGGGTCTCCCGGAGGAAGGGATCGAGCCGGACGGCCCACTGCACCAGGGGATCCTTGGAGGCGGCGATGGCCTTGGCCCCACCCTTGAGCAGTTCCTTGCGGAACTCGGGCTTGGCGAGCTGGGTCCCGGAGATCAGAGCCTTGGCCACTTCCGCGGGCTTCCGGCCACCCAGGGCCGCCTTGATGAAGGGGTCCTCCGGTCCCAGTTCCTCCAGGGACTGCTGGAGGCTGTCGGCCAGAAGCGCCTCCTCCAGGCCAATGTAGAAGGGCGCAGGCGAGATCAGGCGGAAACGCAGGGATTCCAGCCCGGCCTCATGGAATTCCTCCAGGCGGTCGGCGTCGGGCTTGGTCGCTTCCGCGGCGTAGCGGACCAGGGTGAGGGCGTTGCCGGTCAGGCGGTAGCCCCCCAGGCGGCGGAAATTGAGTTCTTTGAACTTGGGAAGCTGACTCTGCTCAGCCTTGGCAATGACATCCCAGGTATCACCATAGGCCTGCTGCAGCTTGGGATCCGCGGCGATGCGTTTGCGGAAGTCGGCCTCATCCGCGGCCTTCTTGGCCATGAGGCCCTTGTCCCGCAGGCCGTCCAGCTCCCCGCCGATGGCCTTGAGGCTGTTCTCGAAACCGAAGATCAGGCCCGTGGCCTGCCGGGCCTCCTCAGCGCCCCGGGCCGCAAAGGCCTTCACGACCCCCAGGCGACGCTTCAGGGAGGAAAGGTAGAAGGGGTAACCGTAGTCCCGGTTGAACTCCAGCTGGGCCATGGTATTCAGCCGCTCGGTGCGGCCAGGATGGCCCGAGACGAAGACCAGGTCACCGTCCGAAGCGCCCTTGGGGTTCCAGGTGAGGTGGGGCGTCTGGACGGCCTTGCCATTCTCGTATACCCGGAAGAGGGCCATATCGAGGTCATAGCGGGGGAAGGTGAAGTTGTCGGGATCGCCTCCGTAGAACGCGATCTGCTGCTCAGGGGCGAAGACCAAGCGGATGTCCGTGTACTTCTTGTAGCGGTAGATCCAGTACTCCCCGCCCTGGTAGAGGGTGACGATATCGGAACGGAGGCCGGTGGCGTCCAGGCTGGCCTTCTCCAACTTGGCCATGACGGCCTTGCGGGCCTCCAGGGCCTCTTTTTCACTCATCCCCGGCTTCACGGCGCCTTGGACCTGGGCACTGACGTTCTCCATGGAGACCAGGATGTTCAGTTCCAGATCGGGGCAGCGCAGCTCTTCGCTGGGGTTCCGGGCCAGGAAGCCGTGTTGGATGTAGTCCTTCTCAGGGGTGGAGACCTTCTGGAGCTGCCCTCGGGCCACGTGGTGGTTGGTGAGCACCAGGCCGTTCCCGCTCACGAAGGAGCCGGAACCCCCATCATTGAAGCGAACCGAGGAGAGGCGCACCTTGTCCAGCCAGGCCTGGGTGGGCTCGAAGCCATAGCGCTGCTTCAGCACCTGGGTCGGCAGGTTGTCGTAGGTCCACATCCCCTCGTCGGCCCTCAGGGAGCCGCCCGAAAGGGCCAGGGTCAGCGGCAGGAGCAGCGCAGCGGCGCTGGGGAACAGGCGGGCAGCATATCTCATCGGGTCTCCCTATGCACAAAAATGCATACATCACCTTACGATGCTACCTGGATAACCCCGACGCCCCTATAACGGATTGCCGCCAGTCGCCACGGACCTCTCCCAGGCGCCTATTGGGCATCCTGGGCGCCGGCGGGCCCCAGGGGATGCTCCTGCCAGCAGCCGATAATCCAGTCCGCGATGCGGTCCATCCACTCATCAAATTCATGGGTGCCTTCAGGGTCCAGGGTCCGGGGAATCCGATCCGGCAGCGCTGCCAGGTTCTCCTCGGCAGGAACCACCTCGTCCCGCCCCCCCTGGAGGACCCGCCAGCCCGGCCGGGAGGAGATCCGAGTCATGATGTCCGCAGGCACTCTGGCCAGGGGACTGCAGACGGAGAGCCTGAGGGGCGAGGCCGTAAGGGGAGCCAGCCCGCCCCCGAAACTGAAACCGACGGTGAGATGGGGGATTCGCCCACCCAGAAGGGAGTTCAGTTCGTCCCAGGCTTGGACGAAAACCCGGTCCATGGGCTTGCCGGGTTCGGGGTGATTCACCGAGTTCAGAGTCGGACGCAAGTAGGTCCCCTGGTCCCAACCCCGCTGCCGGAGGGCCTGCTCCAGAAGCTTGACCGAACCCTCCCCGGAACCGTGGAGGCCATGCAGAAGGAGGATCGAAGAAGGCTGCGCCATACATTCATCCTGTCACGGCGGGGTGACCTAGAGCTAGAGGGCCCGAAATGCCCATCGACCGACCGGGAAGAATCTTGAGGAGTCAGCGCACGACCAACCGCTTCGACGGCCCGGGGGTGTATTGAGCAACAAGTCGCTAAAAAAAAGCGACTTGTTACATAACCTGGCGGAGGGTGAGGGATTCGAACCCCCGAACGCTTTCACGTCTCCAGTTTTCAAGACTGGCGCCATCAACCACTCGGCCAACCCTCCGGAAACACCATTGTGCCATGCCCTCCCGAGGCTGGTCCATCCAGGACCGGATCTCCGGCAGCAGTTGGCCTACCCAAGCAGCGCTGAGCTTCCCCCAGGAATTGTCCTTGACCTTCCCTCCATTCGCAGGCACACTTAGTTTTCTTGCCGGCCACGGCACGGGCCTATAGCTCAGTCGGTAGAGCAGCGGCCTTTTAAGCCGTTGGTCGCAGGTTCGAGTCCTGCTGGGCCCACCACCCATCACCCCATGGGGCTATCGTCTAGGGGTTAGGACATCGCCCTTTCACGGCGACAACACGGGTTCGAATCCCGTTAGCCCTACCAGCAACAACGCCCGACCTTCTGGTCGGGCTTTTTTTGTTATCACTAGACTTAGGCCAAATCAAACTTGAGCCCAGTGTTATCAATGCTTCTGGTCCAGCAGGTGCGCGTCTCACCACCACCAACTTTTACAAGTGCTCTGGGGAGACCGCCATCAGGGTGCCCCATTTCTCTCGATCCGGACCTCGATTTGGGCAGCCAAATAGCTGTCCATGTTGCCAATAGACGTTTTTTTGCCCGAAACGCTCTCTCGTGTTTCCGGCGTTGGGTCCCGGGGTCTTTGTCGGCAACATACTGGCATTTTTTCGATCTCGATTCCGCCCCAAAAGAGGTCTCAGAACAGAGAGTGCGCGCCGTCGTCCAGCCAGAATGCAAAGATATGTCATTCTTTAATTTAGCTCAAATTACTCGAATCACGCCATCTTGCGGTCGATCTCGTCCGCCAGGTCCGTGGGGTAGGGATTCTGGTGGCGGTCCCGAACTGCCTGGCGGAACCTTGCCCAGACCTGTCCTGCCGCCAGCTCAAAGTCTGCGCGGCTTCGCGACTCCGAACGCAGCCTGATCGAAGTCAGCGCATCCTTGCCCTCCCGATGCAACGGGCCTCCCACAGCCTGGATCTGCTTCAGATCGGAAGCCGTGTTCTGAAGGTGCCAGCAGGAGACCCGCGGCTGGTTGCGGAAGATGGCCAATCCCTGCAAGAGCCTTTGAGGCACTTCGTTGTGCGTGCGGGCCATCTCGCTCGGATCGACCAGGCGCCCTTCGTCCGCTGCCCTCAGGACCATGGACTGAAAGGCATCCTCAAAGGGCCGGTCCACATATACAACCCAGGCCTCATGCCCCCGGTTCAGGACTTTGCGGACATCCTGCTCTGCCACCCAGGGACTATCGATCACGGCCCCTTCGAAGCCGTAGCGGATCAATTGGTAGGCGACCGCACTCTTGCCAACAGCATTCCCCCCAGCCATCAGGATGACCGGCGCCTTGCCGGCACCATCGAGGGCTTGATCCCTGATGCGGGTACCGAGGGAACTCAATTCGCTAAGCACGGTGAGATCCACATGGGCAAAGGCTGACAGCGCCAGAGGCGGGTTCTCAGCCACACCAGGGATGAGATAGAGCAGCGTGTCCCCGCTGACGATGCGACCACGCTGCGTATCCCGGCGCTCCCGGTAGCACGCCCTGGACGAGGGGATATCCCGCCACTGAGGGCGACGGTCGACCAGGGGTTCGGGCGCATCAAAGCCACCAGGCTGTGGATAGCCAAAGGCCCAGTGGTGCAGCATCCCCCTCACCTGCCCTTCCTCAAGGGGGCCGCCCCACTCTGCCAAAGCTCGCGCCAATCGGCGATTGTTCTCATACACCCCTTGGCAAAGGGCTTTGGCAATATCGGAGGCTTCCATTGGACATCCCCAGGAATGGTGAACACCAGCAAAACTTTGCATCCAGGATGAGGCAAGTCACTCGACAATGGCTGCCCGACAGGCAAACGGAGGTCGGTTTGTCCATTTTTCAATTCTGTCCAAAAAATATGGACACGTAGAAAAAATCAAACAAATCACTTGTCTCCAGGTGGAAAACCAGCATGATAATGGCCACCGTCCACGCATCATGGACGCCAACAAATAATGGACGCCATGCCCCCCAAACCTGCCTTCGCCCTTCAAGCCCTCATCGACGCCGCCCAGCAGGCCCTGCCCAGGGCTTTGCAGCTTGAGCTGACCTTGGTCACCGGGCCTGACCAGGAGACCCCGAGCCTGCAGGTGGCTTGGCCGGAAGGAAGGACAACACTCAAGATCATGACCCAGGCCATCCGGCGCACGGAGGACCTCGGCATGCTCCGGGCGCGGACCCAGAATCTGCCCGAAAGAATCCTGGCAGCCCCCTACCTCACCGCCCATCTGGCCAGGGCGTGCATGGAACTCGGGATCCAGTTCATCGACATGGCCGGGAACATCCACATCACGGTTCCCGGGCTGACCCTGGGACTGATCGGGAACAAACTCACAGATGCAGCGCCGATCGAGCGGCCCAAACCGTTCAAGGGCTTCAACCGCAAGGGGCTCCAGGTCATCTTCGGACTCCTGGCAGGCGAGGATCGCCTGGGGACGACCTATCGTGCTCTTGCGGAGGAGTTGGGCGTCGCCCGAGGCACCGTCGGGGAGGTCCTGACCGCTCTCCAGGGAGCAGGCTTCCTGCTCACGAAGGATGGGAAGCGGATCCTGCTCCAGGAGGCCCGCCTCCGGGAGGGATGGCTGGCGAACTACCCTTACAAGCTGCGTCCCCACCTGAATCCCACCCGCTACCGGGCCACTCAACCCGACTGGTGGAAGCAGACTGCTCTGGATCCCAAGGAGGCCCAATGGGGAGGCGAAGTGGCCGCTGACCGCCTGACGGGGAACCTGCAGCCGGGGATGGCTACCCTCTACACCGTGCTGCCCCATGAGAAGCTGGCGGCACACCTGAGGCTCCGCCCAGACCCCCAAGGTGAGGTGGAGATCCTGGACCGATTCTGGGCATTCCCGAATCAGGCCGACTACCCGGCCGATCTGGCACCTGCACTCCTGGTCTATGCAGATCTGGTGGCGAGCGCGGATCCCCGCAATGCCGACATCGCAAGGATGATCCACGATGCCCATCTCCGTCCGTGAAGACCGCCCCCTCGACCCGAGCCTGGCCAGGATCCTGGCAAGCGTAGATGCAGTTGCCAGTACGCATGACACGGCCTACTTGCTATCCGGAGCCATGGCGCGGGAGATCCTTCTGGTCCATGTCCACGGCCTGCCCCCAGGAAGAGCCACCCGGGATGTGGATTTCGGCGTCATGGTCCAGAGCTGGGCCGACTTCTCAGCATTCAAGGAGGCCCTGGTCTCCAGCGGGCACTTCACGGAAGACACCGCCATCCACCACCGCCTCTATGCACTGCCGGAGCATTTCGGCGTACGGATGATGGTAGACCTCGTCCCCTTCGGTCCTATCGAAGCGCCGCCAGGCTCCGTCGCTTGGCCACCGGATGGCGAGGTCATCATGGATGTCCGGGGCTTCCAGTTGGGGCTTCAGAGCGCGATGCAAGTCGAGGTGCAGCCCGGCTTGACCATCCCGATCCCTCGCATCGAAGCCATGCTGATCATGAAGGCCCTGGCGTGGAGAGATCGCGGCCTGTCCACCCAGGGACGGGATGCCATCGACCTGCTGGACCTGCTTGAGCGAGGAGAGGACATCATCGGCCTCGACACACTCTACGAGCACCACCTGGAGGCGATTGAACGATACGGCGGAGATCCCCGGCTCGCAGGGGCTGAAGTCCTGGGCAGCATGGCAAAGAACTGCATGTCAGAACCCCTGGCAGAAGAAGTCCGTGGAATTCTCGGCCAGGGCCTTGGAGGGAATCTGGTGGTCCAGGTTATGGGCGGACGAGGAGGTCTTGGAGGTTCTTCCCGCTTCGAGGCCCTGGAGGCCACGGTCCGGGCTTTCCTGAAGGGCATTGGCAACCCCTAGACACATACGTTCAGCTGCTGTTCTACCAACAACAACCCCTGAGGAATCAGGGGCTTTTGCATCCAAGCGGATCTCGGATTACCAGATTCGCCCCCCGCATGCCTTAGAATCATCCCTTCGACTGGGATGTGCATGGAACGCGCTGAAATTCTGGAGTGGCTGCTGGAGACGGATGAATCCCGTCTGGAGGAGTTGTGGCGCAAGGCAGACGAAACCCGCCAGGACTGCGTGGGGAGCGATGTCCACCTCCGGGGGCTCATCGAGGTGTCGAACCGCTGCGTGCGGGAATGCGCCTACTGCGGGATCAGCGCCTGCGCCCCGAAGGTGGAACGCTACCTCATGAGCCGGGAGGAGATCCTGGACTGCGCCGATCGCGCCAAGGCCTGCGGTTTCGGGACGGTGGTCATGCAGGCGGGGGAGACTCCGGCCATCACTGGAGAATGGATGGCGGGCATCATCCGGGAAATCAAGGCCCGCACGGGCCTGGCCATCACCCTCAGCCTGGGGGAGCGGGAGGAGTCCGAGCTTCGGGCCTGGAAGGAGGCCGGTGCGGACCGCTACCTCCTGCGTTTCGAGACCACGGATCCGGAACTCTACCTGGAGATCCACCCGAGCCTGCCGGGCACGGTCTCCGATCGCATCGCCCAGCTCATGGGGATGCGGGAGATCGGTTTCGAGATCGGTACAGGCGTCATGGTGGGCATCCCAGGGCAGACCTGGGAGACCCTGGCCCAGGACATCTGGACCTTCCGGGACTACGACATGGACATGATCGGCATCGGCCCCTACCTCCCCAGCCCCGGCACCCCCCTGGACGGCGAACTGGGACAGCGGCTCACGATCAGGGCCGGGGATCAACAGGTCCCCAATGATCCCCTCACCACCCTCAAGGCCCTGGCCCTCACCCGCCTGGTCTGTCCGAGGACGAATATTCCCAGCACCACCGCCCTGGCCACCCTGGATCCGGGCTCCGGCCGGGCCAATGGCCTGCTCCGGGGGGCCAATGTCATCATGCCCAACCTGACGCCGCCCCATTACCGGGTGCTCTACCAGATCTATCCAGGCAAGGCGGGACTCCATGAGACCGTGGATATCACCGTGGCCAGGATCCGCACCCAGATCGAAGCCCTGGGAAGAACCGTGGGACAGGGCCCCGGCACCAGCCCACGGATGAAAGGACAAGCATGAGCCAGGAAATCAAGGACCAGCGGAGCCGGATTCGCCTGGCTCTCCTCTCGATCTTCGCCGGGCTCTTCATCCTGGCGCCCTGGAGGCCGATGGCCACCACATCCTCTCGGATTTCTGGTCGACCCTCGGCTTGGCCGCGGGCCTTCTTGTGGTCAGGCTCACGGGCTTCACTTGGCTTGACCCGATCCTGGCCTTGGGGGTCGCCGCCCTCCTGGGCTGGACGGGTTTCAAGCTGGTGGGGAGTTCCAGCCAAGCCCTCCTGGACATGGAGGACCCCGAGCTCCTGGAGCAGATCCTGTCCATCGTCAACCGCATCCGCCCCGTGGACCTCATCGCCATCCACGATCTCAAGACCCTTCGCAGCGGCCGCCACACCCACGTGGATATTCACCTGGTGGTCCCCGAGTTCTATACGATCCAGCACGGCCATGAACTGTTGGAGCGGGTGCAGGAGCAGATCATCGAAGAAGCCGCCCTCCAGGGAGAATTCAACACCCACCTGGACCCCTGCCAGCGCGCCTGGTGCCCCCAGTGCGGTGTGGAGCCCTGCCCCATCCGGATACAACCCCACGAGAACAATGTGCTCCTCACCGTGGCAGAAGCCGTGGCGCCGGGGGACATCTGATACACGTTTGCGAACCAAAGCATAAATTCCACCACCAAGGCACGAAGACACCAAGAATTCACCAAGGGTTTACTGGCGATCAATGTTTGCGCCCCGGGTCAGTGTGAAAGCCGACTCCCACTCCTGCGCGTCACTGGCTGGACACTCTGGCCGCCCCGCAAGGCGGGGGCGCGCGGCGCAGCCGCACGCGTTCTGGGAGGGATAGGCGGCGAAGGCCCGCGGAGCGTGCCGTGGCCGCCTATCCCTCCCGGAACCAGGCCTGAGCGTCCGGGTCGTCGCATCAGGCTTTTCTTGGTGCCCCTTCGTGTCCTTGGTGTCTTGGTGGTGGAAGTTCTTTTTTTAAATATTATTCATTTAATTGCGAAATAGATTCAGTATTTCTCCACGATCCCCTGCGCCACCCGGCGCGTGAGCGAGTGGTAGCGGGGGGAGGTCTGGGCGAAGATCTCCCGGCCCAGGTCTTTCCCGGCCGCCGTGCGGCCGAGGGCCTGGTAGAGGGGGCGGACGTATTTCATGCGACCCACACTTGAAAGCAGTTCCCGCACCTTCGGGAATACCGCGGCGTAGCCGCTTCCGGCGGCGATGCAGAGCCACTCCACCAGGATCTCGTAGTTCCCCCGCTGGCTCAGACCCAGTTGGGCGTCGAGGCGCTCGCAGCCCTCCAAGGAAATCTCCCGGGGAAGGTGCTGGAGGTAGATGAGAAGCTCGGTGGCGCTCCAGGCCTCGGCCCCGGCGGGACGCTGCCCCACTGACCACCCCCCGGCCAGGGCCGTGAGTTCCTCGAGGCGCGCCGAGCGGAAGACCGGGGCATCGGCGGGAAGGCCGGGCTGGTGGAGCCAGGCCTCGGCACCCACCCGGGCCAGCAGGCCGGGATGCTGTTCCTCCACGAAATCGCAGAACTGCTCGGTGGTGATGGACTGGAAGCGGAAGCGGCGCATGTAGGCCGCCAGGAAGGCCGCGAAAGTCTCCTCCCCCAGGTCCCGCTCCAGGGCCGCCACGAAGCGGGCACCCTTTTCGTAGGGAATGCTGCTGAAGGCGTCGTCGGGGTCCACCCCCGCCAGATGGGTGCGGAGCAGGGTCAGCTCCGGCTGGTCATGGAATCGCTCCAGGCTTTCCTCCAGGGCCCTCTGCCCCAGGGCCCAGCCCAGGCTCTCGGCCTCGGCGCCGTGCAGCACCCGCAGGATCCGGCGCTCCGCCCAGACCGTGAAGCCCTCGTTGAGCCAGAAGTGTTCCGCCGTGGCATTGGTGATGAGATTACCGGTCCAACTGTGGGCCAGTTCGTGGGCCACCACATCCACCAGGCTGCGGTCCCCCGCCAGCAGGGTGGGGGTCAGGAAGGTCATGCGGGGATTCTCCATGCCGCCGTACGGGAAGGAGGGGGGCAGGACCAGCATGTCGTAACGGTCCCAGTCGTAGGGGCCGAAGAGGGCTTCCGCCTTGGCCACGAAGGCCTCCGTCCCCGCGAACTCCCAGGCGGCCTTGTCCACCGTGACCGGCTCGGCCCAGACCCTCACCCGGGGGGAGATGTCCCGGCCCTCCAACTCGCCCACGGCCAGGGCCAGGAGGTAGCTGGGAATGGGCTGGGGCATGTGGAAGCGGAAGGTCCGCCCTTCGCCTTCCAGCGACTCCCCGGCGGGTCCGGCGCTCATCACCGCCGTGAGGGCCGCGGGGACCGTTACCCTGGCATCGTAGGAGACCCTGGCCACGGCGCAATCCTGGCAGGGCACCAGGGTGCGGGCGTGGATGGCCTGGCACTGGCTGAAGAGGAAGGGCTGACGCCCCCCTGCGGTCTGTTCGGGCGCCAGCCACTGGAGGCCGATGGCCTCGGGGCTGGTCTCGTAGGCGATGGTGATGGCAACGGTGCCTGAAGGGAGCTCCAACCGGAGCCGACGTCCCAGGATGGGATCGTCTTCACCCAACTGGAAGGGGATGCCCTGCCCCGCCACGGTGCAGGCCTGGATGCTCAGCCCCTTGGTATCCAGATCCAGGCTGCCCCTGGAGGCCTCCACCAGGTACAGGGTGACCTCCCCCTGGATGACCTTGCGCTGAAAGTCCACGTTCCAGCTCAGGTCCCAATGCCGGGTCCTGGGCTGGAGGGCGTCGAAATAGGAGTGGGGATCGAGGCGATGGCTGCTCATGTCCGCATTGTGCTCCCGGATGGGGCTGGAAGTCATCAGGGGGCTACGGCCGGCACGCGCACGACCTCACCGTGTTCCTTGACGATGCGCCGGTACCAGTCCTGGGAGTAGGCGGGATGGGTGACACCCTTTTTGCCGTCCCGGACGTTGCCGTCCATGTACTTCCACATGAGGGTTTCCCCCAGCTCCTTCCATCGGTGGGTGAGCTGGTCGCCGGTGCTGCAGGAATACTCGGTCAGGAAGGTGCGGGCCGCAGCGGGGCCATCCTTCTTGAAGCGCGCCAGGGCCTCGGCCTCGATGGCAGGCTGGGCTGTCAGGTAGCCGCCCTCCAGCTCCCGCTGGACCTTCTGGAGATCCACGATCATGTCGCTCCAGCGGCTGTAGGTCCAGTTGCTCACGAAGTTGAAGACCCAGTGGGCACTGCCCCAGCTGAACTGGTTGAAATTGCCACTCGTGCCCTCGCCCCAGGTCTTGGGCGTGGCCTGGATGCCGCAATAGACCGGAAAGTAGACCGTGGTGAAGGTGTCATCCACGCCGAACCAGAGCAGCCCGCCGATGGGGTCCGGCATCCCGGCCCGGGACTGGCTCACGAAAGAGAAACCGGTCTGCTGGGTGCTGATGGCCCGCTCGTGGATATAGCTCTGGCCGTCCACTTTCCATTCCATGGGACGCCAGCGGTAGGGAAGCTTGTAGGGACCGGCTCCCAGATCCTGGCTCATGTCGAACTCGGTCCCCTCGTAGTGGTCCCGCATGAGGGCCATCACATCCTGGACACCGAGTTTCTGATCGGGACGGATATACAGCGGCATAGGAGCGGCCCCGGGAACACCCTTCACGTAGTCAATGGGCAGCTTGAGGCTGGGAGCAGCCCGCCGGAAGACGCTCCAGACCCGGGCCTCGCAGAAGCGCAGGCCCCCGAAGTCAGGCTTGGCGTAGGTGTCGGCGAAGCTGAAGTCCTTGTCCTCGCCCTTGAACCATCCCTTGGCCCGGGCAAAGGAGATGACGTCCTTGGCATAGAGGGCCTCGGAGGGGCGATTCAGGGGGAAGCTGCGGATCCGGCTCTGATTGGCGTGGGCGCTGATGGTGCCGTCCGGGAGCTTCACGGCGACCCACACCGCGCCCTTCTCTCCCTTGCCCTTCCCGATCATGTCCAGAATCCAGGCCTCCTCCTTGTCGGCGATGGAAAAGCTCTCCCCCTCGGAGACGTAGCCGTATTCCTGGACCAGGGAGGTGATCACCTGGATGGCCTCCCGGGCCGTCCTGGAGCGCTCCAGAGCGATGTAGATCAGACTGCCGTAGTCCAGCGTGCCCTCGCCCCCTTCCGCGATCTCCTTGCGGCCCCCGAAGGTGGTCTCTCCGATGCAGACCTGGTGCTCGTTCATATTGCCGACCCGGGTGTAGGTCACCGGGGCTTCCGGAATGCGGCCCAGGGGCTTCTGGGTGTCCCACTCCACAATGTCGCGCTGGGTGCCAGCGGCATGTCTGCCCCCGGCCTTGAAGTAGAGTTCGCCGTACAGGGTGTGGCTGTCGGCGGCATAGGTGATCATGGTGGAGCCATCCCGGCTGGCACCCTTGGTAACCAGGATGTTGGTGCAAGCCTGGGCGGAAAAGCCGCCTGCCAGGAGAGTCGTCGTCAGGGCCAGGGCGGCTCGGCGAAGGGTAAGGCTCATGGAGGTACCTTTCAGAAGGAGTGCCTCGCGTTGCGAGGCTCCCCCAGTCTACCCCGTCTTATCGGTGGGACCGAAGGCCTCAACCCTTCAAGTAGGGGAAGAAGTCCTTGTCCTCCAGCACCAGGTGGTCCCGGATCACCCCTACGGCCAGGAAACCCAAAACCTGGCTCAGATCCAGGCGTCCCTCCCGCAGATCGTTCCGGAGGGTCGAGATCTTATTTATTAACATTTTATGAGATACCTGATGTTGGGGCAGCCTGGGGTATCCAACCCTTTCCAGGAGCGCCTCCTCGTCATGGAAGTGCTGGGCCACATGGGCCTGGAAAACCTGGAGGCGGAGTCCGACCTCCGTGGAGTCCGGGAAAGAGGCGATGGAGGCCAGGAGCGCGTTGATCAGGTCGAAGAGTTCACGATGCTGGGCATCCAGGGTGATATCGCCGCATTCCAGGCTCCGATCCCAGCGGAGCTCCAGCATGGGAAAGGATTCCCGGCCCTGGGGCTGGGGCACCACCGGGTCGCCCAGGGTCACCACCCGGTTCCGCCCCCCCTCCTTGGCCCGGTAGAGGGCCTGATCCGCCCGCTTGACCCACTCCCCCAGGGCTTCCCCAGGGCGGTATTCCGCCACGCCCAGGCTGATGGTGATGGAACCCACCTCCGGGAAGGTCGCCGAGGCCACCGCGTTGCGGATCTTCTCCGCCAGGGCGGTGCCTCCGGAGAGGTAGGTCCCCGGGGCCAGAATCAGGAATTCCTCGCCGCCCCAGCGCGTGAGGGTGTCCGAGGCACGCAATTGCCCCCGGACCACCTCGACGGTCTTCACCAGCACCTGATCGCCGATATCGTGCCCGTAAGTGTCGTTGACCCGCTTGAAGTGATCGAGATCGAAGAGGATAAGCGGCAGGGGGTCCCGCTTCCGGTTGGCCAGGGCCATCATGGCGGCGGCCCCCTCTTCAAAGCGGCGGCGATTCCAGGCCCCGGTGAGGCGATCCGTGCCAGCCGCCATCTCCAGCTCAAGGAGTGCCTTCTGGAGTTCAGTGTTGGCCAGTTCCGCGGCTTCCCGGGCCCTCGCCATGGCTTCGAGGCGGGTGTTGATCGTAGGATCAAGAGCGAGGTCCTGCCGGTCAGGCTTGCAGGTGCGGCGCCCCAGGATGAAGCCCAGGGCCCACCCTCCGCAGAGAAGCGCGACGCCCAGGATCAATAGGGGGATGAGGTTGGCCATGTCCCATGATATCGGCCATTCCTATCCCGGGTTGACTCCAGAACAGGATCCCCGACGGTTGCGGGTAGACTGTTTCAACGTCACGGAGCACCCATGTTCGCACTCGAAGGTAAGATCGCACTCGTCACCGGCGCCAGCCAGGGCATCGGAGAAGCCATTGCCAAGCGCCTGGCCTCCCAGGGAGCCCTGGTGGTCTGCGCCGCCCGCAACGAAGAAGCCCTCCAGAAGGTTTCCGCCGCCATCCAGGCGGACGGCGGCAAGGCCGACTACGTCTGCCTGGACATGGGCAGCGCCGAATCCATCAAGGCCGCGGTCGCCACCGTCCTGGAGCGCCACGGCGCCCTGCACATCCTGGTCAACAACGCCGGCATCACCAAGGACAAGCTCCTGATCCAGATGAAGGAAGAGGAGTGGGATGCGGTGCTGGACACCAACCTGAAGGGGGCCTTCCTGGCCATCCAGGCCGTGACCAAGCCCATGATGAAGCAGCGCAACGGCCGCATCATCAACATCGCCTCCGTCGTGGGTCAGATGGGCAACGCGGGCCAGGCCAACTACGTCTCCGCCAAGGCGGGCCTCATCGGCCTGACCAAGAGCGTGGCCCGGGAACTGGCCAGCCGCAATATCACCGTGAACGCCGTCACCCCCGGCTATATCGCCACCGCCATGACCGACAAGCTGAGCGACGAGGTCAAGGCCGGCTTCACCGCCCAGATCCCCCTGGGACGCCTGGGCAGCCCCGAGGACATCGCCCATGCCGTGTGCTTCCTGGCCTCGGAGGAGGCGGGCTACATGACCGGCCAGGTGCTCTCCGTCAACGGCGGCATGCTGATGCCCTGAGCCTTGCGGTAGCCTGGAGGACAAGCCTCGCATCCCGAGGCATACCTTTGGAGCACCCATGGCTTCCACCAGCAGATTCCTCGCCCTCTCCGCCCTGGCCCTGACCCTATCGGTCCTGCGGGCGGACGAGGGCATGTGGACCTTCGACCATCCCCCCACCGCGGCCATGAAGACCAAGTATGGCTTCGCCCCGGATGCCGCCTGGCTGGAGCACGTGCGGCTCTCGGCCCTTCGCTTTCCCGCCGGCAGCGGTTCCTTCATCAGCCCCGATGGCCTGGTGCTCACCAACCACCACGTGGGGCACGGGTCCATCCAGAAGGTGTCGGACGCCGCCCACAACTATGTGGAGAATGGATTTGTGGCCCAGGGCCGCCACCAGGAGATCCGGGTGCCCGGCCTGGAGCTGCGCAGCCTGGTAGGGATGGAGAATGTCAGCGAAGCGCTGGCGAAGGCAGTCCCCGCCGGGAGCACGGAAGAAGCCGCCGAGAGTCTTCGCAAAAGCGCCCTGGAAGCCCTGATCCGGGACCACAACGCCAAGGGTGAACTCTCCTGGGAAGTGGTCAAGCTCTACCAGGGGGGCGAGACCTGGCTATACGGCTACAAGGTCTTCCGGGACATCCGCCTGGTGATGGCGCCGGAGTACAAGGTGGCCGCCTTCGGCGGGGACTGGGACAACTTCACCTTCCCCCGGCACGACCTGGACTTCTCCCTCTTCCGGGTCTACGAGAATGGGAAGCCCTACCATCCCGCCCATTTCCTGAAGTGGTCGAAAAAAGGCGCCCAGGCAGGCGACATGACCTTCACCGTGGGGCACCCCGGGCGGACCTCCCGCCTGGAGACTCTCGCCCAGATGGAACTCCTCCGGGAAGCCACCAACCCGATGCTGATCCGCATCCTGGAGCGGAAGGAGGCCACCCTGCAGACCTTCGCCCGCCGCAGCCCGGCCCACGCCCTTAAGGTCTCCGCCCAGCTCATGGGAACGGGCAACTCCCTGAAGGTCTATATCGGGGAAACCGAAGGATTGAGGGACCGGGAGGCCATGGCCCGGATCGAGGCCGCCGAGAAGGAGCTTCAGGCCAAGGTCCAGGCCGATCCCAAAATCAGGTCCGAGGCCGGAGAGAGCTGGGGGAGGATCCGTGAGGCTCTGACCCAGCAGAAGTCCTTCCTCGCCGAAGAGATCCTCTTCCACCACCGATCCACTAGCCTGCTGCAGGGTCCCCTGGAGAAGGCCCTGTCGCTCTATCGCAGCCACGGCGGCAAAGCCCCGGCCTTTGATCGTGAACTGGAAATCGAGCTACTCGCCGCAGGCCTGAATGACACCCGGGAACTGCTGGGCAGGCAGCACCCCTTGGTGCTGGCCCTCCTGGGAGATCGGTCACCGGAAACCTTGGCTCAACACGCTTTGACGAACACCCGCCTGGGCGACCAGGGCTTCCTGAATGCCCTCGCCGAGGGGGGGGGCCCCGCCTGGGAAGCCTGCACGGACCCTCTGCTGCTCATGGCCAAGGCCATCGCTCCCCTGGAACAGGAGGTGGCCCGCAAGCAGGCGGCCGTGAGCGCCATCCTGGCGGAGCACAACGCCCGGATCGCCAAGGCGCGCTTCGCGGTGCGGGGCAAGACCGACTACCCAGATGCCACCTTCACCCTGCGCCTGAGCTATGGTGCCGTGGAGACCTATCCCCAGGCGGGAACCCTGGTGCAGCCCTTCACCACCCTGGGCGGCCTCTTCGACCGCGCCGACGGCTGGGGCCCCCAGGCCAAGGAAGGCTCCTGGGCCCTTCCCAAGCGATGGCTGGAGGCCCGGAAGCGCCTGGACCTCAGCACTCCCTATAACTTCATCAGCTCCAACGACATCATCGGCGGCAACAGCGGCAGCCCCGTGGTGAACCGCCAGGGCGAGCTGGTCGGACTGGCCTTCGATGGCAACATCCAGAGCCTACCGGGCCGATACTACTACGATGGCCGCGCCAACCGCTGTCTCTCCGTGGATGGACGGGCCATCCTGGAAGCCCTGCGGGTGGTCTACGGCGCCCCCGGCCTGGTGGAAGAGATCGCCGGAGCGAGCGGACAGAAGTAAGCCAGCGACGACCGTTCATCCCCGGCTGAAAACGAGACTCGGCCGGGGATAAACGGGGATGCACGGAGATAGGCGGCCTGGAACCGATTTGCAATCAATAAACTAAAGCCCAAAAACAACTTCCACCACCAAGCAGGTCCTTTTCTGTGTGCTCTGCGTGTTCCGTGGTTTCCTCTTTTTTCAACCACAGAACACATGGAGCACACGGAGGAAGGGACGGGGCAGCTTACCCGGGCAGACTGCCGCCACAGTGCGATAGGGTCATTAACCCTGCCTCACCCTAATGGCTGAGGCTTGTCGATAATCAGGTACGCTTTTGCCTGCAAAGGCGTACGAAGCGTCCTAGAAGAGGATCAGACACCCCAACAGGTAGAAGCTGATCTCGACGCTGGGTTCCCATATGGCTTTCCCGGCACTGAAGCGTTCGTGATACAGCCAGAGGTGCGCCAGGGGGTAGACACTGGCTACCACCAGGATGAGGCGAGCAGCCCATGGGTGTGCGATCTGGGCACCGGGCCCGAAGATCAGGGCGGCGCTGAGCGCGATGGCCATCACGGCTCCCAGGACCCAGGTGGCAGCGCGCTTTCCCAGCAGGATGGGCAGGGTCTCCCTTCCCATGATCTGGTCGTTCTGCATGTCCCGGATGTTGTGGATGCTGGTGCGGGCGAAGGCCTGGCCCGCCACCAGCAGGAGCCCGGCCCACGCGGAACCATCCCAGGCCCAGTCGTGGTGCCACAGGGGAAGAGCCACCGCCACCAACGCCAGGGCCAGAGCCACCAGCAGGTCCTTGGAACCGGGGATGGCGCGCAAACTCAGGTGGAGGGTGCCGATATGGATCCCCCGCTTGTAGGTCAGTCCGAAGAGGGAAGCCACCAGCACAAGGATCAGCGAGCCGAGCCCCAGTTCGAGACTCAAGCCCAGGGCGACGGCCAGGCTCAGTACACCCGCCCCCAGGATGATGGCCCGGTTGCGCTCCAGGAAGCGGGCCCTGGCGGGCCCTTTGCTGCCGACGCCCATGGGATCGAGATAGGGCGTGAGGAGGTACATGGCCCAGGTGTAGCAGCCGGTCAGCACCGGGTACTGCCAGGCGAGGGCGGTGCCCATCCAGTGATGGATGCCAAGGGTCATGAAGCCGGCCCCCACCGCCATCACCGTCGGAGAGGCGAAGGCCGCCTTCAGGAAACGCCCCAGGGTGCCCGGACCTTTCCCTAGAGCCTCCAGTACATCCACCACCTCCTCCACCAGCCAGGTGGGCGTGGAAGCCCCGGCCAGAACTCCGACACTCTCGCTGCCAGAGAAAACCGTCAGATCCAGGTCCGCGGCGGTTTCCACGAACTGCACCGGTTTCCCGTAGTGGCGCGCGAGCTCCGCCAGATGCTTGGTGTTGGAGGAGTTCTTTCCACCCACCACGATCACGTAGTCCACAACCTTGGCCAAGTCCTGGGCTTCGGCCTGGCGGCGGGTGGTGTCCTGGCAGATGGTGTTCTCGAAGAGGGCTTCCCCGGCACGGGACCTTAAATACTCGGTGATTTCGGCGTAATCCTTGGTGGTGAAGGTCGTCTGGGCTACCACCAGAACCTTGGCGAGCTGCTCGTCCGTCAGGGCCCGGGCCTCTTCCAGGTTGGCGACAATGGTCGAGCCATGGGCCGCGAAACTCTGGTGGGCCACGCTTTCCGCATGCCCGTGGCTACCCAGAATCACGGTGTAATAGCCCTTGGGGCTCCATTTGCGGATCCGGGCGTGAACCTTGGCCACCTCGGGACAGGTAGCGTTCACCAGGTTGATCTCCCCAGCCTGCTGACGCTGGCGCAGGCCCTGAAGATCCTGCACGGGTATGCCGTGGGCCCGGATGACCACCGTTCCATCCTGGGCATCCTCGGGGTTATCCACCACCCCAACGCCTCGTTTCTTGAGCAGGGACAGGGCCTGGGGATTGTGGATCAGGGGTCCGAGGGTACGAACGGGGCCCTCCTGACGGGAGGAGGCTTCCAGGACCGCATCCATGGCCCGGCGAACTCCCCAGCAGAACCCTGCGGTCCTCGCGACCATCACCTTCATGAGACCCCTCCGGCAATCCCGACCAATCAGGTCAGACACTCAGCATAACGACTCGGATCTGTGATGAGGGACAGGGAATTGCCCCGGGATTCCACCCTCCCGAACGCGGGAAATCCGTTATGGGCAGGCATGCTTTTTCATGCGTAAACCCAGGGATTCCGGGGAGCTCCGGGGCATCGAAACAGCCCAGCCCTGTCTTGGCTTCATCCGCCTCCAAATTAAAGGCCCTAGTCTCTGGGACGAATAGCTTGGAAGGCTTGGGTATTGAGGGTATTCTGAAAATTCGGGCCCATTTTCGGCCCCGCAAAGGGAGTTCCAAAAACACATGAGCAAGCGCACCCTTGGTAGTTTGGCGGACTTGGCCAAGATCATGGAGGAAGCCTCCAATCCCGAATCCGCAGTCCGGGAAGACCGCAAGGAAACGAAGCCCAAGGTGACCGCGGCCAAGAAGCACGGATCCAGCATCAAGGCTCGTATCGTGGATCCCAAGCGGAAGGCCTGGTACGACAAGCGTCTCCGTGAACAGGCTGCCCCCAAGATCCTGGAAGAAGTGGCCGCACCGGTCGCCGTGGAACCCCTGATCGACCCCAGCCACACCAAGGCTGTGGCCACCAAGGCCACCGCGGGCCTGCTTCAGGTTCTGGCCAACGCCAACAAACCCAAGACCGAGACCAAGTCCCGCGCCGAAGCATGGCGCCGCAAGCCCGGTGATCCGGTTTTCTGATCCGATTACTCAAAAAAAGCATGAGAGGGCGCAGGGGGGAAGCCGTCCAGGTCTTCCCGCTGCGCCCTCTCTTTGCAGGCTGAAGCCTCAGCGAGCCTTCTTCTTGAGGACCATGGTGATCTGATTGCCCGGGGCATTCAGCGAAACCTCGTCCATCACCATATGGATCATGGCTAGGCCGCGCCCGAAACGACGGGACAGATCCTCGTCCACCGCCTGTTTCACCATACGGGTATCGTAACCGTTACCCCCATCGCGTATGATTACTTCATATCGATCCGGAGTCACTTCCATGCGCACATCCACGCGCCGGGAGGCCCAGGGCTCCGAAGTGCGCCTCGCAATGCTGAGTGCATCGAAATCGTCCCTGGGGTTGAAGAGATCGCCCTTGAGGGAAGAGTCCAGCTCCAAGTTGCCATGCTCCAGGGCATTGACCAGGGCCTCGTGGTAGGCCATGGCGATGACATCCACGTTCGAGGGGAGGGCGAAACCAAAGGGCACCAGCCGGTCTGTCAAGTGCCGAACCATGCTCGGGATATTCAGCTCATCCGACCGGAAGGAGAAGTGCCGGGTCTCCCGCACCAGTCCCCGCAGTCCGGCTTCCGCCAGGCGCAGATCCCGGTGCAGACCCACCAGATGGAAGACGCTGTTCACCATCTCCCGGATGGTCAGGGGCTTCTGATAAAGGTTGGCAGCCCCCATGCGCATGGCCCGGACCGCGAAGTCCAGCGTGGCCTCCCCGGTCATCAACACCACGGGCAGCGTATTGCTGATCGATTTGACCCGGTGGATCACGTCGAAGCCGTCCATCCCCTCCATGTTGATATCGGAGATCACCAGATCCACTTCAGGCTGGGTGGGATCCTCAAGGAACTTGAGGGCGCAATCGCCATCCGAGAAGGCATGGACCGTCATGCCGTGATGACTGAGGGCATCGCTGACCATGCCCAATACGGCCCTGTCGTCATCAACGAGAACCACATGGGGCGATGGATTTTCCATTTATTAACCCTTGGACTTTACAGAACTTTAGCGTTTATCGGATGTTGGCAGTACTTCCTTGAGAATGTCCATGGTTCGATCCATGGCCCCCTGTAGAGAAGGGGGAAGTGCCTGGATTCCAACCCCATCCGGTCGCGCCAAGACCCCCAGGACAGCGGCCTCAAGATCCATGATTTCAACAACCTGAACAAGCCCAGCTTCTCGAAGGGGGAGGACCAGGTCCTCAAAGTTTTCGAAGCCCGGCCCGATGAGGGTGGGTACCCCCCAACGAAGGGGCTCCAGTGGGTTGTGGCCACCCTTCCAGTTCCAGCCACCGCCCACCAGGGCCACGCTACCCAGACCATAGGCGGCGGACAGCTCCCCCAGAGTGTCCAGAAGCAAGACCTCCGTGCCATCCCATGCGGAAGACTGCGTGGGCCATTCACCGGAGGCCCTGCGGAATGCCAGGCCCTCGGATCTGAAGTATTCGGCCACCTCCTGGAAGCGTCGCGGCTGACGGGGCGCCAGCATCAGGCGAAGTTCCGGGTGGGTTGTACGCAAGCCTCGCCATAGTTCCAACAGCAGCGCTTCCTCCCCATCCACAGTGTTGCCGACGGCCAGGATGGGAAAGGGGGCCCAGGCCTGGCGAAGGATCTCCCAACCCCCATGGAGCGAGGGCGGTGGCGGCAGATCCGCCTTGAGATTGCCCCCCAGGCGCACATCCGGCGCTCCCAGACTCCGGAAGGCGGCTGCGGAGGCCTCGTCCCGGGCCGCCACCCGGGTCAGGCGGGAGGCCGCCCGGCGGAGCCAGTGCCCTCCCCGTTCCAGACTCCGGGCCGTGAGGCGTCCGTTGACCACGCAGCGTGGCACACCCTGGCAGGCGAGCTCCCGGATCAGGTTGGGCCACAGCTCGGTTTCCAGGGCGATGAAGGCCCCGGGTGTCCTGCGGAAGAAGGGGGCCAAGCCGCGGGGATCATCCACGGGGAAGGCGCCGCCTGAGACAAGGCCGGTGCCCGCATCCCAGCCCGGCAGGCGCTTCCGGAGCAATTCCAGACCGGCAGGGGTTCCGGTGGTCACATGGATGCGATGGGCTTCGGCCCGGAGACGCCCTACCAGGGGTTCCGCGAGCATCAGTTCACCTACACTCACGGCGTGAAGCCAGATCCACCCCTCCGGCAGATCTTCCGGTGGGCGGGCCTCCAGGCGCATCCGCCAGCCCGGGGGCAGGCCCCGGCGGAGGGCCGACGCCACGGCCCCAGCCAAGCTGATGGCGATGAGGTAGCTTCCATCCAGGATATCCATGCCACAAGACTCCCATATCCGGCCCGGGAAGGCATCATGGAGGAATGGAAAGCATTCGCCCCCTTGAGATCCTTCTGGTCACCGGCCCCCTGGGGAGCGGTAAGACCACCGTCGTCAACCGCCTGCTGAAGGCAGAGATCGCCTCCGGACGTCGGGTGGCGGTGCTGATCAACGAATTCGGCGACACCAGTGTGGATGGATCCCTGGTGAACGCTGAGCGCCCAGAGCTCGCGGGCATCGAGAACCTGGTGAACGGGTGCGTCTGCTGCAGCCTGCGCTCCGATGTGGTGGCGGCCCTGGCGGCCTGGTGCGATCTCCCAGCGGACCAGCGTCCCCAGCGGGTCGTGCTGGAGACCACCGGATTGGCCGATCCCACGGATCTGGTGGACCTCGAAAACGAGGCCTCCCTCCAGGACCGGCTCGTGCTGGCTGGGTGCCTGACGGTGATCAGCTGCCTCACCCCCCTCCACCACCTCACCCAGCGGGACCTGGTCCAGCGCCAGGTCGCCCTGGCCAGCCTCGTCTACGTCAGCAAGGCCGATCTGGATCCCAGCCTGGCCATGGCCTGGGAGGGGGAGATCCGGGGGCGCTTCAAGGACCATCTGATCCAGCGCACCCGCATGGGGGAAGCCCCCGCCGATGGCCCGGACCCCTGGCTGGGGGATCGCCGCAGCCTTCCCGAGGGAATGGCGGCCCGGGAAGGTCACAGCTTCGCCGATGCCCGCTCCATGACCGTGCGCTGGGACCACCCGGTAGACCCCGCCGCCCTGGAGGAACTCTTCCTGCGCCCCGCCGGCCAGGGTGAACTGCTTCGGGCCAAGGGGGTAGCGGCCTTCGACGGCTGGGCCAAGCGCAACGATGGCAGCGACCGCTGGGCCTTTCAGGTGGCGGACCGCCGGGTGGAGATCACCCCCCTGCCCGCCTTCGCCGATGGCACCCTGGCCCCCCTGGTGGCCGTGGTCATCGGCACGGGGCTGGACCTGCTGGCCTGGCGCAAGGCCCTCCGGGAACTGGAGCGGCCTCCCAAGGGGGCACGGCGGAAGGTCGTCCTTTAGGAGCCGGACCAATACATCAATGCCCACCGATTACGGTGCTGCGGCTCAGCGCCCCGCCACCAGGTAGGTGCGGATCCCTGTCATGACCATATGGATGGCGATCACCGATAGGAGTAGACCCGCCAGTCTTTCCATGGCCATCAGGAGACGGGTGGGAATAAGCCCCCCCAGGGCCACCCCGAGGAAGAGCAGGAAGGCCATGGCGAACCAGGCCAGGGCCATCATGCCCAGACCCACCCAGGGCTGGGCGCTGGATTGGGCCGACATGATCATGACCGTGGCGAGGGCGGAAGGCCCGGCCATGAGGGGAATGGCCAAAGGTACAATAAATGGCTCATCTTTTATTTCCTTTCCACCCACCTTGTCCTCCGGCGGAAAGACCAGCCGCAGGGCGATGATCCCCAGGACGACCCCACCGCAGATGGTCAGGTCCACGGAGTCCACCCCCAGCAACTGGATGAAGCGGGGTCCCGCCAGATAGCCAGCCACCAGCAGCACCAGGGCGAAACAGGACTCCCGGACGATCACCCGGCGACGCCGGGCCGGACTCAGTGGGGCAAGCAGGCTCAGCACCACCGGCAGGTTCCCAAAGGGATCCATGACAAAGAAAAGGGTCAAGGCAAGGGAGAGGACACGCATAGCTAGAGTGTCCACACTTCAGGCCCCCAGAGAAGTCCACTTGCAAAAGTGGCATCCGGCCTATCTTTTCCTAGGTGCTTGCGAAAGGATAGAAGTCCGTTCCACGCCTTCCCTCATCCCCCAGACCAGACTCTCCATGCAATCCACGCCCCGCCTCATTCTCCAGATGGCCACCCTGCTCGTGGTGGCCTTCCTGGTTTCCGTCTGGTCCAACGCCCTTTCGGGGCCCTCCCGACGACTGGCGCCCCTGGGCGTGTTGCCCAAGGCCGCACCCCCGCCCGCGATGCCGACTCCCAACCCGATCCC